>JBDNGT010000349.1:0-2212 GCA_041689145.1 Geopsychrobacter sp. | reverse complement strand
GCCAGAAAGTTGCATCCGGGTATGCAAGGCAGCGTTAGAGAGCTTAACCAGTACGGCGAAAAACTTGTCGCAGTTCGTTATCGGAAAGACAGCAAGGGCGGTTTTGCAAAGACGGTTGAAATTGTCGTTGCTTGCCAGCGACGTTACTAGATAAAGATTTTCTGGGGGGTCACACGCGAGGGGAAAGATTTCTGGGTTTAGTATTTTCTGGCATATTGGAAAGTGTCTGTATTTGGTATTTTTCGGGGTCGTAAAAAAGGGAGGGCGGGCATTTGTAGAAACGAACCCCATGTATGCCTGTTTGGGGTTCTGCGGAAACCAACCCCATGTAAGCCTCTAGTTTACCCTGAGGGAAAAGGCGAGATTGTGACTAGACATAGGTTTTCTGTCTGTCATAAGGGGGCAGCAAATTTCAGTTTTACGTTGCCCCGACATGCAGCAGGTTTCTATCTTTTGTATTTATAGACACCATCAAAACAAAAGGCCCAACCTCTTAAAGAGATGGGCCCTTATTGTCATTAAATTTGCAATAAAAAGCTATTCTTCTGCACTTGCTGGCATTAAAGGTATTTCCAAAAGAGGAAGTAACATACCCTTAAACCCACACCTTTGGGTCAAAGAGTACGCTTGCTCCCTAAGATAAGGAAACAAAATCATCGGAGCATTGTGCGATGCCCAATGGGATATATGCTTAAGGGGAAAGCGAGAGTCATCAACTTTAAAATCTGCCCTAATTTCGATCTTCAATTCAAACAGAGCATCATCTTTTGGCTTACCATCATCGTCTAGGCCTACCTCGACCCTAGCAATGACACTTATTGTCTTCTTATCAGGGTCGTATTCGGAGTGTTGAGTCATAAACTTGAACGTACCACCGTCTTCACCCTTTTCTACAGATGGGGAAGCAATAGCCCGAATGTGCAGCTCCTTCACGGAAATGTTAGTAGTCTGAATTGAGTGTGTTTTCATAATAGATCAATCTATGCTGCTAAAGAGTAATCCACACGTTCGTCAGCAACGGGCATGCTTTCAGTTCCGCAGAACATAACCATTGTACTACTGGTATGGGAATAAACCCAAGGGTTACCTGCCCCTTGATCATTGAATGAAAAGTTAAAATCAATGTAGTGTTCGTAGTCGGACATTAATTCAACATCTAAGTTGTTGTAGTAATCAAACCCACTCTTATCAGCAACTTCACGGATCTTTTCAATTGTTGCATTTTCAAAAAAACTGCTGATTTTATTTTGAACGTTCTTTTCCCACTCGTTCATAACCTTCTCCATTATCCAGTAGCGAGTTTAACGCTGTAGATATTTCCTAGATTTTTAACACATAAGTAAATGCTCTGGCCATCATAGAACCTTGATCCAGAAAACATCTTAACAAGGCCTCTCCTGTGCGGAGACCTCTTAATATGAACAGCTCTTGCCACATTTATTTCCGCAAGCTCACAGAGGTAACTTATTGCTGCTGCATCATTGACGCTGCAACCCATCTTTGCTACCAGCTCCGTTTGGACTTCTTTAATCATTTCGCGATGCTTGCTGCGAGTGAGGTCAAGGCAATTATTCAAGCTAACTACAGCCTGTATTACGCCAGGCTCCTCAATGCCCCTATCTCTTGGATAAGCCAAAGCAGCATCAAAATCACCCTCAAAAAAATAGACCCCATCACCGAGGTACTTATCTTCCCCACGACTAGGCACGAAGGGTTCCCCTGATGCTATCCTTTCAGCAACCGCTAGGCTTGTCCCATGAAATGCGTCAGGAACTATCTTACCGGAGGTTCCTGAAACAAATTTTAGCGGGTCCGTCATTTATGAAGATACCATAGATTTCAGCAGTGATGCTTGCTGCGGATATTTATTTTGACACGTGAAAGAAAATGTACTTTACACAAATGGCGCGAAAAAAGGAATATTTATTACAAATCTATAAACAAGTCAGAAATAACTAAAATAGAATGCAGTCCCAATCATAAAATTTTTGGCCTCCTCCGCAGAATCTGTGGGTAAATTTCAGGGCAAGGGGGCCTGAGCAGCAACCGAGTTAGCAAATAAAAGAGCATCCCGTCTTTAATTCCGGCAGTATGGGTTTCGACCAAAAAATCCAGTGCTGGAAAAGGAGACGGGATGCTACTCCAGACTATACTGAATCGGATTCAATTTCATCATGGTTTTGTGTTCGGCTCCATCCGCCTGGTTGAGAAG
>JBDNGT010000348.1:0-3252 GCA_041689145.1 Geopsychrobacter sp. | reverse complement strand
CGGCTCCAGCGGCCTGACGTCGTCGAAGTTGTACAGTTTGAAGGGCTTCTCATTGCGTATCAGCCAGGCGTCAGAATATTTTTTTTTCAGATCGTCGTAGCGCTTGTCGATGAATTGGTTCAGCAACTTTTCTTCCGATGTCCCGAAGCAATCATCGAACACGTACCAATCTTTTTTGCTCAGATCGAGGTGATAGGACGTTTCAACAATGTTGTTCATCGACCGGCCAAACTCCTTGTCGCCCCCTTCGTCCAGCATGAAATTCAAGGTCTTGTTGGTGAAAGTTTCCTTGATCATGAAGGGCTTGAACTGCTTCGTCCCCTTGAATTCCACCTTGTCGGACGCTATCACCTCTGCAATGGTTTGCAGTATCTGCGTGGCAGCAATCAGATTGTCATCGGGGGTAAGATTGCCGATTTTCTCCGGCGAGCCCGAGACTTCGAGCCTGATTTTTCCAAGATACCTATCGGAAACGATGAACTCTTGCACCGATTGGATGTTGGGCAAATACCATTTGAGGCTGGAAAACTCGTAAAAGTCGAGGCGCTGCATGGCCTTGCGGATGATGGGAACCCCAAAACTCGAAAGATCGTAGTCCTTCGATTTCCGCTCCGCGCCCGACTTGTCCTGACCTTCCGCCTCGAACGCAATGGTGGAGGTGATGTAGCCGGTACGTAGCAGTACCTTGTGACGCTGGTTTATCAGGCTGCCGTCCAGCCCATCTATGTCCTCGCGGCTGTAAGACCGGCGTTCATTCAGAAAAATGTGCCCCGCCTTGTACAACGGCGTTGTCTTGAAGCTCTCTTTCAGGCTGACTTTACGTTCCCGTGTTGTCTTGGCCTTGATCCCGATCTCTTGCAGCGCGGTGTTCAGTTCCTGGATATATTTTGGGTTGTAGGCGCTGTGGTAGTAAAGCTCCTCGCACACGCGCAGTTCGTTATCCAAATCTGCGTCATATTTTCGGCCATACAGGGGCTGATCGCCGGTTAGCTGGAACGGGCAGTAGCGCGCGCCACGGCCGATCAACTGCGCTTCGCTCATGGTTGTCTTGCCGATTTTATTGGCCTTGCTGTCGCGGGTGTCGTAGAGGCGCACGATGTCGAACAGGTTGAGCACGTCCCAGCCTTCATTGAGCTTGTCCACGGCAAACACGGCGCGGTATTCGTTGGTTTCCTCTTCGAGCGAATTGACGGCAAGCTGTTTGACTTCGCTTTCCTCCTTGCTGTTCACCGAGATAAGCTTGTTCTCCGCAAAGTCTTCCTTCAACTCCGTGATCAGGTTCTCAAAGGTAATCTTATTTGTGTCGAAGTAGTCGAACATTTTTCTCAGCGTGACGTCGGTATTTTCGGCGCGAATGGCCTCCAGTGTGCTTGCCCGCAAGCCCTGGATTCCGTCTCTGAACAGTTCAAAAAATGCCTGGCTCTCCTTGATGGTTTTCGATTTGAACAAAAGGACCGGCTTAATGTGCTTCTTGTATTTTTCAAAAATCTTGTGGCGATACTGGCTTAACAGAACCGCCTGTAAAGCGCGCTCAAAGGGTTGCATGTCCGCCTGTAACACCTTTACTTCCTTGGAATAGCCGTCTTTGCGGAAATCCTTGAGCGGGTAGTCGAAAATCAGTTTCGGCTTGTACTTTTCCGCCAGGTACTCGTTATTCAGGTCCATCGTGGCGGTAAACTCAAGAAGCAGGTTATCGGGATGTGCATTAAAAATCCGCTCTACCGTACCTTCCCAACTCACAACTTCAAACAGCACCTCCTGCGAGAGTTTGCCATTTCCCTTCTTGGTGTCGGCGTTGATGTGGTGCGCCTCGTCCGAAATCTGGACGATCTTCTGGTCCTCGAAATCGTCATAGGTGAGGCTGTTTTCACGGGGCACATTCAGGCTCATGTGCAGGCCCTGGATGGTAGAAAAGACGATGTTGATGTCGTCCCCGTTCGCCACCTGGAAGTTCTCGACCTCCCGCACCGTCACGCGCTTATCGCCGAAACTAACGCTCTCGGCAAACAGATACTTGCCGGATTGGGGATTGAGGAAGTTGTCGCGGGTCTTGTTGATAATGTTGGTGCTGTTCACAAAAAAGAGGAAATTCCTGAATCCCTTTGCATAGAGATAAAGGATCATGCCCGCCATCATCATAGTTTTGCCGCTGCCGGTCGCCATATGGAACAGTAACTGGTGGTTCTGCCTCGGCTTGCCGTCAAACGGCTCCTGCCAGTAATTGACAAAATATTGGAACGCACTGTGCTGATAGGGGCGCATGGGGAAATTGGGGTTGAGGTTGTCAGTGATGCAGCCGGGCACACGGGTTTTATCGAACTCGCGGCGGCCCACCCATTCAAACACCAATTGATTCAGGGTCTTTACGTCGGTCATGAACGACTTCCCTCACCGAGCTTGAAGAACTGCCGGTTCAGCGCCTTGTCCGCATCCGACACGGCGTAGGTTACGTCGTCAATTTCGCTGTACGGCACGTAGAGCATATTCTTGTCCAGCACTTCGATAAGAAAGCGTTGCCGGTCTTCAAACGAGAGGGCTGCAAACTCACTCTTGTTGGCGTCTATGGTTTTCGGGTCGAGTTTGTAGGAGAGGAAGGCGCGTTCCTGCATGGCTTGCCAGATGGTTTGCAGGTCGTCGCCGGTTGTGGCGGATTGAATCTGGTCGATAAAGGTTTGATTGGCCCGGTTCAGCTCGCAATAAACGAAGCTGCCGCCGCCTTGCCAGTTGACACTTTTTGAAATGCCGCCCTGGTCAAATTCCAGTTCTTCGATGAGTTTGTCTTTGGGCTGAACTTTCCTGCCGATCACTTTTTTCAGCCGCTCAACAGTGATGTTCTCTATGTAGTCCATCTGCTCGACGCCGATATAGCGACGGCCCATCTTGTGGGCGACTGCGGCGGTTGTGCCGGAGCCAAGATGAAAGTCGAGGACGAGATCATTTTCTGTTGTTGCAATATGGATAATTCGCTGAATCAAACGCTCTGGTTTAGGTGTTCGAAATTGTTCAGCGGTTTCAATCTCAGGGAAAAGTTTTAGTAATTCATACTTGGCTTGTCTATTGTGTCCAGTATCTTCATAGTCACCCCAAATACTTGAGGGAGCAAGGCCTTGCTGTTCCGAAAGATACGTTTTTTTGATTATTCTAGTTTCATCGGGAGAAAAAATGACCTCTTTTGATTTGATCATTTCAGACATTCTTTCCCGACTCCATCGCCAACCATTTTTTGGCGGTGTAATTTTTTTCCCAGTGGGT
>JBDNGT010000347.1:0-12960 GCA_041689145.1 Geopsychrobacter sp. | reverse complement strand
AGAGACAGCAGCAGTGCCTCTGCGTTTGACCCGAGGCAGGAGCCCGGTGCGGTAATCCCGCACGCCGGGATCTGTGCGGGGGGCGCCGGGTAACCGGCGTTCCTACCGCGACTGACAAATGGGTATTTCCAACGACTCAAACGTCAGCTCCAATTTACAGCGTAACCCATCATCCATTACAGAACGTCGCTCTACTCGAAATGCGGCCTGACTGAGACTGGAGAGTTTTCGGTTTAGGAAGCGAGCGAGGCAACTCAGCGACAGAGAATCAACACTTCTGACTAAAGAAATTAAAGTATTTGTCAAGACCCCTTGAACTCTTTCACAGGTTAATGATCGCTTAAATGCTCACAACACCCATATTGACTTACGAAGATGTGGATATTTCCAACTGATTCAGATAATGGCACGCCATGCGATGGACCATTGTGGCCAACGGAGTTCGCTTTAAGGCCAGAGCACGCAACGCGATTCGTTGTGTGCCGGCGACATCGCCTTTAGCCCAGAGTCGGGCCGCGTGGGATGCCAAAGCATCCGCCTGTTGTTCAATCCGTAACAGCAGGGACAGATCAGCGTGGCAACGCCGGCAACTTTCATTTCCGCCGGTGAAGGACGCCTGACACACGGGACAACGTTGCACCGCTTAGGCTTCCAGATAGAACAGAATCTCGGAGAGTTCGGCAACCGGATCTACCAGGGCGTCCAAATCGTCAGAGGCTAAAGCATCTTTGATGAGCTCGATGAAATCAATAATCTCTTCACGATCCTCGGGCGAAGCCGCATCGAGCATTCTTTCGGCTTTCTCCATCAGAGCCTTGGCTTGAACGATTGCCTGGTGAGCCCCTTCATCACCTGTTGGGTAGTTTGCGTTTACGCCGTCTGCCTCTCGAGTGTTGAACAGATGATCGATCCGGTCCTTGGCGCGCTCCAACTCAGTTTCATCGAAGCTCGACAGCGCATTGTCGATGGTAATGTGCTTCTCGATGCCGGTTTTTTTCTCCCGGGCTGTAACGTGCAGGATACCGTCGGTATCGAGGCTGAACTGATTGATGATTTCATTTCCGGCAGGGCCCTTACTTAACCCTCCGATGATAAACTCGCCAATTTTAATATTTTGCAGTGCGTCCGGATTTTCCCCTTGAAAGACATTAACCGTAACTCGCTCTTGATTATCATAGACAGTATAGAATACTTCACTTTTCGTCACCGGAATCGGGGTGTTCCTGGAGATAATCGGAACAAAAAAGAAGGGATAGGATTTGCCGTTCAATTCGTGTAAAGAGCTGGTGCCAAAGGTGTAAGGGGTAATATCGACTAGCACGGTTGAGACCTTTTCGCCCGCCAACATCCCGGCTTGAACGGCGGCCCCTGCGGCAACGCACAGATCAGGGTTCACTTCACACCGCGGCTGAGTACCAAATTCCTCTTGCAGCATCCTTTGCACCAGCGGGGTGCGTGTCGAGCCACCCACCAACAGGGTCTCATCGATATCTGCGACCGTCAGGCCGGCACTACTCAATGCGGTATGGATGGCCGCCAAGGTCTCATCGATAAAGGGCCTGATCATACTCTCATAGTCACTGCGCGCGAGTTCCAGCGAAAGGTGAATCGGCACTCCATCACGCTCGAGAAGATATTCCTCTTCAATCCGAGCAAAGGGATGATCCGAAAGGGTTTTCTTAGCCGCTTCCGCAGCCCGATCAAGACGGGCCATGGCCTGGGCCGAAAGCGCATCAGGCTCAAACCCTGATACCTCCTGGAGATGTGCCAATAGAAATTCGAGAATTTTTTTGTCGAAATCATCCCCACCGAGCAGGTTGTTGCCATGACTGGAAACAACCTCGATGATGTCATCTTCCAGTTCAACAACCGAAACATCGAAGGTTCCACCCCCCAAATCATATATCAAAATCCGTTTGTGCCCCTGATGATCAGCTTCATATGAGAGGGCCGCTGCTGTTGGCTCATTGATAATTTTTACCACCTGAAGGCCGGCGATTTCTCCCGCATCGCGCGTTGCCTGACGCTGTGCATCAGAAAAATATGCGGGGACCGTAATGACCACCTTGGTGACTTGTTGGCCAAGATGTGCTTCGGCCATCTGCTTCAGCTGTTTCAAAATAATCGCCGAGATCTCTGGCGGGGTAAAAGAGCGCTCGCCCAGGGTAATCTGAGTCGCAGTGCCCATCAGGCGTTTAATCGACTTGACCGTCCGTTCGGGATAGACATGATATTGATTGCGCGCGGCCTCACCAACCAGAATTGCGCCCTGTTCATCGAGCCCAACGAATGAGGGCAATATGTTGCATCCCTGATGGGTGATAATGGTTGCCAGACCGTTTTCAATAATGGCAATTTCGGAATTGGTGGTTCCTAAATCGATGCCGAGAATAATATCCTTCATCATTATGACCTCACAATTTTGTTAATCTTGACTTCGGGAATACGCAACAGCTCTTCATGCCAGGTAAAGCCTCTGCGTAGTTCGGTCGTAACCAGAGCATCCGCCAGATCGGGGCGATGTTCTGTTGCGGCCGCATGCATGCAGTTCGGGTCGAATTTTTCACCAACCACCTCCACCGGACGAACCTGGTAGGAAGCGAGCAAGGCGTCAAGCCGGCGCAAGGAGATCTGCTGCCCTTCCCGCAGGCTCTCCAGTAAACGGGTATCGCGCCGCGAGCATCTGAACAACAGCGACGGACGATGGGTTTGGGTGGTCTTCAACCCCGTAGCGATTCGGTCGTGCAGATCGAGTAGTTCCCGGAGCAGAGGCCGCAATATCGCCCGGGAAACCTCGAGTCGATCCTTACGCCCCTGAACCAATTCGGCACTCATCTGCTCCTGCGCATCCTGCAGGGTCGTAAATACCGCCTTAAATTCATCCAAGGCCGATTTCACCTGGCGGGATTCGATCCTGACCTCATTCTTTAGTGCAGTCAATTCGGAGAAAAGCGAATACAGATCAATCGGCCCCTCAGCTTCAATCGCGGCCCCACAGTCTTCGGGAAGCTGCTCAAGGCAGGTACGAAACTGACGGGTCAACTCATCTTTGGTCACATCATCCACAAAGACTAATCTTTCTCGAGCCGACATTCACTTGACGCAGCAGCGAGCAGCGCAGTGATTGTCTTCTCCGTCGGACGTTTCCCGGCAGCATATTCCAGCCATTTTTCTGCTAGCGGTTCCAATTCAGGCTGGCCGCAATGAAAGAGCCGGTATTTGAGCCGATCCTGTTTTGTTTCAATCCGCTCAAATGCCGCCCGGATTCGCTGAAACCCCCGGGAATCACGCTCCGGAGGATGCTGCCGTACTTTGGACAGATAGGCCTTCTTAATTTGCATATTAGTTGCGGTTTCTTCTACTTCAAGAATGGCGTAGGGGGATAGCATCAAAATAACTTCAATTGATCGGAATTGTCATTTTTCTTATCAGTCGTCTTCGGTTTAGTTGGTTTCGGCAAGCGTTTTTTTGCCGGTACCGGTTCATCCAAATCTGAGTCACCGTAATCAACAAGGCATTGTTTGATAAATTTTTCAAAATCGTTTTTCCCAATTTCACTAAAGGGCGAACTGTTAATAAATTCATCAATAAGTTGGGTCAGCGGAAGATCATTTCTATCTAAGGCCATGTCATACATGCAATCAAGCTGCTCCTGCTCATGGGCATTAAGCAGCGATGAATTCCCTTTGCTTTTGGCATAAAGACGGAAAAAGACAAAAATCGGGCTTTCCGTCCAACGCTTTTCAGCCACTGGGGCAAAGGTTTTAAGCAGAAAAAAATTCATCTTGCGATAAAACGCCTCACAAAGGTTGAGTGATTCGGCATGCAAAAACTCCAATTTGGCCGCATTTTTAAACAGGGGCCGCAACAGAATTGCCATATTTTTCATAATCTGCGGGGCCTGTAGATGATAGATTTCAACCTGTTCAAGCAGATCAAATAATTCACTTTTCCCCAGAATTGAGCTGTTCGTCGCTTTGAGCTGCTGGTTTAATATTTTTTGTTCTCGCTGTGGCAGTCCCATCAGTTGGGCTTCAATAGCGGTGATGAGCCATGCCTTACAGGGCAAGCCGACCATTTTTTGGCCTTCAGCAATCAATGACTGCCCCGCAACATCCGCTTTCGTCATTAAGCTCAGCAACCCCTGACAAATTCGGGCGGTCCCTTTGGCAAGGGGGGAACGTTGCTGCTCCTCCGCCAAGACAAATTCACGCGCCGCCAATCCAAGGTTGCCCGACTCGGTCAGTTTTCGTCCATGGGCCAGTTGAGCTTGCAACATGAGGGCCCGCGCCCGGGTATTGATAGGATCGACATCAAGGATAAGCTTAGCGAAGCGGGCCGTTTTTTTATAGGCATTGTTCCCCTGCGCAAACGTTGCGGCAACCAGCAGAATATCAATATCGGCAGGAAAATATTTCAGGGCGGAATCAAGCCATCTGCGCATTGCCGACTTATCTTTTCGGCATCGCTCAAAAAGCTTCAGGTAGGTTGCCTTGTCTGCCGGATCATGGATAACACTTTGCGCCAAATTTTCAACATATGCCGCTTGCGAGTCTGGATCAAAATACGACGATCCCAGATACTCGCAGAGCTCAGCCATATGTCGAAAAACCAGTGCGATCGTCAGCTCATTTTCTTCCGAATCGGACTCTTGCTTTAAATGCTCAACATACTTTCGCCAAAAGACCAGGGCCTGATCTGAATCCTGATAATGTTCGAAAGCCAGTGCCTGCACGCGGAACGCTTCGGGAAGAGAGATGTGCGAGAAGGCCTTTTTGTAAGTATATTCTCCCCCCGGATGAAGAGGGAGCAAATTGAGGCAAGCACGTTTGGCCGATTCGGCATCGAACTTTTCCATTCGAAAACAGAGGAGCTCGATCTGTTTTTGCGGCTGAGCCTGCGCTTTTTGAAGATCGACCAAAAGACCCAGTTGTTGCTCCGTAACGCCGCTGATACCCGCTAGAAGTTGCAAATCGGAACGCTTCATCTGGGCCAAGGCGGCGACAAGCGATTCATCGGCGGCGGCACAAAGCTGAATGGGGCGAACCAGAGCATAAAAGGGTGAGATAAAAGGGATTTTGGAAAAGAGCCCAACAGCGGCGGTCTTATCAGAAGCAAGCAGCAGCAATCCCTTAAGCGCCAAGGCAAAATTTCGATAGGGAGAACGGAAGGAGATCTGCTTCAGCTGTTGCCGCACTTCGTCATCAGAGTGGGCACAGTATGCTTGTAGCGCCGCGCATGCAAAAGGGAGGTGACCGACCAGGGAGTCATCTTCGCGGAGTTCACCAAGAAGGATGGTCTCTCCGCTCAGAATCAGCGCTGCCAAAAGATCACTAACAGCCCCCAGGTTTGGGTTGCCGTGGCTGCTCTCGAGAGAATAAAGTGCGGCAGCTTTTCTCGGATGTCCCGTAGCAATCAGCAAATTAATTTTAAAATTTGCGCAGGGTGTCTGGGCGACGGCAGCAGGACAAAACCGCTCCCGATTTTCCAGCAGAGTCAGGGCTTCCTTGACCATCCCCTTGTTGGCCAGCCCCCGAGCCCTGCACAGATACGCTTGGGCCAGACTCTCCTGATAGGCCAGAGCGGAATCTCTCTTTACCAGTTGCTTAAAGATATCAATCGCCTTGCCGAATTTTTTCGTTTGAAGATATTCCTGTCCCTGAATCTCAAGGACCTCCAGCGAAACGGCGACAGTTGATTTTTTCTTAATATTCCTTCTGGATTTCTTTACTTTGGCCATGGATTTTTCACAATACGAAGAGGAGCATTCTCTCAGCTATCTGCTTGAACACTAAATCACGCGACCCATACATGATGGCGTCGCAAAAACTCACCAACTGCTGCGTTGCTGCAATTTCTCTCGCTGCTTCGACGTACGTAAGTACGCCTCATTGCTCGAAAATTGCGTGCCTTGCATTTGGCGCTTTTTGCTTAGCCATCGGATATTTTGCTTACTTGCGAAAGCATCATACATAAAACCATAAATGTCAGATTATTTATCACACTTTCCAATTGCGAGCCAACTCAAAGTGTTTTGCTTTAGCTGGAAATGGAAATTCAAGGGTCTGACAAATGGGTATTTCCAACGACTCAAACGCGAGCTCCAATTTACAGCGTTATCTATCATCCATTACAGAACGTCGCTCTACTCGAAATGTGCCTGACTGAGACTGGAGAGTTCTCGATTTAGGCAGCGAGCGAGGCAACTCAGCGACAGATAATCAACATTTCTGACCAGGTGGGCTGCAACAGCGCATGCTTCTGCGACCGGTCGCGCTTTTCCTGCGGCAAGCAGGTATTCATGGCTGCAATCAGGGCAACGTATACGAGCAAATCCTTCACGCAAATCGCCGCATTTCAGGTAATCATTTACAACATCGCTGACCACGCGCCGAGGATAGCCATACTGGCGCACACAGTTTTCATCATAGTTCAACTTGAAGTCATGGTAATGGCCGCCTGAGCATCTTCCACAACGGGGACAGTTGCGGATTTTTGGGATGGTAGACAGCCGCAGTGCCGATGTTCTGCATGATCCCCCCTACCAAACAGTCAATAAGGTGCTTGTCGGCTAATCAAGAACAATGGCTTTAGAAAAAGCCCCCTTGCGTACAACTATAAGCACAAGTACAATGCCAGGTACAACCTAAGGGGCCTGATATGGACACAATCAGCTATTCCGCATTCCGCAGCACTCTGGCGAGCACACTGGACAAGGTCAATGATGACCACAAACCGATTCTGATAACCCGTCAAAACGGCAAACCTGCGGTGGTTATCAGTCTCGAAGACTTCCAGGCCTACGAAGAGACCGCCTATTTAATGGCAAGTCCAAAAAACGCTGAACGCCTGAATCAGGCGATTACCGAAGTCGAAGCAGGAAAAGCAACGCCCCGCGAGCTGATCGAGGAATGATCATCTGCTGGGCGGAAAAAGCATGGGAAGATTACCTGTTTTGGCAGAAGACCGACAAAAAGAACCTCAAACGGGTCAACAGATTGCTCAAAGAAATTGTCCGCCAGCCATTTGCCGGGATTGGTGACCCCGAACCACTCAAACACAACTGGACAGGTTACTGGTCACGGCGCATCGACCGTGAACATCGCCTCGTCTACAGAGTGGACGATAAGAGTATCATTGTCATTCAGTGCCGCTATTATTACTGAAATATTCCGCTACTAATCTCAGATTCGTTACAATCCATTGGAGAGCACCATGAGCTCTTATGTCTATCGGACCCTATGATGAAAACCCTCTATCTCGATTGTTTTTCCGGCATCTCCGGTGATATGTTCCTTGGCCTGCTGATTGACCTTGGCGTTAATCCGACCGCGTTTCAGCTGGAACTTGAAAAATTGGGTCTGCCCGGCTGGGAACTCAAAATCGACCGTGAGCAGCGTCACGGCATCGAAGGCTGCCGCATACAGGTGATCTGCGCCGAGCAACATCACCATCGCCACTGGAGCGACATCGACCGGCTGTTGGCAGACAGTTCCCTCTCCCTCCCGATTAAGGAAAGAGCCCGGCGGATCTTCTTGCGCCTCGGCGAAGCCGAAGCAAAGGTCCACGGTATTTCGTTGGAGAAGGTTCATTTTCATGAGGTCGGCGCAATCGATGCCATCATCGACCTGTGTGGCGCAGCCATCGGTCTTGAACTACTCGGCATCGAACAACTCATCTGCTCACCGCTGCCGCTGTCGCGCGGTCTTTCACGCTGTGCCCACGGTGCCCTGCCGCTCCCGGCACCGGCTGTCATCGAACTGCTGACAGGAACCCCGGTAGTCGACAGCGGCACTGACCGCGAGCTGGTCACCCCCAGCGGGGCAACGATCGCCAGAGAGGCCACCCACTTCGGGCCCCTGCCCGCCATGCAGCTCGAGCGCACTGGTTATGGGGTGGGCGGCTGGCAGTTGGAGGACCGGCCCAACCTACTGCGCGGCATTATCGGAACCAGCGACGATTCTTCGCTTCAACGCGACCAGGTTGTGGTTCTCGAAACCCATATCGATGATGGTAATCCGGAATGGTTAGGCGCCCTACTCGAAGACCTCATGGCTGCTGGTGCCCTCGACGTGGCCTATAGCCCTTTACAAATGAAGAAGAACCGCCCCGCTGTTTGCCTGACGGTCATTACGGAAGAACCCTTAGCAGAGAAAATGGCCCGACTGATCATGATCGGCAGCAGTGCCAGCGGCGTGCGAACCTATCCGGCGGAACGTTTCAAACTCGAGCGCAGAGAGCTCGCGTTTGAAACCGAGCTCGGACCGGCGGCGGCCAAACTGTTCTTCGATAACGGTCAGCTGCTGCGCATTGCTCCAGAGTTTGAAGTCTGTCGGCGACTGGCCAAGTCGAGTGGTCTGCCGCTACCCGAAATCTATCAACTGGTTGAAGACTGCGCACGCAAAAAACTCGCAATCCTATAGAGGTAAAAAATGAGTCTTATTCGTATTGCCGTCCTCGCCACCGGTGATGAACTTTTAAACGGCAGCCGAAGTGACACCAATACCTGTGACATTGCGAGCCTGCTGGGACCAGCGGGTTATCGCCTGAGCACATCCTTGTGCGTACCGGACAATCCGGCGCAGATATCTCAAGCCCTGCAACTGCTGATTCCGCAGCAGGATGTGATCATTGCTACTGGCGGCCTCGGTTCAACCGGTGATGACCTGACGGCTAAAACGGTCGCCCAGGCTCTAGGTCGCCCCTTAGAGGAGAACCAAAGTGCGGTCGAAATGATTCGCAAACGCTACGCAGAATCTGGCCGGGAGCTTGAGTCTGGTGTTCTACGCCAGGCGCTGCTCCCGCAAAAATCGCTACCACTGGCGAACACCGAAGGTTCGGCACCGGGGTTCTGGCTCCGTCAACAGGGCTGCGATCTCTTCTTTCTGCCAGGTGTTCCTGCCGAGATGCGGGCCATGCTGACAAATGCTGTGATCCCTGCCCTGCAACGCACCAAACCCGGTTCGGAACCACTTTTGAAACGGAGTTACGGCTTCTTCGGTCTATCGGAACCACAAATTGAAGCTCGCATCCCCTATGCCGACCTGCCGCGCGAGATTCGGGTCTGCTTCTCGCTTGATTACCCCTTGGTGCGCGTTTCTCTGCAAGCAGAAACCGAGAATGCCGAACAGTTGCTGGATACGGCTGAAGCGCTCCTGGTTGAACAGCTTGGGGACTATCTGGTCGCACGAGGGGATGAGAGCATGGCCGCGCATGTCGGCGAACTGCTCCGCCGCGCCGGGATCAGCCTATCCTTGGCCGAATCCTGTACCGGAGGACTGATCAGCCAAATGTTGACCAGCGTCGCAGGGGCTTCAGAGTTTCTTGAACGCGGCGCCGTCACCTATGCCGATTCGGCAAAAATCGGCTGGCTGGGGGTCGAACCCGGTATCATCGCCACCTATGGTGCGGTCAGTGCCGAATGCGCGCTGGCGATGGCTCGCGGAATACGGGCCGCTTCCGGCTCGGATCTAGCGCTAGCCGTCACCGGCATCGCCGGACCCGGCGGCGGTACAGAGGAAAAACCGGTCGGTACGGTTTATCTTGCCCTGGCGGCCGAAAACGTCAATCAGGTGCGCGGCTATCAATTTAGCGGTGACCGTCAAAAGGTTCAAAAGATGAGTGCCAGCATGGCTCTCGAATGGCTACGCCGTTTTGCCATAGAAAGTCTTGGCTGAGATTTCATTCTGAGACTGGACGAAGCTTGGCAATCTGCGCTAGATTGCTTCACTTGCCAATCACAGCTCGCAGTTTAGCCCTAAATACATCATTCTTCAGGAGTGGTTGTCCATGGATAAACGGCTTCTAACAGACACGATTACCGTCGACGACTTTGCCCTACAGCATGAGATTGACCGCTTGCGGCTTTTACAACAGGTCGCGCTGCTGACAGCAAGCAATCGCAACAACTCCGAAACCTTGCCACAGATTCTTACACAACTTCAGTTTGCCCTTGCTGTCGACGGCTGCGGTATCTATCAGATGCCACAACCCGGCTCACCACTCTCACTGACGGCGTGCGTCGGCATCGACGATAGTCTGGCGCGCGAGCTACAAAAAGTACCGGCCGGGATGGGCCTGGCCAATAAAGTGATCAATAGCGGCATTCCCCACAACTGGGTTGATCTTCGCGGGGAAGCAGAGCTTTACTGCGCAGCAATTATTGACGCCGGCTGGCGCAGCCTGCTCGCCCTACCACTGATCGCCCACGGCCGGACGCTTGGAACACTGTTCTTTTTCCAGCGCACCCCCCGCCAGTTTTCGCGCCCCGAAATTGATCTCCTTGAGCAGATTTGCACGTTCATCGCCGCCAGCATCGATACCTGCGACCTGATTGAACAGCTCGAATGGCAGCACAGACTGACCGAGGCAGGGCAACGCGAACTAGAGCGCTCACGCAGACAGTTGCGCGAGCACCTTCATCGTCTCGAAACAGCCAACAACAGCCTTGAACAGCTCAGCCGCATGAAGGACCGCTTTCTGGCCCTGGCATCCCATGAACTGCGCACCCCCCTGACCTGCATCCTCTCCGCCGGGCAACTCCTTGATACCCATCTCCAGGACAGCTCGCCAGATACCCGCGCGCTTCTCTCCACCATGCTCCAAGGTGGTGAGCGCCTCAACGCTCTGGTTGAAGACCTGCTCGAGATAGCGCGCATCGAATCCCGGGATATCTATCTCGCCCGTGAGAGTATCGACCTCGACAATCTGCTAAAGACCCTGCAAGCGTGGAAACAGCCGGATGCCAGCAAGCGCCAGATTAAGATTCGGCGCGGCGAAATTCCCGGCCAACTCTCCCCCTGTGGCGACATGCACCACCTGAAACGGGCCCTCTCTCATATTTTGGATAATGCAATAAGATTTACGCCCAATGGGGGCTGGATCGAAATAGATGCCGGCTATACCTGCAGCGATGAGATCCTGGCAATGCAACAACGTCTCGAACCCTTCTGTCCCAGCTTTTTCAACGCAAATAATACTCCCGACATGATTGATGTCCGCATCGCCGATAGCGGGAGTGGAATTGACGAGAAAGAGCGCTTGCGTATTTTTGAAAAATTTTACGGTTGTGGAGATATCAGTCTGCACGGCCGTAGCAGCTCCGCGCCGTCAACACCCAATGTCGGGCTTGGTCTCCCGCTAGCCAAGGGGCTCATCGAAGCACATGGCGGACTGCTCTGGAGTGAAAATCGGCCAGAGGGCCCGGGGAGTATTTTCCACACCATGCTCCCCCTTTACCGGCGCCGTTCTCAGATCGCGACCGAGGGGATTTAACCTCATGCGCGCCTTTATCGCCGCCCCCCTGCAACCCGCAATGAGCAAACGGTTGAGACGGTTGCAAGAGGGTCTGTCTGCTGCCCTTCCAACATTCAAACCGCTGGATTTGCAGAACCTGCACCTGACGCTGTTTTTTCTTGGCGACCAAAGCTCCGAGGTGCTTGAAGAAACCGCAAAACTTATGTTATCGATAGGCGCAGAGGTTGAGTCGTTCTGTGCCCCGCTTGGGGGCTTGCAACTGCTCGGGGGAGGTCCGCACCGGCGCCCGCTGTGCTTGGCCGTTTCCGCGGCGCCGCAACTACATGAGTTACAACGAAAACTTAACAACATGGTGAGCCAACTCGGGATCGTCCTTGAGCGGCGCAGAGCACCAGCTCCTGGCTGAAACTAAGTTCAGCGGGCCGGGGACTGAAAATATCCGTAAATATCGGTCGGAGGGGAGCGCGGACCAAGGTCTGTGACTTATTTATGTCACTAGGGCGCGCAATGATTCCTACCATCTAAAGAACACCATCATCCTTCATCCAGCTAAGGGAGAAATACATGTCTGACGACCGTAACCGCGCCATTGACCTGGCCATGGGGCAAATTGAAAAGCAGTTCGGCAAGGGGAGCATCATGCGCCTCGGCAACGGTAACGCCATGCCGGCCATCGAAACCATTTCAACCGGTGCATTGAGCCTCGACTTAGCGCTAGGTGCAGGCGGCGTGCCGCGCGGACGGATCGTCGAAATCTTCGGTCCCGAATCTTCCGGCAAGACCACCCTGGCGCTGAGCATCATCGCCGAAGCCCAAAAGCTTGGCGGAGTTGCCGCCTTTGTCGATGCAGAGCACGCTCTCGATATGCAGTATGCCACCCGTCTCGGCGTCAACCCCGATGACCTGCTGATCTCTCAGCCCGACACCGGTGAACAGGCCTTGGAGATCACCGAGGTTCTGGTGCGGAGCGGCGCCATCGACGTGCTGGTGATCGATTCGGTCGCCGCCCTGACCCCGCGCGCCGAGATCGAAGGGGAGATGGGCGATTCACACATGGGGCTGCAGGCGCGTCTGATGTCGCAAGCCCTGCGCAAGCTGACCGCCACCATCAGCAAGAGCAACACCTGCATCATCTTTATCAACCAGATCCGGATGAAGATTGGGGTCATGTTCGGCAACCCTGAGACCACCACCGGGGGGAACGCCCTCAAGTTTTACGCCTCGGTCCGCCTCGATATCCGGCGCATCGCTGCCTTGAAAAAGGGCGAAGAGTTGATCGGCGGGCGCACCCGGGTTAAGGTCGTTAAAAATAAAATTGCCCCGCCGTTCAAGCAGGCCGAATTTGATATCATGTACGGTACCGGAATCTCACGTGAAGGAGATCTGCTCGATCTCGGCGTCGATAACGATATCATCGAAAAGAGCGGATCATGGTTCTCCTACCAAGGGGAAAGAGTCGGGCAGGGTCGTGAAAATGCGAAAGTCTTTCTGGCCGAGCATCCAGAAATGGCGAACGAAATCGACAACCGTCTACGTGAACTCTGTGGCTTGAAATTTGATAAGACTGAGGTGGCCGCAAGCTAAGCGACTAACCGCCTCACGGCATCTAATTTAAAGGATCACCATGAACCTCAATGACATTCTCAGCCTGGCGCTCAAGTCGAACACCTCAGATATCCACCTGAAGGCCGGTCTGCCACCGGT
>JBDNGT010000346.1:0-3329 GCA_041689145.1 Geopsychrobacter sp. | reverse complement strand
GGGCTTATTTTACTGAGCTGTCCCCGGAAATCAATGAACAGTATCTTGCAATGATTGAGGCGGCCGGTAATGAAGAGGCCGAAACGAAACTGGAGATTTATGCGCAACTCGCTCACCGCCACAAAAATTCGCCCTTTATCAAACTCTATCTGGCAACGGCACTCTGGGTTGAAGAGTTTGACGAAGCGGACTTCGAAATTGTCGATACCCTGGCCGCGGAATTGGCTTAAGCTTTAGCCGGGGTTCAAGCGATGGTGAATGTCATCTTTGAACCCCAGTCTGTTTGCTAATCTTCGTAGCGTGGATTCAGCAGGGGTCCGATTTGAATTTTACCGTAATTGGGCTTTTTTCGGCATTGCTGCCAGATGCCTGATATGAACTAGATCCCTTTGAGATACTGAGTGTCGGTCGAGGGATAAATGGATTGTTTGAGCGCATTCTTTGATTCATGATCTCCGTTGAGTAGATTTTCAAACATTTTGATGATGCCTATTTTGTCGACCTCGACTTTCGTTTCAGTCTTTATATCTCTTAAATCAATCATAAAACTGGAGAAAATATCCGGCAAATCGGTAACGATCTCTGTGTTTAGAAAATTATTATTATTATAAATACTGTGATACCCCCCTGATTTTTCAATAAAAAGAGCAACGTCTTTCGAATTTGTAATGGATGCTGATTTAGCGCAATGAAGGATGCAATCTGCGTCGATAGTGCTCTTTTCACATCCGGTAACCTGATGAATCAGGCATTGCCGGCTAGTGAGCAGCAAAATTGGGTGGTAAATGCTGTAATAGAGTTTGAAATCCCCTGGATTCTGAATATTTTTTATCTGCTCTCTGTTGATTTCATTTGAAATGAACGCGCCACGACAGTTGAAAACGTCCTTCAGGCATAAAATGCTGTAGGAGTTGATAACGTTAAGATAGGGACCTGCGACCCATGGAATCCCAATACTTGCGGCTTCAAAGACTATCCCGCTATTATTGGTTACAATGAATTCCGGGTTGATCTGTTGAAGAATGTCCAGCGCCGCAACATAGTCTTTTCCAATCAGGATCGATGGAAACCAGGGGATGATTTTTTTGTTATTGGAAAAAATTCCAATGATGTCACCGTAATCATTTTCGAAGCAACTTGGAAGTTGGAAAAAAATATCTGCTGATGTTTCATGGCACATATACACATCTTTAATTGAGGAGATAAGGACAGCCAGGGCAGGTTCGGTTTTGCTTTTGGCCTCAATTTTTATGCGGGGGAGAGCAATCGGCTCAATACGCTCTTTTGCGCCTTTCAGTATAAATGAAATTCGGCCCTTGATGCTGCTGAGCTCTCTGGCCGGAAGATAAAGACCCTTCAGGGAATCTTCAACCTCAAAGCTCTTAATTCGATATTCTGTCTGATTTAAAGAGTTGAACTTTTTCAATAAGTCCTCTTGTGTGAGGGCGTTTTTGGTGACCATTTTATTCTTTTGCGGAAAGTCATGATGGGGTGAAATTGTTTTTTTAACCTTAGGCCGATCACCGCTGCAGCTCTTGATCAGGTCCGTTTCTGAGAGAACCTTAAATGAGGTGTCTGGCGTATTGATGGATACTTTTAGCGGCGAGCCGGGCCCTCCTGAAAAAAATATGGATAACTCAGGTTTTTCGATACTCAAATTTTTTATTTTATTTTGAATATTTCCAATTAAATCAGTTTTTATATCATGCAGCCGGTGTTTCACTTGTTCTATATCTTCCTCGTTGCTGTCGCCATTCTTCGCCGCTAAATGAATCGCTGAATTATCCCTTGGATTGTCAATATACATCCCCTTATTGATGTCTCCAGTGAGGAATGAATTGGTGTAGTTGCGGTTAAAAATTTCATAGAAAACAGGGTCATACGCGTTAAATCTCTTTCCGCAGTACAGATTGTACAGCTGCTTTTTCCACGAATTAACGACCGCGTAGACGTAATGAAACTTTTTTATTCTGCCTTCAATCTTTATTGAATCGACTCCGGCATCATGGATTTTTTGTAAGTTAGAATAGGCGGAATTGTCTTTCAAGTTGAGGGGGAATTTATTGCCTGCAGGGGTGGTCAGGTATCTTTCACGACAGGGTTGACAACACCTGCCGCGGTTGCCGGATTTCCCCTCCAGAACGGAACTTATATAACAAATTCCAGAAAATGAGATGCAGTTAGAACCATGCACGAATATTTCAATCTCAGTGTTACTTTCATGTGCAACCAAGGTTAAAGCCTTAACCTCATGAATATTCAACTCTCTGGATAAGTTAACCCTGGACGCAGTCAGTTTGTTTAAAAATTTTATCTGTCCTTCGTTATGCGTAGTCAGCTGAGTCGAAGCGTGGATTTTAAGATTTTTATAATGACGAGAAAGAAGATATAATAACCCTAAGTCCTGAACGATAACTCCATCGATGCTCGTGTTAACTAGTCGATTAAGTAGCTTGATCATTGCCGGAAATTCACTTTCAACGATGATGACATTGATGGTTAGAAATATTTTGCAGCTATGCCGATGCGCAAGATTCAGGATCCCATTTAAATCATCAAGCTCAATGTTGGTGGCCCGATTCCTGGCATTAAATTTTTTCAGCCCGCAGTATATTGCATCGGCACCTGCGATAATTGCAGCTTTGATGGAGTCAACATCTCCACCCGGTGCCAGTAACTCTATTTTTCTTTTCATGGTTGATTCGTGACCAGACTGCAAAATAGTGGTGGGACGGGTTTGATAATTCTTGAGAACTTAAATCACAGAGTTTTATTAGACCATCTTTTAGCAGGGACCTTCTCCGTAAATCAAGCATCTTCCCCCTGCGTCCGCCAATCCTGATTTAAGGCCGATATGGCGGCAGTTAAGACATACTCGATCTGTTCGGCGAGGATAAATTCTATTTCGGCTCTTACCGGATCGGGCAGGGAGCTCAGATCTTTTTCATTCTCTTTGGGGAGGATGACACGCAGGATTCCCGCGCGCCGAGCGGCCAGGATTTTCTCCTTGATCCCACCGACCGGTAAGACCAGACCACTCAGGGTGATCTCACCGGTCATTGCCGTGTCGCTGCGGACCGGAGAGCCACTATAGAGGGAGGCCAGGGCGGTTGCCATTTTCACCCCGGCCGAGGGCCCGTCTTTGGGGATGGCTCCCGATGGGACGTGAAATTAGGTAGAGTAGAGAGCAGGTCCAAACGTGCAAGATCGGGATATGCGTGCCCGTCACTTTCGTTAGACGAGGATATCCGTTTCTCGCCATCTGGCCCTACCCTTTCTCATCAAACCGTACGTGCGGTTTTCCCGCATACGGCTTTCCGATGTTCTTC
>JBDNGT010000345.1:0-22513 GCA_041689145.1 Geopsychrobacter sp. | reverse complement strand
TCGTGGCCCCACATATTGCCGAAAAGACGCAGGGTCAATGAGAGCGGACGAGCGAGATGGCCGATGATCTCAATGACAAAAATCAATGGCGCTAGCCACCAGATCGGGCCCATAAAATGTTTAAGATAAGCAAAGCCGTGCTTCTTAACTCCAACGAAATGGGTCATGGCAAAGACCGTTAATGCCAAGGCCGCATTAGTATTTAAGTTTGCGGTGGGTGGCATAAACCCGGGGATCAGCGCAAGCAGGTTACTGACCAGGATGAACAGCGCAAAGGTCGCGATCAGCGGGAAAAAAGGTTTCCCTTCTTCGCCCATCGTCTCTTCGAGAAGATTTCCTACTCCTGAAACAACGGTCTCCATCAGATTCTGCAAGCCCTTAGGCACCAGACTGATTGAACGGGAGACGACAAATGCCACACCAATCAAGATCGCCATGACCAGCCAGGTGTAGGTCACGTGCTCACCGATGTTGAGATGGAACTGCTCCGTCAGCCACTTCAGGAATAAAAACGGATGAGTCATAATCGAAAGGTCTCCTTCTATATCAACAAAAGTCCAACAAAAGTCTAGTAAAGTCGTTTAAGCGTTGTCACCAGCAGGCTCACGACAACAACCGAAAGCCCGACAACCAATGCCACAGGGTGAACTTCACCACGGATAAGGAGCAGGGAGACAGTACCACCCACAACCAACAGGCGAAAAAAGTAATTCCGCTTGAATCCACGCGGAGAATAGGCCTGCGGTGAACTTATCACCTTGAGCAGGGAGTGGCCCAACCAACCAAAATTCAAAATGACCAGCAGGCCACCGGCGACAACCCCAAGGGTCACCGCGGTTGATTGCCAAAACAGACTGGCCAAGACCATCAAAAACAGCACTAGCCAGTTCAGTCGACCAATCTGTTTAAGCAACTGGTCATCATGACTTGTCACGTTTTGAATCCGATTGCTCCTGGTCGGTCTGCTCTTGCCGACGCAATTCCCGTGTGGTCAGAATGAAGATGTTCCGAAACCCTGAAACAATCCCCAAGAGTAAACAGGACAGGGTCAGCCACGGCGTGGTCCCGAGCCAGCGATCGAGATAATAGCCCATGGCCAGACCGATAAACGTGGCCGCGACCATCGAGATTCCGACACTCGAAAGAAAACTCAGTGTCTTAAATAATTGCTTATTATTTTCTGCCATAAAATTGTATACAGCATACAACCTGCCGCAAAGCCGAACTTAGATAGCACAGCATGGACGTCAAGTCAACCGCTAAGCCATTCTCCTGGGGTTAAAGTGTTGAAAAAGCTTTCGCTGCAGCCTCGATAGTGCGATCCAGATCATCCCGACTATGGGCCACGCTCATGAATCCGGCCTCAAATTGTGAAGGGGCCAGATTGATCCCGGAATCAAGCATACTCCGGAAGAAACGACCGAAGGCCTCGGTGTCGCTCTTGAAGGCATCGGTAAAGTTGTTCACCGGCCCCTGCTGGAAGAAGGTACAAAACATTGCGCCCACGCGATGGGGACAGATGGCAATCTGTGCGCTGTCGGCCGCCTGCCGCATCCCCTTGGACAGATAGTCGCTCTTTTCTTCAAGCTGTTGGTAGAACCCCTCTTCCTGAAGCAACTTCAGGGTCGCGATTCCGGCACTCATCGCCAGCGGATTCCCCGACAAGGTTCCTGCCTGATAGACACCGCCATCAGGAGAAAGGACCTGCATGATTTCACGCTTGCCCCCGAAGGCGCCCACCGGCAGCCCGCCGCCGATGATCTTACCTAATGTCACCAGATCACCGCGCACACCGTAGCGTTCCTGGGCACCACCGTAGGCGACCCGGAAACCGGTCATGACCTCATCGATAATCAGGACAATCCCCTCGACGTCACACAGCGTACGCAAACCTTCAAGGAAACCCGCGACCGGGGGAATACACCCCATGTTGCCAGCAATCGGCTCCAGAATAATACAAGCCAACTCCCCCTTATTTGCGCTGACAATCCGTTTGACATCAGCCAGATCATTGTAGATCGCGGTCAGGGTGTGCTTGGCAAAATCAACCGGCACACCGGATGAGGTCGGCACACCGAAGGTCGCCAACCCGCTGCCGGCCTTGACTAGCAGGCTATCGGCATGACCATGATAACAACCGTCAAATTTCAAAATCTTGTCACGCCCGGTATAGCCGCGGGCCAAGCGGATCGCGCTCATGGTCGCCTCAGTCCCGGATGAAACCATGCGCACCATTTCAATATTCGGATAAGCGGCACAAACCATCTCGGCCAATTCGGTTTCCCGCGCCGTCGGTGCCCCAAAAGACGCACCGGTTGCTGCGGTCTGCTGAATCGCCTCGACCACCTTGGGATGACAATGCCCCAGAATCATCGGGCCCCAAGACCCGACATAATCGATGTATTCGTTACCATCAACATCGGTAATGTGGCTGCCGGCCGCTTTTTGGATGAACAACGGATTACAGCCCACTGATTTAAACGCCCGCACCGGGCTGTTCACCCCACCAGGAATAACGGTTTTGGCTTTTTCAAAGAGAGCTTCTGACGTCTGACGATTCATGCCGATCTGCCTTTCAGTTATTTAATATAGAGCTAAAGAATATGATAATTAATATTGACCCGAACGGTTTGCCGCTTTGGTTATCATGCCCCCGTTTGACTGTCAAGAACAGTCCCCCGCCAGCTCTGCAACCTCTTAGGAATGTCGCAAGATTGCGCTGGGATTTGGGGAGGCAGCAAGGCGTGACCGAGAGCGCATATCCATAGTTTTACAATCTTAGTCACAACGCAGTTGACGCGTCAAAGGGCAAGCAAGATGCGATAGATTACGGGTTACAGAGGGACTAGAGGGTTGAATTGACCCCCTGAAACAAGATCTGCCCTTTTTTATCCTTGACAGTAGAATACTGTTTGCTATGCTACCTAACAAACGTTAGGTAGCCAAGGAGCGAGCATGGTCGAACCAACTTCACGTCGGGACATCCTCTTACAAGAAGCAGCCCATCTGTTCCGCGAGAAAGGCTATCCGGGGGCGAACCTGCGTGAATTGGCGCGGCGCGCCGGCATTCAAGGGGGGAGCATCTACCACCACTTCGCCTCGAAGCAGGAGATCCTCTTTCAACTGATGGACCAGACGATGAGCGATATGATCGAGCGTCTCACTCAACGCCTGAGTGGTGCTCAGACTCCGCTGGAGAAGCTGCGCATCACGGTGCATTTTCATATCGAATACCATGTGACCGGACCCGATCAGACCTATATCACAGACGAAGAGTTGCGCAATCTCGAACCGGACAACTACCTCAGGGTCGTGGCCAAGCGAGACCGTTATCAGAAGATCATCGAAGAGATCCTGAGCGCAGGCAAGGCCGAGGAAGGCTGGCTCCTTGACGAGCCGAAACTCTATACCCGCGCCCTGATCAAGATGTGCGCCGGGGTCTCCACCTGGTTCAAATCGGGCGGAGCGCTCAATGTTGCACAGATCGCCGAGGCCTATGCGAACCTGTTCTGCAATGGTCTGCTGCCACGCTGAACAGATCTAATCGGCTGTAAACAGCGGGATAAGCTGTCACGATCGAGACAGTCGACAGCCGCCGGCACAAAAGTTTGTTGCCCTTAAAAACGCTTTTAAATACAGATAATTGCAGCTCTCGCGCTCGGCAATGGCGGTGAGAGTATTGTTTGGTATTTTCCTTGCTGTCACAGGACTGGATGACAGCCGATTTAACAGGATGGAACCTATGGAACTAACCCGCGAAATCTACTGGAACCTTGGCCACTCGGTCATGATCCCGATGTACCTGCTGGTCGCCGCCGCCTTCGGCGTGCTGATCTGGGGGCTGCGTAAGCGACTGGCCGTCTATCGACTGGGACAGCCCCTCGACCGCAGCGACCAGCGCAATCTGCGCCTGTCCGGCGTGTTGCGCGATATTTTCCTGCAGGCGCGGGTGATGCGGGTCAGGGGCGCCGGCACGGCTCACGGTCTCTTCTTCTTCGGCTTCGTGCTCTTGACCATCGGCACCACCCTGGTATTTATTCAGGCCGATCTGCTCGATCCACTCTTCGGCCTGCGCTTTCTGACCGGCAACTTCTACCTGCTCTTCTCGCTGGTCCTCGATCTGGCCGGGCTGGCGGCGATTATCATGCTGCTCGGCCTGGCGGTCCGGCGTTATCTGCTGACGCCCAAGGATCTGCCGACCAACTCCGACAATGCCCTGATGCTGGTTTTGCTCTTGGCGATCCTCTTCACCGGTTTTCTGGTCGAAGGGCTGCGCATGGCGGTGACCGAACTGGGGACACCGCTAGCCAACTGGTCGCCGCTCGGGCTGCTCTTCGCCCAACCCTTCGCCAGTTGGAGCGAGGCGAGCCTGCGCACCCTCCACACCGGTCTCTGGTGGTTTCACTTCGTCCTGGTGCTCGGGTTCTTCTGCGCCATCCCCTTCACCCGGCTGCGCCATCTCTTGCTCACGCCGACCAACATCTTCTTCCGCAACCTCGGCCCGGTCGGCAAGCTGCGCACTATCGATCTGGAGGATGAAAGCGCCGAAAGTTTCGGCGCCGCCAAAGTAGCTGATTTGACCTGGAAGGATATCTTCGACGGCGATGCCTGCACCTACTGCAAACGTTGTCAGGATCGCTGTCCGGCCTGGAATACCGAAAAACCGCTCTCGCCGATGAAGCTGGTCAACCAGATTCAGGAGGTCAGCTTCACCGATCCCGAAGCCAATCTGATCGAGACGGTCACGACTGATGTCCTGTGGAGCTGCACCACCTGCCGCGCTTGCGAAGAGATCTGTCCGGCGGCGATCGAGCATGTGCCGAAGATCATCGAGATGCGCCGTAATCTGGTGCTGATGGAAGGGGAGTTCCCCGGCGAAGAGGTGACCAAGGCGATGGAGAGCAGCGAGGTCAACGGCAACCCGCTGGGGATGGCTCCGGCCGCGCGCGCCGATTGGGCGGATGAGCTCCGGGTCGAAGGGTTTAAGATCGCCGATCTTGCGGCCGGGGAAGCAGCCGAGATCCTCTACTTCGTCGGCTGCTATGCCAGCTTCGACAAACGCAACCAGAAAATCGCCAAGAGTTTCATCAAACTTTGCGCGGCCGCCGGGGTCAGGGTCGGGATTCTCGGCAAAGATGAAAAATGCTGCGGCGAACCGATGCGCAAGCTCGGCAACGAATACCTCTACCAGATGCTCGCCACCGAGAATATCGAACAGATCAAGGCGACCGGGGTCAAGAAGATCGTCTCCGCCTGCCCGCACTGCTTTAACACTCTGAGCAAGGATTATGTCGATCTCGGCCTGACGCTGCCGGTCGAGCACGCCAACAGCTTTCTGGCTGAACTGCTGAACAGCGCTAAGCTCAAGTTTAAGCCGGCCCCCCTTGACTGTACCTACCATGACAGCTGCTACCTAGGCCGCCACAACAACCTCTACGACGCCCCGCGCCAGCTGCTGCAGGCCGCCGGCGCCAACGTCCGCGAGATGGTGAAGAGCAAAGCGGAAAGTTTCTGCTGCTCTGCCGGTGGCGGACGGATTTTGGCCGAGGAGAAACTCGGGGTGCGCATGAGCCAGACCCGCGCCAAGATGGCCGCCGAGACCGGTGCGCCGACCCTGATCTCGAGCTGCCCGTTCTGCATGAGCATGTTCGAAGACGGCATCAAGGGTGCAGATCTGGATGACCGGTTAAAACCGCTCGATCTACTGGAGGTCCTGGCGGAGAGAATTGAAGCATAAAAACTGGAGATAGCCACCAAGTCACAAAGGCCACCAAGAAAGTCACAAACCAAGAGAATCCAGGTTAAACCGACAACAAAAGATTTAAGCTTTTCTTGGTGAACTTGGTGTCTTGAGTAAGCGCAGCGAGCGAGTGGCTAAAAGCGATTTCACCCCGGAGGTTAAATATGAAAATTCTTGTCTGTATCAAACAGGTTCCCGACATGGAATCACGTTTCAAGGTCGCCGCCAACAGCACCTGGTTCGAAGAGAGTGATCTGGCCTGGCGGATCAACGAGTATGACGAGTTTGCCGTCGAGCAGGCGGTCCAGCTCAAGGAGCAGGTCGGCGACGCCGATCTGACCGTGCTCTCGATCGGCCCGGCGCGGGTCAAGGAGGCGCTCAAAAAGGCGCTGGCGATGGGCTGTGAACGGGCGATCAATATTGTGGATGCCGCAGCGCATGAGAAGGATAGCTTTCAGATCGCCGGCAGCATCGCGGCCTTCGCCAAAGATAAAAACTTCGATGTCATCTTTACCGGCATGCAGTCGCAGGATCGCGGCAGCGGCCAGGTCGGCGTGCTGGTGGCTGAGCTGCTCGGCATCCCGGCGCTGACCACCGCGATCGAGTTTGAGTACGCCGACGGCAGCATCAGCGTGCGCCGCGAACTCGAAGGGGGCTTGAAGGCCGTGGTCAAGGCTAAGACCCCGGCGCTGGTCACCTGTCAGCTCGGTTTGAACACCCCGCGCTACCCGACCCTGCCGAACATCATGAAGGCGAAGAAGAAGGAGCTGCTCGAGATCCCGATCGGCGAACTGCTCACCGAAGAGGCGCGCCTGCAGACCCTCTCGCTGGCCTACCCCGAGAAGAAGGGTTCGGCCCTGATCCTCGAGGGGGAGATCGGCGAGTTGGTCGATAAGGTGATCGGGATTCTGAAAGAGAAGACGGCGGTGCTTTAACCACAATCAAAATCAGCGATAGCCACCAAGACACCAAGTCAGGCAAAGCCAAGAAGATCGAATGAAGTTCCGCTTGGCCTCCTTGGTGTCTTGAGCAAGCGCAGCGCGCGGGTGGCTAAAAACAAAGGGAGTGATCATGAAAGCATTACTGGTTGGTGAATATAGGGAAGGCAAGCTGCTCGAGAGCACTTACGAACTGGTCGGCTTCGCCAAAAAGATCGGCTGCGAATTTGACCTCTTTCTGGTCGGCAGTGCCGATCAGCTGCCGCAGGTCGATGCCAAGCTCTACCTGGCAGATGTCGCGGCCGCCCAAGAGTACAACCCGAGCCAGCATAAACAGCTGATTCTCGATGCGGCGCAGAAATCCGGCGCCGAGACCATCGTCTTTCTCCATTCGAGCTACGGCTGGGATCTGGCGCCGCGGGTCGCACTCGCCTTGAACGCCGCCCAGGCCTCCGAGGTCGTCGAGGCGACGGCCGAAGGCTACCTGCTGCCAGCCTGCAACGCCAAGCTGCGCCGCATGGTCAAGGCGGCAACCGACAAAACGGTCATCACCCTGCAAGGGGGTGCCTTCATGGCGGCCGAGCCGGGCGGCAGCCCGCAGGTCGAAGCGCTGGCCATCAGTGCCGATGGCAACAGCGAGTTTGTCGGCTACGAGCAGGCCGAGGCGGGCGAGGTCGATCTGGGCAAGGCCGAGATCATCGTCAGTGCCGGGCGCGGTGTCGGCAAGCCGGAGAACGTCGCGATGATTCAGGCGCTGGCCAAGGCCTTAGGCGGCGAATATGGCGCCAGCCGGCCGGTGGTCGATGCCGGTTGGGCACCCCACGATCGCCAGGTCGGCACCACCGGCCAGGTGGTCTCACCCAAGCTCTATGTCGCCTGCGGCATCTCCGGCGCGATCCAGCATCTGGCCGGCATGAAGAAATCGGAGTTCATCCTGGCGATCAATACCGACAAGGACGCACCAATCGGTGAAGTCGCCGATGTACTGGTGGTCGCCGACATCAAACAGTTTGCGCCGGCTTTGACTGCGAAACTGGAAGGGTAAAAGCAAATTAGCCACCAAGACACCAAGAGCACCAAGGCAAAGCAAAGCCCAAAAGGATCAGGTTAAATTAAAAAAATAGATTTAGTGTTTCTTGGTGTCCTTGGTGTCTTAAGTGAGCCACGCGAACAAGTGGCGAAAAATTCGATTTTCTAGTTGAGAGGATAAAAACCATGTCAGACGTATTCATTATTGAAGGCCTGCGCACCCCCTTCGGCAGCTTCGGAGGCAAACTTGCCGATGTCTCGGCGCCACAGTTGGCTGCCACCGTCATCAAGCAACTCCTCGCCAAGACCGGTGTCGCGCCGGAGACCGTCGACCAGTTCATCGCCGGACAGGTCATTCAGGGCGGGGTCGGCCAGGCGCCAGCACGGCAGGCGATGCGCGCGGCCGGTCTGCCGGACAGCATCCCGGCACTGACCATCAATAAGGTCTGCGGCAGTGGTCTCAAGGCGATCATGCTCGCCGCCGACAGTATCCGCCTGGGAGATGATCAGATCAATATTGCGGGCGGCATGGAGAATATGTCCATGGCCCCTTACGCCCTGCCAAAAGCGCGCTACGGCATGCGCATGGGCAATGCCGAGGCGATCGACCTGATGATTCACGACGCCTTGCGTGATCCCTACACCGGTCGTCACATGGGCGACGTCACTGAAGAGACCATTGCCCGTTTGGGATTCAGCCGTGAAGAGCAGGATGAGTTTTCGATAGACTCCTATCGTCGCGCGCAAAACGCGATCAAAGAGGGCCTACTGGTCAGCGAGATTGCACCGGTCAGCAAAAAGTCCCGCAAAGGCGAAGAGATCATCAGCGAGGACGAAGACCCCTTCCGCGTCGATTTCGAGCGTTTCACTTCAATCCGTCCGGCATTTTGCAAGGATGGCACACTCACCGCCGGTAACGCTTCGACCATCAGTGATGGCGCCTCATTTGTCATGCTGGCCAGCAAAGAGGCCGTCGAAAAATACGGCCTTAAGCCGCGCGCACGACTGATCGCCTACGCGACCAACAGCCTGCACCCCGATAACTTTCCCGAAGCTCCGGTCGGCGCAATCGAACGGGCCTGTGCCAAAGCAGGATTGACCCCGATGCAGATCGACCAGTTCGAAATCAACGAAGCCTTCGCTGTGGTCTCCATGATCGCCATCCGTCAACTCGGGCTAGATCGCAACAAGGTCAACATCAACGGCGGTGCCGTCGCCTTCGGCCATCCGGTCGGTGCCAGTGGCGCACGCCTAGTCACCACCCTGCTCAACGGGCTGGAACAAAAACAGCAGCGTTACGGTCTGGCGACGCTGTGCATCGGTGGCGGTGAAGCGGTAGCGGCGGTTATTGAACGGATTTAAGAACAGTAAAAAAACCTTCAGCCACCAAGAGACCAAGAGCACCAAGAAGGTCAACAACCTTCTTAACGGAGAGGCGGAGAGGAAAAAGCAGAGGTATTTTTGGTTTTTAATTAAAAATCGGTTTTGTTTTTCTCTGCGACTCTCCCTCTCCGTTAATAACGGTTTTCTTGGTGCACTTGGTGACTTGGTGGCGATATCGATTTGTTTTACTCAAGGAGAAAAGCATGGCAATTAAACGGATCATGGTCATCGGTGCCGGGCAGATGGGCGGTGGCATTGCGCAGGTCGCCGCGAAAGCCGGACTGCAGGTGGTGCTCAACGACATCGATCGGACACTTATCGATCAACGCCTGGCCTTTATCGGCGGACTGCTCGACAAGGGGATCGCCAAGGGGCGGATCGGCGCGGCAGAAAAAGCCGAGACCCTCGCCCGCCTGATCCCATCTACCCAGCTACAGGATGCGGCGGACGTCGATTTCATCATCGAGGCGGCCACCGAGAAGATGGCGCTAAAGGAGAAGATCTTCCGCAGCCTCGACGAGGTCGCCCGGCCCGGAGTCATTCTCGCCACCAACACCTCATCACTGCCGATTACCGAACTCGCGGCGGTGACCTCACGCCCTGAACTGGTGATCGGCATGCACTTCATGAACCCGGTGCCGGTGATGAAACTGGTCGAAGTGATCCGCGGTATCGCCACCAGCGATGCGACCTACGCGACGGTCAAGCAACTCTCCGAACAGATGGGTAAGGTGCCGGTCGAGGTCAACGACTATCCCGGCTTCATCGCCAACCGGCTGCTGATGCCGATGATCAACGAGGCGATCTACTGCATCTACGAAGGGGTCGCCGACGCCGAGGCGATCGATACGGTGATGAAGCTCGGCATGGCGCACCCGATGGGGCCGTTGGCCCTGGCCGATTTTATCGGTCTCGACACCTGTCTGGCAATCATGGAAGTGCTCTATGAAGGCTTTGCCGACAGCAAGTACCGCCCCTGTCCGCTGCTGCGCAAGATGGTCAAGGCTGGCTGGCTTGGCAAGAAGAGCGGCAAGGGCTTTTTTGACTACCGCGCTTAATTCGAGGAGGAGAGCATGGCCTATAAAAACATTCTGGTGCATCTCGACCAGACGTCCCGCAGTACCGCACGATTTGAGCTCGCTCTCGATCTGGCCAAGCGCCAAAAAGCCTGCCTGAGTGTGTTCTATGCGACCGCAATGCCCTACCTGCTTCTGGATGCCGAAAAACGGCTGCGCGCACAGGTGCAGGCTGAGTGCGCCGGGCAGGCCTGTCAGGCGGGCGTTGATTTCATCTGGGTCCCAGAAGTTGAAGACCTATCCCATCCGTCCCTGCTGGCACGTCTGAATTATCAGTCATTTTTCGCCGATTTAACGATCATCGGCCAGCCCGGTGCCGATGCCGGGCCACCACCGGCACCGCCGAAGGATCTGCCCGAAAAAATGATCCTGACCAGCGGTCGGCCGATCCTGACCGTCCCCTTTGCCGGCAATTTTCAGCAAGTCGGCACGCGGATGATGGTCGCCTGGCGCTCGGGCCGTGCTTCGGCCCGCGCCGTCTTCGATGCTCTGCCGCTTATGGCGCAGGCCGATGTCGTCCATCTGCTCAGCTTTGCCACGACCAACACGGAGCGGGAACAGGCCGAGGAGACGTTGCGTCACCTCGCCGGGTATCTGACCCAGCACGGCGTCAAACAGGTGACCGAGGTGCGCCTGATCAGCGACATCAGCCTGGCGGATGCCCTGCTCAATCGCGTGGCTGAAGAAGGGATCAATCTGCTGGTTGTCGGTGGGGCCCTCCCATCGGTGCCAGCACCGATGGCCAGTCAACTGCTTAAACAGATGACAGTGCCGGTCTTGATGTCGAGCTGACAAGCGGCTGATCCACTAAAAACTTAATACTTAAAGCTGCCGGATTTCAGTCCGGCGCTAACAAGGAGTTCCCCATGACCTTTGAAAACCTGCTGTATGAATCTAGCAACGGCATCGTGTCCGTAACCGTTAACCGCCCCAAAGCACTCAACGCGCTGAATGAGGCTACCCTCAGGGAGCTACTCACGCTGTTCACGACCCTCAAGGATGAGGCTGAGGTCAAGGTTGTGATTCTGACCGGCGCTGGAGAGAAGGCCTTTGTTGCCGGCGCCGATATCTCCGAGATGCAGCCGATCGATGCTGTTAGCGGCCGCAAGTTCGCCCAGCTCGGCCACCAGCTGGCCGCCACGATCGAAAATCTGCCGCAACCGGTGATCGCCGCGGTCAACGGCTTCGCCCTCGGCGGCGGCTGTGAACTGGCGCTCTGTTGTGACATCCGCCTGGCGAGTGAAAACGCCCGTTTCGGTCAGCCCGAAGTCAACCTCGGCGTGATCCCCGGCTTCGGCGGCACCCAACGTCTGGCACGACTGATCGGCAAGGGGCGCGCCTCTGAATTGATCATGACCGGGGATATGATCGACGCCGCCGAGGCCTACCGTACCGGCCTAGCCAACAAGGTGCTGCCGGCCGACGAACTGCTGGCCGCGGCGCACAAGATGGCGACCAAGATCGCCGCCAAGGGGCAGATCGCCATCGGCTTTGCCAAAGCTGCCCTGCGCAATGGCCTTGAATCGGACCTGACTCGCGCCTGCGCCCAAGAAGCCGACCTCTTCGGCCTCTGCTTCGCCACCGCCGATCAGAAGGAAGGGATGCAAGCCTTCCTCGAAAAACGTCCGGCGATGTTTGAAGGAAAATAGGCTGAAAATCCTTTAGCCACCAAGGCACCAAGAGAGTCAAAGTCCTCTGCACCTCTCCATTAAAAACGGTTGCTGGGTGATCTTGGTGTCTTGAGCGAACGCTAGTGAGCGGGTGACCATGCTTTTTTCTCTAGCCGTTGCTTTTATAAAGGAATAAACCATTGAACCTCGATCTTAACCAAGAACAGAAACTGATCCAGCAGACGGCGCAGGAATTTGCCGAGGCCGAGCTGGCCCCGGTTGCCGCCCAGTTGGATCAAGGTGGGGATCAGCAACCCTTCTTCGACAATCTGCTGAAACTGGCCGAACTCGGCTTTATGGGTCTGAACGTGCGCGAAGCGTACGGCGGGACAGAAGCCGGGGTGGTTGCTTTCTCGGTTGCTTTGACCGAGATCGCGCGCGCCTGTGCATCGACCGCGGTCACCTTGTCGGTCAACAACATGGTCTGTGAAGTCATCCAGGCGGTCGGCAGCGAAGAACAGAGACAACAGTATATTCCGCGCATCTGCTCGGGAGAATATACAGCCGGGGCCTTCGCCCTGACTGAGGTCGCGGCGGGCTCCGACCCGGCGGCCATGACCACCAGCGCGGTGCGCGACGGCGACGAGTGGATTTTGAACGGCAGCAAGGTCTTTATTACCAGTGCACCCTATGCCGGGGTCTTTGTGGTCTGGGCGGTAACCGACAAAGAGGTGGCCAAGGGGAAAGGGATCAGCTGCTTTCTGGTCGAGCAACAGACCCCGGGCCTTGCCATCGGCAAGCAGGAAGAGAAGATGGGGCAGCACGCCTCGGCCACCAACGAGCTGATCTTCACCGATTGCCGGATCCCGCAAAGCGCCCTGATGGGTAAATTAAATGACGGGTTTCGCATTGCGGTTGCCGAACTGGCCGGTGGCCGGATCGGGATCGGCTCCCTTGCTCTGGGTGTCGGCCTGGCCGCCAGCGACTGCGCAACCCGTTACGCGCTGGAGCGCAAACAGTTCGGCCAGTCACTGGCCGACTTCCAAGCAACCCAGTGGAAAATCGCCGATACCTGCACCGAGCTGGAGGCAGCCCGCCTGCTATTGATGAACGCTGCCTTTCAGAAAGAACAGAGACGCTCCTTCGCGCGCGCAGCCTCGATGGCCAAACTCTTCGCCTCCGAAAGTGCCAACCGCGCCTGCTACGAAGCGCTCCAGATTCATGGCGGCTACGGCTACACGCGTGATTTTCCGGTGGAACGCTATGCCCGCGATGCGCGGATCACCACCATCTACGAAGGCACCAGTGAAATTCAGCGTTTGATCATTGCGCGGGATATCCTGCGCAGTTTTAGTTGAGGGCAGAAAAATAATTTGCCACCAAGACACCAAGTACACCAAGAAAAACTTTTTTAACGGAGAGGCGCGAAGAGGGAGAGTCGCAGAGAAAAACAAAATCAATTTTTGATTTAATAACCAAAATGAGTCCGGTTTTTCCACTCCGTCTCTCCGTCTCTCCGTTAAGAAGGCCGTTGACCTCCTTGGTGCGCTTGGTGACTTGGTGGCCGCATTCTTATTTTTTAAACACCGCAACGGAAGGAATAACCGATGAATTTTGAACTCAATGAGGAACAGAGCCTGGTCCGCCAGACGGTGCGCGAGTTTGCCGAGAAAGAGATCAAACCGAGCGCCGCCGAACGCGATGAGAGCGAAAGCTTCGACCGCGCGCTGATGTTCGACAAGATCGGCGAACTCGGCCTGGCTGGGATCGTTTTTCCCGAAGAATACGGGGGCGCCGGGGCCGATTACATCAGCTACGCCATCGCCGTCGAGGAGCTTTCGCGGGTCTGCGGCTCGACCGGGGTCACGCTCTCGGCGCACCTCTCGCTCGGCGCCAACCCGATCTACCTGTTTGGCACCGAAGAGCAGAAACAGCAATACCTGGTCCCGCTCGCCGAAGGAACCAAGCTGGGCGCTTTCGCCCTGACCGAGACCGCGGCCGGCTCGGATGCCGGTGGCACCAGGACCACCGCTGTGCGCGACGGTGACAACTGGGTCTTGAACGGTACCAAGATCTTCTGCACCAACGGCGGCGAAGCCGAGATCAACATCGTCTTTGCCCGCACCGATAAAAACGCCGAAAAGCATCACGGGATCAGCGCATTTATTGTCGAAAAAGACACCCCCGGTTTCAGCTTCGGCAAGAAAGAGTTAAAACTCGGCATCCGCTCGTCGCCCACCCGTGAACTGGTCTTCGACAACTGCCGAATTTCGCTCGCCAACCTGCTGGGCGAAGAGGGGAGCGGCTTCAAGGTGGCGATGAAGACCCTCGACGGCGGGCGGATCGGCATCGCCGCCCAGGCCCTCGGCATCGCTCAAGGGGCCTATGAGGCCGCGCTCAACTATGCCCGCGAACGCAAGCAGTTCGATCAGACGATTTCGAGCTTTCAGGCGGTCCAGTTCAAACTGGCCGACATGGCGACCGAGATAGAGGCCGCGCGCCTGCTGGTCTACCAAGCCGCCTACAAGGCGAGTGCCGGGCGACCCTACGGCAAAGAATCGGCGATGGCCAAGATGTACGCCTCGGACGTGGCGATGCGCGTGACCACCGAGGCGGTCCAGGTCTTCGGCGGCTACGGCTTCACTCGCGACTTCCCGGTCGAGCGGATGATGCGCGACGCCAAGATCACCCAGATCTACGAAGGAACCAACGAGATCCAGCGGATCGTCATCGCTGCAGCGATAACGCGCTAAAGCAAACGAACCTGTCCGGTTTAACGGACGGAGACAGCTGTCAGCATTATAGCCGTCTCCGTCCGTTGACACCGGCAGGCAAAGACGGATGACCACCTTAGAAACTTGATATTTAGGTGTTTAATTTCAGCCAGTTAAGGAGATAAATTATTTAACGTGATTTTGTCTAGGTTTGGCATCTGGCTTGCTACTTAGTCCTGGCAGGATCCCCGCGCAGGAGTTAGCCATGCCCGTAATCAATTTCCCCGGACTCAGTTTCGATCTTGACGACACCACCGCCCTGCTCCGCCAGACGGTCAGAGATTTCGCCGCCGCAGAGATCGCACCGCGCGCGGCGGATATCGACCGTGACAATCTATTCCCCGCCGATCTCTGGCGTAAAATGGGCGATCTCGGCCTGCTCGGCATTACCGTCAGTGAAGAGGACGGTGGCGCCGGGATGAGCTACCTCGATCACGTCATCGCGATGGAGGAGCTCAGCCGCGCTTCCGCTTCGGTCGCACTCTCCTACGGCGCCCATTCCAACCTCTGCGTCAATCAAATTTTCCGCAACGGCACCAGCGCCCAGAAAAAACAATATCTACCCAAACTGATCAGCGGTGAACATGTCGGTGCTCTGGCGATGAGTGAGGTCGGGGCCGGCTCAGACGTGGTTAGTATGGCGTTACGCGCCGAACGCGAGGAGGAGAACTATCTTCTGAACGGCAATAAGATGTGGATCACCAATGGGCCCGACGCCAACGTCCTGGTGGTTTATGCCAAAACCGACCCGAGCGCGGGCCCGCGCGGTATCACGGCCTTTCTGGTCGAAAAGGGTTTTCCAGGCTTTTCAACCGCACCGAAGCTTGACAAGCTCGGCATGCGCGGCTCAAACACCTGTGAATTGGTGTTCGAAAACTGTCCGGTGCCAGCCGAAAATATCCTCGGCGAACTCAATGGCGGGGTCAAGGTGCTGATGAGCGGCCTCGATTACGAACGTCTGGTCCTTTCGGGCGGCCCCCTCGGCATCATGGCCGCCTGCCTCGACGAGGTACTCCCCTATCTCCATGAACGGAAGCAGTTCGGTAAAGCGATCGGTGAATTTCAGCTGATGCAGGGCAAACTTGCCGATATGTACACCAACATGAACGCCTGCCGCGCCTATATCTACGCCGTGGCCCGCGAGACCAACGTCCGCAAGGGCCGCTCTTTGCGCAAGGATGCCGCCGGTGCGATCCTCTATTCCGCCGAAAAGGCGACCCAGATGGCGCTGGATGCGATCCAATGCCTCGGCGGAAATGGCTACATCAACGACTTCTCGACCGGCCGACTGCTGCGCGACGCCAAACTGTACGAAATCGGTGCCGGGACCAGCGAGATCCGGCGTATGCTGATCGGCCGGGAACTGTTTGACGAGACCAAAAGCTGACCAACAGCTGATCAATGTTGAACAACGCCTTGCCATGACACCCCTTCCCGCGGGACGGGGGTAGAATCGAGATATCATGAGTACCCTGAAGACTTCACTCGTCCGTGAATCGGCAGAATTTGGCCACAACGCCGCAGCGATGCGGACCCTGGTTGCCGATCTGCGCGACAAGGTAGCCCAAATCCGCCTCGGCGGCGGCGAACAGGCCCGTCAGAAACACCTGGAACGAGGCAAGCTGCTGCCGCGCGAACGGATCCGCCAGCTACTCGATGTCGGTTCACCCTTTCTCGAATTCTCGCAGTTCGCCGCCTGGAATATGTATGACGGCAAGGTTGCGGCCGCCGGGGTGATCACCGGGATCGGGCGCGTTTCCGGAAGGGAATGCCTGATTATTGCCAACGATGCCACGGTCAAGGGGGGGTCTTACCTGCCGCTGTCGGTCAAAAAGCATGTCCGGGCGCAGGAGATCGCCGAACAGAACCGGCTGCCCTGTATCTATCTGGTCGATTCGGGCGGGGCTTTTCTCCCCCTGCAGGAGGATGTCTTTCCCGATCGCGACCACTTCGGGCGGATCTTCTATAATCAGGCCCAGATGTCGGCCAAGGGGATTCCGCAGATCGCGGTGGTCATGGGTTCCTGTACCGCCGGCGGCGCCTATGTCCCGGCGATGGCAGATGAAAGCATCATCGTCAAAAACCAGGGGACCATTTTTCTCGGCGGCCCGCCGCTGGTCAAGGCGGCGACCGGCGAGGTGGTCAGCGCCGAGGGTCTCGGCGGCGCCGATGTTCACTGTCGGACCTCCGGGGTTACCGACCACTATGCCGCCAACGACGCCCACGCCCTGGGCTTGGCGCGCAAGATTGTCCGCAATCTGAATCGGGTTAAACGGCCCGATCTCGCCCTGCGCGAACCGGTCGCGCCGCTCTATGCCGCTGAGGAGATCTACGGGCTGGTTCCGACCGACAGCCGCAAGCCTTACGACGTGCGCGAGGTGATCGCCCGCGTGGTCGATGGCAGCGAGTTCGACGAGTTCAAGAAACTCTACGGCGAGACCCTGGTCTGTGGTTTTGCCCATATCTACTGCTACCCGGTTGGCATCGTCGCCAACAACGGGATCCTCTTCTCCGCCTCGGCCCAGAAAGGCGCGCATTTCGTTGAACTCTGCAGCCAACGTGGTATCCCGCTGATCTTTCTGCAGAATATCACCGGCTTCATGGTCGGCAGCAAATACGAAGCGGGCGGAATCGCCAAAGATGGGGCCAAAATGGTCACCGCCGTCGCCTGTGCCAAGGTTCCGAAATTCACCGTATTGCTCGGCGGCAGCTACGGTGCCGGCAACTACGGGATGTGCGGCCGCGCCTACAGCCCGCGCATGCTCTGGATGTGGCCGAACGCGCGCATCTCGGTCATGGGCGGAGCCCAAGCCGCCGGAGTGCTCGCCCAGGTCAAACGCGATGCCCTCGAGGCGCGCGGCGAGAGTTGGAGTGCCGAGGAGGAAGAAGCCTTCAAACAGCCGATCCTGGAACAATATGATCGCCAGGGACATCCGTACTTTGCCAGTGCCCGCATCTGGGACGACGGCATCATCGACCCGGCCGACACCCGTCTGGTGCTTGGGCTGGGAATTTCCGCTTCTCTTAACGCGCCGATTGAAAAGACCACCTTCGGCGTTTTCAGGATGTAAATTATGGCGGACAATCAATTACTGACGAGCATTGACGAACTCGGGCGAGCGACCCTGACCCTGAATCGTCCGGAACTGCACAATGCGTTCGACGATCTGCTGGTTGCACAGCTGATGGCCGCGCTCCAACAACTGGCGGCTGATCCGCAGGTTCGACTGGTTTGTCTGGCGGCGGCCGGTAAAAGTTTTTCATCCGGCGCTGATCTCAGCTGGATGCGCCGCATGGCGGGCTATTCGCACGCCGAGAATCTCGCCGATGCGCTGGCGCTGACCGAACTGCTGCGGACCTTAAATGAGCTGCCAAAACCGACCATTGCGCTGGTCCATGGCGCAGCCTTCGGCGGCGGTGTGGGACTCATCGCCGCCTGCGATCTGGTGTTGGCAACCCCGCAGGCCAACTTCTGCCTCTCCGAGGTGAAGCTGGGGCTGATTCCGGCGATTATCTCCCCCTACGTGATCGCCGCCATCGGCGCACGAGCCGCACGCCGCTATTGTATCAGCGCAGAACGGTTTGATGCTGAGCGCGCCTTCCAACTCGGCCTGGTCCACGAAATTGTCCCCACCGAACAGTTGACACAGGAGGCCGACCGTCTGACCCGCTTGCTGCTAAAAAACGGACCAAATGCGATGGCGGCGGCCAAAAAGTTGGTGGCCGATATCGCCCACCGCCCCTTAAATGCAGAATTGCGCGCCGAGACCGCTGAGCGGATTTCCGTGACGCGCGCCAGTGACGAAGGGCGCGAGGGCCTGAATGCCTTTCTGGAAAAACGCCACCCCGACTGGGTGAAAGGATAGCCTGGATGTTTGATTCCCTGCTGATCGCCAACCGCGGTGAAATCGCCTGCCGTATAATCCGTAGCGCCCGCCAGCTCGGCCTGCGGGCCATCGCCGTCTACTCCGATGCCGACCGACAGTCGCGCCACGTGGCCCTGGCCGATGAGGCCTTTCATATCGGCCCAGCCCCAGCCGCCCAGAGTTACCTGATGATCGAGAAACTGCTTGAGGTTGCCCGTATCTCAGGGGCGGCGGCGATCCATCCCGGCTATGGTTTTTTGTCCGAGAATGCTGAGTTTGCCGTCGCCTGTGCCGCCGAGAATATCACCTTTGTCGGCCCACCGATTGCCGCGATCCGAGCCATGGGTTCTAAGAGCGCGGCGAAACTGATCATGCAGCAAGCGGGGGTCCCCCTGGTCCCGGGCTATCATGGCGACGACCAAAAACTTGAGACCCTGACCGCGGCAGCAATGGAAATCGGTTTCCCCGTGCTGGTTAAGGCCAGCGCCGGCGGGGGCGGCAAGGGGATGCGCGTGGTGCGCACGGCGGATGAGTTGGTGGCCGCGATTGAAGGCGCCAAGCGCGAAGCGGCTGCGAATTTTGGCAACGACCAACTGCTGCTCGAACGCTACCTGGAGCAGCCGCGCCATGTCGAGATTCAGATCTTCGCCGACGGCCAGGGGAATGCCCTGCATCTGTTCGAACGCGACTGCTCCATCCAGCGCCGCCATCAGAAGGTTCTCGAAGAAGCGCCGGCCTCTGGGCTGAGCGCAGAGCTGCGGCAGGCGATGGGTGAGGCCGCGCTTACGGCGGCACGGGCCATCGACTACGTTGGCGCCGGGACCGTCGAATTTTTACTCGATACCGACGGTTCCTTCTATTTCATGGAGATGAACACCCGCCTGCAGGTTGAGCACCCGGTCACCGAAATGATCACCGGTCAGGATCTAGTCGCCTGGCAACTGCAGATCGCAGCCGGCGAAGCACTCCCCTGTTCGCAACAAGAACTGCTGATCAACGGCCATGCCATCGAAGCTCGGATTTACGCCGAGGACCCGACCCGCAATTTTCTCCCCTCCATCGGCGGCCTGCACCATCTGCGTTTCCCCACTGAGGATGCGCATCTGCGTATTGACACCGGTGTGCGCCAGGGGGATGAGGTCAGCATCCATTACGATCCGCTGCTCGCCAAGCTGATCGTCTGGGACCGAGATCGTGCGGCGGCCCTGCGGCGCCTACGGCGTGCCCTGGAACAGATCGAAGTCGTCGGGGTTAAAACCAATGTCGGGTTTCTGGGGGCGGTTGCCGCCAACACTGCATTTAACGCCGGAAATTTTGATACCGGGTTCATCGATATCCACCGGGCCGAATTGATCCCCGAACGGGCACCGGCCTCCACAGAGACCCTGGTTCTCGCCAGCCTCTACCTGCTGCTCTGTCGTGATGTCGAGGCACGGCAGACGGCGGTAAAATCTCACGAGCCTCATTCCCCATGGCATCAAACTGACGGCTGGCGACTCAACGGCGACAACCACCACGACCTGCGCTTTACCGACGACGAATCCGACGTACTGATCACCGTCCACTACCGCGCGCAGGGCTACCTGCTCGAGCTGCCCAACGTTACCCTAGAAGTCAGTGGGCGGATCAACGCTTCTGGCCAGCTGCTGGCATCGATCGACGGACGTCAGCTGACCGCCCGGGTGATCCGACGCGGGATGGAGGTGCACGTGCTCTCTCGCGGCCGCAGTCAAAGTCTGATTCTGCACGACCCCTACGCCGAGGCCTTCGCTCAGGAAGAGGTCGTCGGCAGCCTGAACGCACCGATGCCGGGCCGGATTGTTGCGATACTGGTCGATAACGGCACCTGGGTTAAGCGCGGCACGCCGTTGGTGATTCTTGAGGCAATGAAGATGGAGCATACGCTGACTGCGCCCAGTGATGGAACGGTCGCCCAGATGAACTATAAAGCCACAGATCTGGTCGATGACGGTGCACCACTGCTGACCTTTGATGCAGATGAGGTGGTGTTGATATGAGACTTCCGAAACGGATCAAGATGGTTGAGGTCGGACCGCGCGATGGGCTGCAGAATGAGCCGATTATCGTCCCGACCGAGGTCAAGATCGAGTTGATCAACCGCCTCTCAGCCACCGGGCTGGCCGCCATCGAGGGCGCGAGTTTTGTCTCCCCTAAGTGGATGCCGCAAATGGCCAACAGTGCCGCCGTGATGCAGGGGATTAAGCGCCTGCCGGGGGTCAGCTACCCGGTGCTGGTGCCGAACCTGCAGGGTCTAAAGGACGCGATCGCGGCGGGCGCAGATGAGGTCGCGGTATTCGGCGCCGCCTCGGAGAGCTTCTCGCGCAAGAATATCAACTGTTCGATCGCGGCCAGTTTCGATCGCTTCGGTGAAGTCTGTGAAGCCGCACGCAAACAGGGGTTACGCGTACGCGGCTATGTCTCCTGTGCGCTGGGTTGCCCCTACGAAGGACAGGTCGAACCCGAGACCGTCGCCTGGGTTGCCGGCCGGATGATGGAACTCGGCTGCTATGAAATCTCACTCGGCGACACCATCGGCGTCGGCACCCCGGTCAAGGCCCAGGCGATGATTGAAGCGGTGGCGCAGAAGGTTCAGCTCGAACGATTGGCCGTCCATTTTCACGATACCTACGGTCAGGCGCTGGCCAACATTCTTGCCGTCATGGAGCGCGGAGTCGCAGTGATCGACAGCTCGGTCGCCGGACTCGGGGGTTGCCCCTTTGCCCCCGGTGCCTCGGGCAACGTCGCCAGTGAAGATCTGCTCTATATGCTCAAAGGACTGGGCATAGAGACCGGTGTCGACCTACAGGGCCTGGTCGAGGCCGGGCGCTATATCTCCAACTTTCTCAAACGCCCCTCTGGTTCGCGGGTCGCCAACGCCTTGGCTGGCCAACAAGAAGGGTCAAGGAGCTACGGCTGACGCCTGAGCGCAACAGACACCGAAAGAAACCGGTCCAGGCAGATGCGCGAACTGCGCCTAAACCGTGCTATGATCAGCCATCATGCAAAAAATTCTCATTCCATATCAGGCGCTACTTAAGGGTCTCGATCACTGGTTCGCCGACTGTATGGCGCAGGCTGGGGAACAGATCGCTTGCCGTCAGGGATGTTCCGCCTGCTGTCGTGGCCTGTTCGAAATCAGCCTGCTCGATGCCTTTCTCCTGCAGCAGGGGTTTGCTCTGCTGGACCCAAGCACCCAACATCAAATTCTGACTAAGTCACACACCCGCGTCGCCGAGCTCCAAGCCTGCTGGCCCGAGTTCCGTACGCCCTATATCCTTAACCGGCTCCCGCATGATGACTGGCAGGAGATGCCGGAGGACGACCAGACCCCTTGCCCGCTCCTCTCAGCGGGCGGCTGCTGCCTGGTCTACGCCCACCGTCCCATGACCTGCCGCCTGCACGGGCTGCCGAATATCGACACCTCTGGGGAATCCTTCTCCGACGCTTTTTGCAACCTCAACTTCACGACCAGCGATCCCCTCATGCGCGCTGAGCTGCGCTACCCTTTTCGGGCCACCTTCGCCAGCGAGTTCGACCTGCTCGCCGGTTTCGCTGAGCATTTGCTCGGCTCCCCACAACTCGAACTGGATACCTTCATCCCGAGCGCACTGCTGATCGACTTCGCCTCTGAATCCTGGCAAAACCGGACAACCTGACTTTAAGCTTACAGATTGAGTTGAAGGTCATTGGAATAAAGACCAGTGACAAAACCGTCAGAACCTTCCAAAAATTCCATTATCGATGCAGCCACTTTGGGATGTGGTAGATTATCTTATAGTTGCCGTGGTGATGTTGAAATTTTTCCGTAGCAGGGGCTGGCTTGAATAACGATCAACAATGAAAGGAGATCTCTGCTATGGAACCGTTGACAGAATTCTGGACGCAAAACTCGGTCAAAATCATCTCGGTCGGATATATGATCATGCTGGCGCTGGCGGTGCTGCTAGCCAGTCGGATCTGTGCTAACCTGGTACGCAAGTCGATCCGTAAGGCCAATCTGAAACTGGAAACCTTGGATGAAAGCCTGCTTCCGATCCTCTGTGCTACCGCCAGTTATGCCGTTTATACTGTCGGCG
>JBDNGT010000344.1:0-10654 GCA_041689145.1 Geopsychrobacter sp. | reverse complement strand
GGGATCGAGCGGCACCTGGGCGAGAAACTGGATCGAATACTTTTCCGCCAGGCGGCTGCCGCCGCCGCTCTTGAAGATGTCTGAGCGTTTATCGCAATGGGGACAGATAAAACCACTCATGTTTTCTATCAGGCCGATGATCGGCAGTTTGAGCTGCTGACAGAAGCTGATCGATTTTTCGACATCGATCAGCGCCACATCCTGCGGCGTCGTGACGATCACCGCCGCGGCCTTGGTCCCGAGCATCTGTACCGCGCTGAGCGGTTCGTCACCGGTTCCGGGCGGGCAATCAACCACCAAGTAATCGAGTTCCCCCCAAACCACATCGGCCAGCAACTGCTGAATGGCGCTGTTTTTCATCGGGCCGCGAATAATCATGGCATCGCTGGTCTTTTCCATCAGAAAGCCGATCGACATCACCTTGAGACCCGCGAACTCAAGCGGAACGATCCCCTCGTCGTTCCCTTGAGGGCGAATATTTTCGAGCCCGAACATCTTCGGCACACTCGGCCCGTGCAGATCGATGTCAAGCAGACCGACCCGATGTCCCTGCTGCGCGAGGGCCAGCGCCAGGTTGACCGCGGTGGTGCTTTTGCCGACCCCCCCCTTACCCGACAACACCAGAATCCGCCTGTCGATACTGCAAAGCCGGCTTTCGAGCGCCTGACGGCGCTGAAACTGCTCATCGTTCTCCTTTGGCCCCTTATTCCGTGTCGCGCATGAACTGTCATCACAACTATTACACTTACTCATTCTTCCTTACCTCTTCCTTTTTTGACCTGGTGTTTACAAGCAGGTTATCTACTTCTATTGTCCGAACTGCAGGGGACGGAGGATCTCCTCGATATCCTTCGCCGAGAAATCCTCTTGCTGCAACGACTTGCGATACTGATCGAGCAGGCGCTTCGGCTTGATCTTATCCTGCTGCTGACGGTAGAGCTGCAACAAGCGCCGGATCAGGGATTCACGGATCGGATCACTCTGCAAGCCCTGCAGCAGCAGCGCTTCGAGATCAATGGCGCTGCAGAGCGGCTCGCTCAGGCCGGCCAGCAATTCGATCTGCTCGAAGCGCAGCTCGTCGAATATCTCCTGCCGGTCAAAGAACTCCTCCGGCAGATCGAGACCTTCCATCAATCTTCCCTGCCAGAGCCGCTCTGCCGCCATCAGCTGGTGGCAGGCCTGCCAGGAATCCCCGCGCCGCAATAGGGTGCGCCCCGACTCAACCCGCGCCTTATAGACGACGGCATCAACCTCGGCATGACGCAAGGAGAGGGTTCCCCGTTCCACTGCCAGATAGCTGCGCCCTGCCCCGCTTCCGCAGGCATCATCAAGCGCCTTGCGCAGCCGCAGCAGAGTGCTGTCAAAGTTCTGTCGCGCCCGCTCCGGAGTGCTCTCGGGCCAGATCCGACCATAGATGGCATCGATCGACAGCTGCTGCCCCGAAGCAAAGAGCAGTAGCCCGAGCAGATAGCGGCCGGGCCCGCCGAGGCTGCTCGCCTCGATCCACTCGCCGGCATCGGTTCGCAGGCGAAATGGGCCGAGCAGCGAAATTTTGAGGTGCGGGACTGATTGACCGTCATCGCAAATATCGTAGCCGAGATGTTCGGTCGCCAACTGGCACGCGACCTCCGGCAACAGCCCATTTTCGACCGCCAGCGGCAGAATCTCAAGCAATTCCGGAATCAGGAAGAAACCGCAGCGCTCTTGCCTGCCGCGCAACAGCAGCAGCATCTCCTGAAGCTGGGCGAGGGCCGTAACCGTTTCCGCCCGGCGTTGATAGAGACGCGCCAGGGCGACATGGATCCCCGGCCGCACCAACAGCTCACCGCTGGCCTGTGAAAGTTCAAGGGCCCGCTGCAGCAACCGCTGCGCTTCATCCGGCTCGTTCAGTTCCAGCCGGGTTTCGGCACAGACCAGCAGATTGCCCAGCAGATGAAAGCCGCCGCCGGTCTGTTCGCGCAGCCTGCGCGACTCTTCCAGCTCGCGGCGCGCGACTTCATGATGCCCGGCCCGGGCATTCAGCAACGCCCGATACTGGAGCAGACTGCTCTGCAGATGCGGGTTCCCGGCCGCCACGCCTTCGACCGATCCGATCTGGATCATTTCCGCAGCAGCAACAGTATCCCCTTCGAGGAGATACGCCTCGACATCAAACAGGCAGAGAAGAGTCCCCAGGGTTCCTTGCTGCAGAAACTGTCGCCCAAAGCGCTCGGTCAACTGTCGCCGCTGTTCACGGTAGCCACCCAGATCGCCGCTGTGCAGCAGCAGGTCGGCCGCTAAGATATGGAGGCGGACCGAGGCTCGCGCACCGGCCGCGACAAGTTGCCAGGCATTTTCGATCTCCGAGCGGGCTACAACCCCGCTCCCCTGAAGAAAAGCCAGATTGCTGCAGACGATCCGCCCTTCGAGTTCAAGGTCGGGCAGACTGCTGCGTTGCGCCAAAAGCAGGCCGCGCCGCGCAAAGCCTTCGCTTCGCCCCGTATCTCCGACAAAAAAACCGCAGCCGACCGCCAACGCGAAGAGCACCAGCGCATGATTGACCGGATCGAGATCCACCTCCTGCTCTGTCAGCAGCTCTTCAAGCCGCGGCAAGAGTTCGGTCCCGTAGGCAAAACGTCCGTCGACCAGAAGGTGCTGACGGACTTGCTGAGAGAGCGCCAGCAGCTCACCGCGCCGGTCACCGGCGGCGATAAAACGCACGCACGCCAGTTCGAGCCAGCTGTCGACCTCACCCGGGGCAAAAAGGAACTTGCAGCTGCCGACAAACAGGGAGAACCAGCCCTGCTTGGCCGCCAACTCTTCAGGCACCATTTCAAGCAGATCGGCAGCTTTTTTCGGCACGACCAGGGTCAGCAAAAGCCCGGTCTGGCTGAGAAGCAGTTCGACATCCTGGTAGAGGCGACCCTGCAGCAGATGCTGGAGTGCGACCCAAAAATCACCTTTTTCCTGATACCAGCTGGCGGCCAAGCGGTGGACCTCTTGGGATTGCGCGTCGTTCAGCAGGGCTCTGGCCTGCTCCCGCAGATAGCCGTGCAGACGCGCGTCAAAGCTGTAGCCGCCGGCAATATTTTCAACATGATAGTTGTGTCGCCAGAGATAATCGAGAAGCGCTTCAACATCCTCAAGTTCGGTCAGACGCCGGGCCAGATCGAGCGGGATGGTTTCGAGTAGCGCCAGCTGCAGCAGCCCCTGCTGCCAACCGCCCGGGAGTTCCGGCAACAGCCAGTTGGCGAACTGGTCCGCGGTCGGCTCCTGGGCGCCGTCGAGTCCGGCGGCCAGTCTTTCCATCAGCTGCGGATCGACCGCCGCGTTGCCGCCAGCATCGAGCAGCCCGGTCAGCCAGCGCAAGGCGGCGACATTCCCTTCCAGCTGCTGATGCAGTTGGCGATTCTGCTGGGTCAACCCCTCCCGTTCGCGCTGCAGGCGCAGCATCACGCGGATACGGGCCAACATCTCGATATTGCTGACCGGCTGCGAAATAAAATCGTGCGCTCCGGCATCCAGTCCTTCGGCCCTGATCTGCGGCGTGGCGATATGAGCGGTCAGCAGCACCACTGGAATCTGGGCTGTCGCCGGATCGGCCTTGAGCCGGCGGCACATCTCCAGCCCGTTGATCGCCGGCATCTGCACATCAACGAAGGCACCGTCAATCCGCTCTTCCTCGAGCAGACAAAACCCGGCGGCGGCGCTGCACGCCGCAAAACAGCGCACCTTGGGCAGATAATTCTCGACGATGCGCGACATCAGCGCCAGGTTGGTCGGGTTATCATCGACCACCAGCAGGTGAAATGTCGGTTGCAGGGTTGCCATCAGTATCTCAAACCTCTCCCGCTCAGGCCGGTTCTAGGCCGGCAAAACGCAGCAGCAGCTTCTTGGCTCCGGCTGACTTGAAATAGACGATCACCTTCTGACTCTCGCCACTCCCTTCAATCCGCCGCAGGGTGCCGATCCCAAATTTGACATGTCTGACCCTCATCCCGATGCGCAACCCCTCCTCGGCCTCGGGGACAATTTCAACCTCAGTAAAGCCATCCTCGCTCGGCTCGTCAAGCCCCGCGGTGAGCGGCGCGGAGTTCACCCCGGCGAAGAGCGAGGCCAGATTGTGGCCGGTCGCGGTGGCGGGTTTCGGGCTCTTTGCCAGAAGCTCTGCCGGGATCTCAGCCAGAAAACGGCTAGGGGGGTTGTATTGATAGCTGCCATAGATTCTGCGCCGCCGGGCATGGGTCAAATAGAGGCGTTCCATCGCGCGCGTCATCCCGACGTAACAGAGGCGCCGCTCCTCTTCGACATCCTCTCCCTCTGAGCGGCTGTGGGGGAAAAGTCCATCCTCCAGGCCGGTCACAAACACCACCGGGAATTCAAGCCCCTTCGCCGCATGCAGGGTCATCAGCGTGGCGCGGTCGAGGCTGGCATCATGGCGATCAAGGTCGGTGACCAGGGCAATCTCTTCGAGGTAATCCTGCAGAGTCCGGGAATGACCTCGATGCTCCTCCATCCCGACGAGTAACTGTTCCAGGTTGTCCAGCCGCCCCTTGGCCTCCTGCCGCTGGCCATCGGTCAGGGCCCCGTCCGCTTCTTCGCGCAGTGCCGGCAGATAGCCGCTCTCTTCAAGCAGTTCCGCCGTGAGCTGCGGATAGGGCAGGCGTTCAAGCCGCTGGGTGAAATCAGCGATCAGGTCGACAAAGACCCGCAGCTTACGACTGGCCGCCGCACCGAGCAACCCCTCGTCAAGCGCCCTGCGACAGGCCTCAAGAAAACTGAGATCATCCCCCTGCAAGGCGGCAATCTTCTCAACCGTGGTCTTACCGATGCCGCGCGCCGGCACGTTGATCACGCGGCGCGCGGCCACCGAGTCGGCGGGGTTCAGCAACAGCCGCATATAACAGAGGGCGTCCTTGACCTCGAGTCGGGTGAAAAACTTGACCCCGCCGAACATCACATAGGGGATGCGGGCTAAGGCCAACGCCTCTTCGAGGGGGCGCGATTGGGCGTTGGTGCGATAAAAAACCGCAATCTCGCGCAGCTTGTGCCCCATACTCCTGAGCTTTTCGATCTCGCGCGCGACGAAGCGGGCCTCCTCTAGATCGTCCGCGCAGGGTTCAATCTGGACCGGTTCTCCTTGAGGGTTGTCGGTCCACAGTCGCTTCCCCTTGCGCGAGAGGTTCTGTTCAACCACACCACCGGCGGCTTGCAGAATGGTACTGCTCGAGCGATAATTCTGCTCCAGTCGGATCGTTTTGGTCCCGGCATAGTCGCGTTCGAAATTGAGGATGTTGCCGATTTCAGCCCCGCGCCAGGCGTAGATCGACTGGTCATCATCGCCGACCACGCAGAGATTGCCGTGAGGACGGGCCAATAGATCGATCAGCCGGTACTGTATGCTGTTGGTATCCTGAAATTCGTCGACCAGGATATGCCGGAAACGCCCCTGCCAGCGCTGCAGCACGGCAGGGTGCTCTTCGAACAGCTGCAGGGTCAGGAGCAGCAAGTCGCCAAAATCGAGCGCATTGGCCTGCTTCAGGCGCTGCTGGTAACGCCGGTAGATTTCGGCGATCGGGTCCTGTTCCCCCTCGCCGGCGAGAGCACCAGGCCTTTGCCCGCGGTTTTTCGCCTGATCTATGGCGCGGGCGGCCGCCGAAGGGCGCAACGACTTCTCGCTGATGCCGAGCTCGGCCAAAACCTGACGCAGCAAACGCTGCTGGTCCTGATCATCATAGATGATGAAACCACGCGCATAACCGAGGGCGCTGATCTCCTGGCGCAAGATCCGCACACAACTGGAATGAAAGGTCGCAACCCAGGGCGGTTCAGTCTCAGGCAGAAGCTTGGCCAGCCGCTCGCGCATTTCACCGGCGGCCTTGTTGGTAAAGGTGACCGCCAGAACCTGCCAGGGTGCAATCCCCTGCTCGCAGATCAGCCAGGCGATTCGGTGGATCAGGGTGCGGGTCTTTCCCGAACCCGCCCCGGCCAGAATTAACAGGGGACCACCCGCATGAGTGACCGCCTCGCGTTGTTCCGGGTTGAGATCTCTTAAAAGCTCATTCATCATCATCGCTCAGAGTGCGGGCCATCAGCGCGCGGTTATACGCCGAGACCATATCGCGACGCGAAATCAGCCCGATCAGCATGCGGTGGCTTTCGCGGTCAACGACCGGCAACTGCTCGATATTGCGATAGCCGATTTTGCGCATCGCGGTGTCCAGATCTTCCTCGGCGTGCGCCGTGATCACATCGAGGGTCGCCAGCTCCTTGACGACCACCAGATCCATTAACTCCGGTTCAAACACCACCCCCATAAAATCCTGCACCGAAATAATTCCGGTCAACTCGCCACGGGTATTGATCAAAGGGAAATTGGTATGCCGGGTACTGGCGATAAACTTGGCAAACTGGCCGAGGGTCATGTTTTCCGGCACGGTTTCGACCCGACGCGCCATCACTTCGCCGACCCGCAGCGCCTTCATGATATTCCGCTCTTTCCCCGCTTCGAGATCGATCCCTTCGCGCACCAGTTCGGCGGTCTCCAGGCTCTCTTTCTTGAAGTGCCGCGCGATCGAGGTGCCGATCACGCAGGCGAGCATGATCGGAATGATGACCTCATAGGAATCGGTGATTTCGAACAACAGAAAGATCGCGGTCATCGGCGAATGGGTGGCCGCCGACAAAAAAGCGCCCATACCAACCAGCGCATAGGCTCCAGGGGCCAGATGCGCAGCGGGGAATACATAGGCGCAGACCAGCCCGAAAGCGCCGCCGATCACCGCACCCAGGTAAAGACAAGGAGCGAACATCCCGCCGGGGAGCCCGGAATTGAGCGTAATCGAGGTCGCAACCGCCTTGGCCAGGATCAGCGCCAGCAGCAGCAGCAGGGGTTGCTGACCGGAGAGGACCGTGCTGATAAAATCATAACCGTTGCCGAAAACCTGCGGCAGGCCGATCCCGATCAGGCCGACCAGCAGGCCGCCGAGAATCGGTTTAGTCAACTTGGGCAGACGCACCCCGTCGATCAGATCCTTGATCCGGAAATGCAGATCAATAAAGCCACTGGCAGCGACGCCGATGACACAACCGAGGAGCAGATAAAGAACCAGCTCCCAGGGGTGCTGCACCACATAGCTGGGTGCAGCGAGTTCCATTTCATTGCCGAGCAAGGCCCGGGAGACGACGGTCGCCATGCCGCTGGCGATGACGATAGAGGTGAAGCTGGCGAGCTCAAAGGAGGAGAGCAGCACGATCTCGGCGGCGAAAAAGACCCCGGCAAGCGGCGCATTAAAGGTCGCCGCGACTCCGGCAGCGGCCCCGCAGGCGACCAGGACCTTAAGGCGGTCGCCGCCCATTTTGAACAGCATGCCGAACTGACTGCCGATGGTCCCCCCGATCACCGCAATCGGTCCTTCCTGTCCCGCGCTGCCGCCGGTGCCAAGGGTAATCGCTGCGGCGAATCCCCGGGTAAAGAGCGGTCGCAAGCCGAGCTTGGCCCCTTTAAGGTTAACCTTGACCAAAAATCCGGCGAATCCGCTTTTGAGATCCTTGGGGAAAAAGACCCACAGGGGAATCACCAGCAGACCACCGATGACCGGGAAGATAAAAATCCACAGCCTCTGCATCGACCAGTGCTCAGGATCGATATGCAGCAGTTGCTCCCCTTGGGTCACCACCAGAAAATGGATCAGATCGATGGTTTTACGAAAAGCGAAATTGCCCAACCCGGCCAGCACGCCGATGACCACCGCCAGCACCACCATAAAAGTGTTTTCGCTGATCTGGAAATGGCTCAACAAGCGCTGTTTGAAATGCCTAATTTCACGCGAATAAGGGATATGAAATTGTAGCAAAACTACTCCACCGTTACGCTTTTGGCCAGATTACGCGGCTGATCGACATCGGTTCCCTTGTAAACGGCGACATGGTAGGCCAACAATTGCATCGGGATCGAGGTCAGAATCGGCATCAGATCATCATCGGCTACGGGTAAACAGAAGAGGCTTTCGCAATGCGCGGTTAAGGCCGCGCCGCGGCCACTGGTCACGATGATCACCCGACCACCGCGCGCGCGCGCCTCTTCCAGATTGGAAACGACCTTATCGAAGGTCGGATTTTCCGGCACGACCACCACCACCGGCAACTGCTCGTCGATCAGCGCGATCGGACCATGCTTCATTTCACCGGCCGGATATCCCTCGGCATGGATGTAGGAGATCTCTTTAAGTTTGAGCGCACCCTCCAGCGCGATCGGATACTGATTGCCGCGCCCCAGATAAAGAAAATCCTGGGCTGAAGAGAGCTCAGGGGCGATTTTTTCGATCGCCGTATCGAGTTCAAGGCTGGTTTCAATCAAGCGCGGCAGGGTCAACAAGGCCAGAATTTTTTGTTGAGCCTCTTCGGCCGTCAGGGTCTGGCGGACCCGTCCGAGCCGCAGCGCAAAGAGCAGCAGGGCGACCAGTTGAGTGGTAAAGGCCTTGGTCGAAGCGACGCCGATTTCCGGGCCGGCGTGGGTGTAGATCACCCCATCACTTTCCCGCGCGATCGAGGAGTCAACCACATTACAGACACACACCACCTTGCCCCCCTTGCCATGCACTTCACGCAGGGCGGCCAGGGTGTCGGCAGTTTCGCCACTCTGGCTGATCAGAATCGTCAGGGTTTTATGGTTGACGATCGGATCGCGATAGCGAAATTCGCTGGCGATATCGACCTCGACCGGGATGCGACAGAGCTTCTCCAGATAGAACTTACCGACCAACGCCGCGTGCCAGCTGGTGCCGCAGGCGATGATGAAGATTTTTTCAAATTCAGCCAGTTGCCCATCAGTGAGCTTGAGCCCTTCGAGATAGACATCCCCCTCATCTTCCAGCAAGCGCCCCGCGAGGGTGTCGGCAATCGCCCGGGGCTGCTCATAGATCTCCTTGAGCATGAAGTGTTTGTAGCCGCCCTTTTCCGCCATCAGCGGACTCCAGATGATGGTCTTCTCCTCTTTTTCCAGGGGCTTACCAGCCAGATCGCTGAAACTCAGCCCTTTAGGGGTGAAGATCACCATCTCGCCATCTTCCAGAAAAATCATCTGCCGGGTGTGGGAGAGCATCGCCGGAATGTCCGATGCCACGAAATACTCATCTTCACCGCGCCCAACAACCAACGGCGAGCCTTGCTTGGCGGCGATCAGGCAATCGGGTTCAGCCTCGCAGAGCACCGCCACAGCGTAAGCGCCTTTGACCTCAGACAAGGCCTGCCGAACCGCAGATTCAAAACCCACACCCGCGCTGTAAGGTTCATCGATCAGGTGAGCGATGATCTCGGTGTCGGTCTCAGAGACGAACTCATGCCCTTTTTGCTGCAGCCCCGCCTTGAGCTTGAGATAGTTCTCGATGATGCCGTTATGCACCACCACGATATTCCCCGCCTTGTGCGGATGGGCGTTGGTCTCCGACGGGCGCCCATGGGTGGCCCAGCGGGTATGCCCGATGCCGCGCTTGCCGGTCAGCGGGTGAGCCTTAAGACGCTGCTCCAGGTTGATCAGCTTCCCTTCGGCGCGGATAATCTGGATGCTGCCGCCGTTGATCGTGGCGATGCCGGCCGAATCGTAGCCGCGGTACTCAAGCCGTCTAAGGCCATCGAGGACAATCGGTGAAGCCTCTTGATTCCCTAGATATCCAACAATTCCACACATATGCGTATACTTCCCTTTAGCGGACCATGACTTTCAAAATGAATGATTATTTCTTTTGCGCCGGATGCTTGATGCGCCAGCCTTCGATCACTTTTTGCGGTGTGCGCGATAAGGCCAAAGAATCGGGCGGCACGTCGCGGGTGATGGTCGAACCGGCCCCGATCAGGCTGTTACGCCCGACGCGCACCGGCGCGATAAACTGCGTGTCGCTCCCGATAAACACATCATCCTCAATGATCGTCTTATGCTTATTGACTCCGTCGTAATTGCACGTGATGGTGCCGCAACCGAAATTGACATTTTTACCCACCTCGGCATCGCCGATATAGGTCAGATGGCTCGCCTGCGAGTTTTCAGCAAGACGGGCCTTCTTGGTTTCGACGAAATTACCGATTTTGTTATCCCCCAGCAGCTCAGTTCCTGCACGCAGATGAGCCATCGGGCCGATTTTACAGTTGACGCCGATCTGCGAATCCTCGATCACCGAGCCATTTTTGACATGGACATGATCAGCGAGCTGCGAACTGTCAATCTGCGCCCCCGTTTCGACAATACAGTTGCAGCCGATCCGCGTCCGGCCGCTGATAGTGACACCGGGGTGGAGCAGGCTGTCGCTGCCGATTTCGACACCGGCGTCGACATATGTGGTTTGCGGATCGATCAGGGTGACCCCGGCGAGCATCAACTGCTGATTGATTCGCTGACGCATCAAGCGAGCAGCCTCAGCCAACTGCAGCCGGTCATTGATACCAAGAGCCTCATTGGCATCGACCAGACAGAGAGCACGAGTCTTGCGCCCCGCTTTGGCCGCCGCAGCCACAACGTCGGTCAGATAATATTCGCCCTGGGCGTTCTCTTTGCCGAGTTGTGGCAAGACGGAAAAAACGAAATCCGCATCGAACACATAGGTGCCGGTATTGATCTCGCAGATCGCTCGCTCAGTAGCGCTGGCATCCTTCTCTTCGACGATGGCCGTGACATTCTCTC
>JBDNGT010000343.1:0-20859 GCA_041689145.1 Geopsychrobacter sp. | reverse complement strand
TCGGCTTGCCTGCCTATGGTCTTGCTACACTTGTGGGTATTGGGCGGGTTGAGGCAGACAAACATTACTGGGGGGATGTGCTCGCGGGTGCAGTTGTCGGCTCCATAGCTGGCTGGGCATTTACAGACTCAATAGATGAAAATGTCCGGCTGGTGCCATGGGCAGGACGCAACGAAGCGGGTGTAATGGTCACATTTTACTGGTAAATATGTGTCAAGGTTCGCTGGGATCAGACCAGACTAACGTACTTAAATCATAGGAAAAAGCGTTTTTTTGCCCTTTGAAATAGCCTTATGGACCTGTTTTTGGGGCAAAAATGAACCTATATCGTAAAATATGGTATTGAATCCCGATGGTTCTCTTTGAGAAATCCGCGGTTGTCCTGGTTCGAACCCATTTCAATGAGTTCAAATTTCGCGTCGCACCGCGTATTTCGAACCCTTATGCGCAGGGAGAGGGGGCATTATGGCAATCAGTGAATTTGAAATGAAGAGATACGAGAAGATAGTTGGTGAATATATCGAAAAGCGCCGACCACCTGGGTACGTTCGGAATAAAGTTGATCTCGCTTTTCGGCTTGAGAATCAAAGTGTCATCATTTTTGAAATCAGAGAAATATGGAACCGACCGGACGAAAAAGTAGAATCACCCATCGCAAAGGCAACATACGTAAAAAAATCAAACGCGTGGAAACTCTACTGGCAACCTGCTGACTTGAAATGGCACAGGTACGAACCTACGCCAGAAACAACAACAATCGAAGAGTTTTTGGCGGTTGTCGAAAATGACGAATTTTGTTGTTTCTGGGGCTGAACCCGTTGTTCAAACGGACCTGAATTCAATTTGCCGATCGGCTGCGCGAGTGCTTTAAGTTTGAACTGAAGCGATTTTGCATTGAGGGCAAATTCGCGACCGTCAGCATAGGTGTGACGACAATTTTGGCGACAGATCGGTCGTATGAAGACAGCCTGAAACGTGCGGACAGCGCTTTGTACAAAGCCAAACGAACCGGCAGAAACAAAGTCGTCTCGGCTTGACAGATTGACAGCAGCTTAAGGCCTGTCATCCTTTGGGGAGACGGGCTTTTTTCGTGATTTTTCGCGATAATGCCCGACCTTCATCTGAGGAGATTCAATGAAACTGACCTTTCATGGCGCTGCCCGGACCGTTACCGGATCCCAGCATTTGCTCGAGGTAAACGGCAAGAGAATCCTGCTCGATTGCGGACTGTTTCAAGGCAAACGCAAAGAGGCCTTCGAACGCAACCGTAATGAATTTTGCCAGGGCGAAAGCATTGACGCGCTGATCCTGTCCCACGCGCATATCGACCACTCGGGGCGTATCCCGCGCCTGGTCAAGAACGGCTTTCGCGGCGACATCTTTTCGACCTTTGCGACGCGCGACCTCTGTGCGGTAATGCTGATGGACAGCGCCTATATTCAGGAGAAGGATGTCGAGTACGTCAATCGTCGGCGCAAGAAACAGAGGAAACGGACCTTCGAGCCGCTTTACACCAAGACCGATGTGGCGCAGTCGATGGAGCAGTTCGTCGGTCTCAGCTACAAGCGGAGGCGTGAACTTTTCCCCGGGATTGCGCTGACCCTGATCGATGCTGGACATATGTTGGGGAGCGCGCACCTCATCCTCGACATCGAGGATCAGGAGACCGGCAAGACCAGGCGTCTGGTCTTCAGCGGCGATATCGGCCGGCCGGATATCCCGATCATCCGTGATCCCGTACCGCTTGTCGCGGGGGCCGATATTCTGATCATGGAGAGTACCTATGGCAACCGCCAGCATCCCCCTTATCCCGAGTCGGAAAAGGAGTTGGAACGGATCGTCAATGAAACCGCCCGCCGTGGCGGCTGCCTGCTGATACCGGCCTTTGCCGTGGGTCGAACCCAGCAGCTGGTTTATGCCCTGCACCGATTGCATACGACGGGACTGATCCCGGATTTGCCGATCTTTGTCGACAGTCCCCTGGCGACGCGCACCACCGATATCTTCCGTCTGCATCCCGAGGTCTACGACGCCGAAATCCGCGAGTTTCTGCTGACCGATGACGACAACAACCCCTTCGGCTTCGGTCGTCTTCAGTACACCCAGAGCGTCGAGCAATCCAAGGCGCTCAACAGTCTGAAGGTTCCGGCGATCATCATCAGTTCCAGCGGCATGCTAGAAGGGGGGCGTATCCTGCATCATCTGCGCAACCGGATCGGCGATCCGCGCAACTGCATCCTCATGACCAGCTGGCAGGCGCCAAATACCCTGGGTCGTCATCTGGTTGAAAAGGCGCAGAGCGTGCGGATCTACGGTGAAGACCATCCAGTGCGGGCCAAGTTGGAGATTCTGACCGGGTTCTCCGGCCACGCTGACCGCGAGGGGCTACTCGATTTTGTGCGGGTGATGCAGCAGAAGCCCGAGCAGACCTTTATCGTGCACGGTGAGGAGGCGTCGGCTGAAAGTCTGGCCGCTGCTCTGCGTCAGGAGCTGGGTCTGACCAATGTCCATATTCCGCAGTCGTTGGAGACTTTCGAAATATGATCAGGTTCTTTTTTGCGACGTACCATGCAAGGTTGAGCCTAGAATCGTATAGGGGTAAGTCATGAACATGTTTCAGCGGGTGTTATTGGTCGATCCGGCGACCGGCTTTTACAAGATCAACAAATACAACTTAGACCGCTACTTCGGCGGCGGTCTCTTTGCCGGCTCGATTTTGCCGGGCTCGAACCGCCTGGTGGTGATCGGTTTCTCCCCCTGCGGGCAGGGGTATTATGTCAGTTCGATGGGTGGTTCCGGGTTGGTGTTCGACATTCTGGTGATCAACATGCTCAGCCTGGCGGGGAATGCCCCTGCCCACTCGGTGCTCTGTCTGAACCGGAATCATGGTGAAGAGATTGAGGTCGAGGTGGTGCCGCTCGATGTGGCGGAGATCTGGAAGTCGGGGCGGACCGGCGTTTATGCCCTGACCGATCGGGTCTTTGAGCTGTTCGGCGGACGTTACGCCAACGATCCGCGCATCCTGGTGATCGGTCCGGCGGCGCTGCAGACCGACATGGGGGGGATCATGTCGGTCCCGATCAGCCAGGGGAAGATCAGTCATGTCGACACCTGGGCGGGTCGCGGCGGTTTCGGCAGTGCGCTGGTCCAGAACCACGGGATCGTCGCGATCATCTACGGCGGCACGCTGGTGGACGAGGATTTTCGCGACAAAAAAGTCGCCGACGTCTGGTTCCAGAACAAGTACGGCCAGCGGCTGCTGCAGAAGGATCTGGAGGTGACCTCCAAGTACCGCTACGACGAGAAACTTATGACCGACGGGACCTTTGGGGTCAACTATGCCGGAGTGGGGGGGAAGATCATCGCCTTCAATTACCGCACTATTTTCTGGAGCGAGGCAGAACGGCTGGCGTTACATCAGAACCTGGTGGTCGATCATTATCTCAAGCAGTTCAATGCCGAGACGATCGAGGCCAAACAGCAGGCGACCTGCGGTGAACCCTGCGTCGCGCTGTGCAAGAAGATGAACGGCGAGTACAAGAAGGATTTTGAGCCCTATCAGACCATGGGCCCGCTGTGCGGCATCTTCGACCAACGCGCGGCGGAAAAGCTCAGCCGGCGCTGTGACGCCATGGGTTTCGATGCGATCTCCGGCGGTGGCGTGTTGGCCTGGTTGATGGATCTGCTCGACGCCAAGCTGCTGACCCCTAAGGAGCTGGGCGTGACCCGCGTGCCGAGGTGGGCGCTGGCAGGGTTCGATGCGGTGGCCGATTCGCTGCACAACGCTGAGCTCGGTTGCGAGCTGATCACGGCGATTCTGGAGCGGCGCGGTATCCTCGATCTGCGCGAAGGGGTGCGCAAATGGAGTCGCATCCATTCCCGCGCGAAAGGCACGGCGCTGCACGACCGCCTGGTCTATCTGGCCTTCAATCGGCGCGGCTGGATGATCCCCAACCAGTACTGGGTGTCGGGTGTGCTCTCGCCGATGGCGATCATGGGCAAGTACTACATGATCTACAGTTACGATTTTATCCCGCCGCGCACCCTGGGCCGGATGTGCGCCGAGCGGATGAAGAAGGAGCTGATCCTCGATAACCTCGGGATCTGTCGCTTCCACCGGGGCTGGGCAGAGGAGATGCTCCCCGAGATCATCGGTACGCTGTACGGAGCCAAGCAGCCGTTCCTGCAGGGGATCGATGTCCTCGCCAGTCGGATCAACAGTCGCAATAGCCCGATCTTCTGGGAGTCGGAGCGCAATATCGATTTTTTACAGAGCTTCTTGAAACGGAAGCAGGAGGTGGAGAAGGATTTGGACCCGCGCCTGGCGGAATGGTTTGAAAAATTCGAGCAGGACAAGAGCGAGGCCGCCAAGGAGTTCTGGTACCAGACCCTGATGGGGATCGACGAAAGTCTGCGTGAATTTTTTTAACCTGCAGTCTCTTAAGAGGTAAAGAGACTCCTTACCAGGTAGCCGGTATAGCCGAGGTAGCAGGCGAGCAGCACAGCGCCTTCGAAGCGGTTGATCCGGCTAGGGCCGCGAAAGCCGTAACTGAAGAGGAAGAGTGACACCGTGAGCAGCGCCATGGTCAGCCAGTCGCGCGAGAGGGCCTCTGGTTCCACTGCCATGGGGTGAATGGTGCCGGCGATGCCGACCACGGCCAGGGTGTTGAAGAGGTTGGAGCCGAGGATATTCCCCAACGCTAGATCGTTCTCCCCTTTGCGCGTAGCGATGATTGTTGAGGCCAACTCCGGTAGCGAGGTCCCGATCGCCACGACCGTCAGCCCGATGATCAGATCGCTCACCCCGAACCCCTGTGCGACCACCACCGCGCCCCAGACCAGCAGGCGAGAACTGGCGATCAACAGGCACAGACCGAGCAGCAGCCACCAGAGCGCCCGCTTCAGAGGCATCTGAGCTTGCGCGAGCTCCTGTGCCACGTCCTGTCCCAGGGCATCCGGCCCCTGACGCAGCCCTTGCCAGATGCTCCAGCCCATCAGACCGGCAAAGACGCCTAAGAGCGCCAGGCCGTCCATCCGGGTGATTTCACCATCATAAAGCTGGAAAGCCGCCAGAGCTGTGACCACCGTCAGGATTGGCAACTCCTTGCGCAATACCTGCGAGTGGACCGTGATCGGCGCGATCAGGGCCGACAGGCCGAGGACCAGGGCGATATTGGTGATGTTCGAGCCATAGGCGTTACCGAGGGCGATCCCCGGATTCCCTTGGGCTGCGGCGAAGGCCGAAACGACCATCTCCGGTGCGGAGGTGCCGAAGCCGATGATCACCATACCGACCAGCAGCGGCGGCATGCCGAAATGGCGGGCGACCGCCGCCGAACCCGCGACAAAACGGTCGGCGCTCCAGACCAGCAGGGCAAGTCCTGTCACAATTGCGCAGAAAGCCAGCGTCATAAATCACTCGTTGTTGGTTTATAGGTTTGCGATGGTTCGTGATGCTTGGTGCGTCTGGCGCTGTTTATAGCACTTTTCTAAGTTCGGTTGGGACCTATTCGTTGCGCAGGAATATTGCCGGTTTTTGTCCCAACGCCTTCCAGGTTCCTGCAAGTCCGAACACCAGGGTCAGCGAGATGCCGGCCGCAAGGGTTGCCAGAACGACCATGGGATGAAAGTTGAAAGCAACATTCATCGGCCCTTTGAGGATCGTCGCCGCCGCGAGGCTGCCGGCAATGGCGCTGATCCCGCCGGCCGCCAGACCCAGCAGGGCAAACTCCGCGGCAAACGCCAGCAGAATGCTGCCACGCGTGGCACCGCAGATCTTGAAGATCACCGCATCTTGGATCCGCCGGTGCTGATCGGCCGAAACCGCTCCGGCCAGCACCAGGAACCCGCTCAGCAGCGCGACCGCGGCCATCGCCTTGAAGGCGCCGCCGATCCGGTCGAGGGTGCGCGTGACGTTGGTCAGGAGCTCACGCGTGCTGATGACCGAAATATTGGAGAATTGGCCGGTAATGAGGTGGAAGACCTTATCTTCGGCGGCGGCAGTCACGTGCACCGCGGCGATATGAGTCTGAGGCGCGTTCTCGAGCACCCCGGGGGAGAAGATGAGTGCGAAGTTCAGCTCGAGGCTGGTCCAGTCGACTTCGCGCAGGTTGGCGATTTCGGCGGTGATGCTGCGGCCGAGCACGTTGACCGTCAGGCTGTCGCCGACCTGCACGCCGAAGCCCTTGGCTAGATCGGCGGTGAGTGAGATCTTTGGTGGTCCCTGATCCGTCGCCGACCACCAGCTGCCGGCGCTCAGGTGTGTGCCGTCCGGTTGTTTGGCCGTATAGCTCAAGAAACGGTCGCCGCGTACCGCCCATGCCACTTTCGGCGCGATCTTCGCCTGCTCGACCGGAACCCCTTTGATCGCAGTGATCCGGCCGCGCAGGGTCGGATAGCGTTTGATTTTGGTCACCTCCGGCAGGCTGGAGAGTGTCTGATCGAAGGGCGCGACCTGGTCCGGTTGAATGTCGAGAAAGAAAAAGGCCGGTGCCGATTCCGGCAGGCTGTCGTTGACCAGATCGTCAAGATTGGCCTGGACCAGCGCGATCATGACCAGCGCCGTCAGACCCAGCCCGAGCGAGAAGATCACCCGGGTCGCCGGCGCGCCGCGGCGGTGGATGTTGGCCAGCCCCAAGCGTAATGCGGGGTTGGTCGGGCGGGGCAGTTGCCTGGCCAGTTTGATGATCAGGCTGGCCAGCAGGCGAAACAGCAGAAAACACAGACTGCCGCCGAGGATAAATCCGGCGGCGAGGCGTTTATCGCTACTGGTAAAAAAAGCGAGGACTGCCAGCAACAGGGCGAGCAGCACCAGCGCCGCCCAGATCTTGCGCCCCGGGCTCTGACGTTTGTTGCCGCTGTAACCGCGAAACAGCACGGCCGGAGAGACCCGCCTGGCGATGCCGAGTTCCTTGAGCGAGAAAAGCAGGGCGATCAGCTGGCCGAAGAGCGCGGCGGTTGCCAGCACCTGTGGGTAGATTGCCGGTTTCAACGGAATCGGCAATAGATCACCGATAGTAAAGACAAGAAAGTAGGGGAGAGCCCCGCCGGCCAGTAATCCGGCCCCCGAGCCGAGGGCGCCGAGAAATAGGATCTGCAGCAGGTAGGCGCTGAAAATCACCTGACTGGAGGCGCCCAGGCATTTAAGCGTGGCGATATGCATCAACTTGCCGTTCAGGTAGCCGCGCACCGCCCCGGAAACCCCGAGTCCGCCGATCAGCAGGGCACAGAGGCCGAGCAGGGTCAGGTTGGTGCTCATCCGGTCGAGGATGTTGCGCACCCGTGGCGCCGCCTGTTGCCAGGTCTGTAGGCGCCAGCCGGCTTCGGGGAAGGCGCTTTGCAGCTCTTGGATGACGGCATCGGCCCGGCTCGGATCGGCAAGACGCACCCGGCTACGATAGGTGACCAGGCTTCCGGGCCGAACCAGCCCGGTGGCGGCGAGGTTCTCGCGGCTGAGCATCACGCGTGGCCCGAGGTAGAAAGGCCTGATCTCACGATCCGGTTCGGCGCTGATCACCCCGCTGATCCTGAGTTTGAGGTCGCCGATCTGCAAGGGGTCGCCGACTTTTATCTCCAACCGCTTCAGCAGTGCGGCCTCGACCAGCGCCCCCTGACCGAGGGCCTGGGTGGTGGGTTGTGGTGGCTCAATCAGCAACTGGCCGTAGAGCGGATAGAGTTCGTCGACCACCTTCAATTCGATCAGGGCGTGCAGGTCGCGCCTCGGATTCGCGGCCATAGTCCGCATCGCGGCCACGGCGGAGACTGTACCGCGCTCAGCGAGGAAGGCCTGTTGCTCGGGCGAGAGGGGTTGGTGCATGCGTCGGACTTCAAGGTCGCCACCGAGCAGCGCGCCGGCATCGGCCAGTAGTCCCGCTTTCGCTGCGGCAGTGAAACTGCCGATGGCGCTGATGGAAAAAACCCCGAGAAACAGACAGGCAAGAAAGACGCCGAAGCCGCGCAGCCCGCCGCGCAGTTCACGGCGGGCCAGGCGCAGGGCCTGTCGAAGGACCTGAAGTTGGGATTGGTGAAGGATGGGGGACTCGCTCATGGTTCTTCTCTGTTGAGCGGATGGAGCACGCCATCGGCCATGCGGAGACTACGCTGACAGCGATAGGCCAACTGCTCATCGTGGGTGACAAGGATCAGGGTGGTGCTGTGCTCTCGTTGCAGGTTGAAAAGGAGTTCCATCACCTTCTGACCGGTTTCGCGGTCGAGATTGCCGGTCGGTTCGTCGGCCAGAATCAGCGCCGGACGGGCGACGAAAGCGCGCGCCAGAGCGACGCGTTGCTGCTCACCGCCGGAGAGTTCACCGGGGAAGTGGGCGAGCCGTGCGCCCAGTCCGGTCGCAGTCAGTGCGATCGCCGCCTGTTCCAGCGCGTCGGACTGGCCGGAAAATTCCAGCGGCAGGGCGACATTTTCCAGTGCGGTCATGGTCGGGACCAGGTGAAAGGATTGAAAGACGATGCCGATATGCCGGCGGCGAAAACGCGCCAAGGCATCCTCGTCAGCATCGCCGAGTGCGAAACCGGCAATCTCGACCCGTCCCGTACTGGGACGTTCCAGCCCGGAGAGGGCCATCAGCAGGGTGGTCTTCCCCGCGCCCGAGGGACCGACGATGCTGATTGTTTCGCCGCGTGCAACGCTCAGGTCGAGGCCGCACAGAATGTTGACCGGGCCGGCGCCACCAACTAGACTGAGATGCAGGTTTTCTATCTTCACGATCGGGTCTGTCATGCGCTCTCCAATACTGTTCTGGCTGATACTCGTTTTACTCTGGTTACATTGTACCGCGGTCGAAGCTGCCGACGCTGCAGTTGTGCGGATTGCCGTGCTGGGCGACAGTCTGACCGCCGGCTATGGCTTAGCTCAGGAACAGGCTTTTCCGCGGCAGCTCGAAGCGGCACTGCAGCAGCGCGGTCACCAGGTGCTGGTGCAGAACGCCGGAGTCTCCGGTGACACCAGCGCCGGCGGGCTGGCTCGGCTCGACTGGATGTTGGCCGAGCGTCCCGACCTAGTGATCGTCGAACTGGGCGCGAATGATGCCCTGCGCGGCCTCGACCCGGAGCGCACCCGGCAGAACCTGGCCAACATCCTGACCCGCCTTAAGGCGGCGGGGGTGCTTCCGCTGCTGGCCGGCATGCGCGCGCCGCGAAACCTGGGTCGGGATTACTATGCTAAGTTTGACCAGATCTATCCCGCACTGGCACAAACACCGGGCGTTTCATTCTACCCCTTTTTCCTCGAGGGGGTTGCCACTCTTCCAGCTTTGAATCAGAGGGATGGCATCCACCCTAATGCGGCCGGAGTCGCGATTATTGTCAAAAGTATTCTATCACTCGTCGAAGAGTGCCTGAAACGGCTTGAGACTGACCCGAACTCTTGAATATGCGGTCGCCATCGATTTTTTTTCATCATCAAAAAGCTTCAGCAGATTAGGACTTCTAATGTCATTTTTTTGGTCTGAACAAGATCTGCTCTTTCCACCCACCGAACTTGCCGCCCGGGCAGAGACTCTTGCTCCAATTTTCCGCCAGCTGTTGGTCGATCAGGCGTTGCCGTCAGAGCTGTGTCACGAACTGCCGCGAGTCGCACGCCGATCCCTAGATTTGATAAGGCAAGCGACGATCGGGCACCTGTCGAGCTATGGGATGAATTCATTGGTCGTCCTGACCTGATCCTGTTTGAAAGCTGGTGCGTCGGTGCCGTGCCGCAAAGTTCTGTCGATCTGGCTGCGCCAGTCAATAACCTTGAAGTGACAGAGGATTTGGCGGGTATCTGGCGTGGATACGTTAATCGGCAGCTCGGCGAGGATTATCGTCGTCTGTTCGATCCGCTCAAGCTGTTGCTGATGCTCAAGGTGCCGAGTTGGGAGATGGTCTATCGCTGGCGCCGCAAGCAGGAGGAGCAGTTGGCCGCGAAATGGAGCGGCCGTGGTGTCATGGATGAAATTGCCCTGCGGCAGTTTATTATGCATTACAAACGTTTAATGCGCTACCCGCTGGCTGAAATGCCGTAACGTGCCGATCTTGAGTTGGACCTTAGTGAAGAACAGCGCATCGTTCAGATTGAAAAAAAGCCGCAACGGAATAGACCGTTGCGGCTTTAGTATCGATTTTAAGCGCTTTAGCGCTTGTGGCATTTAGCGCAATTGGCCTTGGCCGCAAAGGCGCGTGTGCCGTTGTGGCACTTGCCGCAGAGCTCGCCAGCGTAGATTTTAGCCATGGAGATTTCGACCGTTCCCTGCTTCATTTTGGGGAAGGTCTCGGGATTGTGGCATTCCTTGCACTTGACTGCGGCATCGGCATGCACTTTTCCTGAAAAGGTAACCTTCCCCATCGGGCTCTTGGTGAACTCAAGGGTCTTTCCTGGAGGGACGGCGAGCGCGATCCCGGATACGAAAAACAGGCCGGCAACAATCAATAAAACAACTTTTTTCATTTGACTTCCCTTTCTTGCATAATTAATTAATTAAATAAGCAACAACTTGTCTACACGGCGGTCTGACTGTGCCTCAGCTAGAGATTAGCCGATCAAGGGTCTATCGTCAACCGATCAAGTCATGTTTATCTTTGAGTATTACTGGAAAAATCTAATAATCAAGTTGTCCTGAAATTCGGCCCCTTAGCCGTCTTTGCTCGGCTTTCCCGCTCGATTAGATCTTGATGTTTTATGGTTTGCGCCCTATATTCTCTCATTATATTTAGCTTTTCTTGAGGGAAGAGGCTGCTATGGCGGAGAAACGGGACATTACGCGAAGGCGGAAACGGGTCAAGGTTCGTTTCGAGATTGAAGAACCGAAGAAAATGGCCTTTACCGATGATATTTCATACGATGGAATTTTCATCAAGACGATCGCACCTGAAAAACTCGGACTGCTGCTCAATCTCGAAATAACCCTGCCTGATGAAACCCTGGTGCTCTGCAAAGGGCGGATTCACTGGGCCAAACGGGTGCCGCCAAATATGTTGCGTCTGATTAGCAAGGGGGGGGATGGGCATTAAGATCCTCAGCTACACGCAAGGGGCACAGGCTTATGAGAAGTTTGTCGAGAGCTGGCATCGATGATATCCTGCGCGCATCATGATTCAATCCGGCTTCCCACCGTCTAATCTGCCTGCGGTTGTTCCCGATCTGCTGCTACAGAAAAGAGCAGGCTTCTGGCAGATCAGTGAGATGGCGGAACACTTTTCCTCGATGAAATCGGGGAGATGCCGCTCCATACCCAGAGCAAGCTGCTGCGGGTTTTGGAAGGGGGCCAGATTCAGCCGGTCGGCAGCGAGCGCAGCCGCAAGGTCGATGTCAGGGTCCTGGCGGCCACGAATATCCCGTTGGAAAAAGCAGTGAGTGACGGAAGTTTTCGCGCCGACCTCTATCACCGCTTGGCGGTGCTGCGTATCCATCTCCCTGCGCTGCGCGAACGGAGTGAGGATATTCCATTGCTCGCCAAACACTTTTTGCAGCAATTCATTGCCCGCTATCAGAAACAGATTGAACGTTTCACCCCCGAGGCAATCTCGGTCCTTTCGGCCTACCTTTGGCCGGGCAACGTCCGTGAACTGCGCAATTTGATTGAACGCTTGGTGATCGAAACCGAGGCGCCGGCGATTGGTGGGCGCGCTCTGGCTGAATGGGTGCGCGAACGTCAGGCCTTTCAACCTGAGCGGCAGATGTTGCCCCCGATCTCAACCGCGCTGGTTCCGCTTGCCGCGCATTATACGGACAACACGATTATTGATATTGAAATGCTGCCCGAGCTTGTCTCGACCATTGACCGCGCGGCCTTGCGGCGCGCCTTTCATCAGGCGGGGGGCAATATCGCCGCCGCTGCGCGCCTGCTAGGGATCCATCGCGCCACTTATTACCGCTATCTGCACCGCCTCAAGCTGGGACGCGAAGACCTCTCCCGCTGATCTCCCCTATTGCGACGTCGCAGCTGTCGCAACTCGCCCTGTCGTCGCGATAGCTGCGACGTTGCAATCGGTCCTGCTCAATCCCATCAGTTTTCTTAACTAACCGAAATTATACAATAAAATAATTGAATTCTCTCTGGCACAACTCTTGATATGTGTTTAGAGCATAAGAGGCCACTGCGGTGGCTTAAACCTATGCAGAGGAGTAAGAAATCAATGATTGGTTTCAGCATTTTACGAGAACTCAATGGTTTGCAGTCTGAGGTTGATGCCGTTTTCGGGGCATTGGGTCAGGAGCAAGCGCGAAGTAATGCCCGCCAAAAAAGCAGCGAGACGCATCATTACCCCAAGGCGACGCTCAGCGAGGATGTCGATAATTTTTACCTTGCGGCACTGATCCCGGGGATTAACCCCAATACCATGGATATCAATCTGACAGGGAATTCACTGGCACTCAGCGGCGAACGCAATTATGCCGACCTGGAAAATATCAGCTGGCAGCGTCAAGAGCGGAATCAAGGCAAGTTTTTACGGACGCTCGAATTACCGCTTGAGGTCGACACGAACCGCATTACCGCCGAATATACCGACGGTGTTTTGCAAGTCCTGTTGCCGAAGGCCGAAGCGGCCAAGCCGAAGCGGATCAGCATTAAGATGGCTAGCTGATTTAAGCCCCAAACCGGAATCAATTGAGGAGATAATATAATGAACGATAAAATTGGAACTTCGTATCGGAATAAAGCTGTTGAACTTGCCCTCAGGAAGAGTTACGTTGCTCCGCAGGTTGATATCTACGAGAAGAATGGCGAGTTGACCCTTGTGGCCGATATGCCGGGGGTCTCGACTGAGACGCTGGCGATTGATGTCCATCAGGGAGTCTTAAGTCTTGAAGGGGCGACGCAGATTGACCGGCGTGGGACTTGCCTGTTTAGCGAAGCCGCGCCGGCCGGGTATTATCGCCAGTTTAAACTCCCGGAACAGCTTGATGTGGGGATGATCGATGCTCAGCTGGAGAACGGAGTGTTGACCCTGAGGATGCCAAAAACCGCGGCAGCCTTGCCGCAGCGGATTCAAGTGAAAACCGTCCATTGAGTGCTGGCCGTGCAGGGCAGGGCTGAGGCTGCCGGGGGAGTCCTGAACCTTTTGCGCTGCTGAGCGGAACTGGAGAGATCTGATGAAACTTGAGCGACTCACAATAAAAAGTCAGGAAGCCCTGCAGGCGGCCCAGCAGCTGGCGGTGGAATACGGCCATGCTGAAATGGCCGTCGAGCATCTTCTTCTGGCGTTGTTGCAGCAGGCCGGCCTGCTGCCGCGCCTGCTGCAATCCCTCGGGAGTGCGCCGGAAGATCTGCGCAAGCTGCTGGAGGATCATCTGGCCGGGCAGGCGCGGGTATCCGGCCCCGGCGCCGAAGCGGGGCAGGTCTATGCCAATCGTGGCCTTCAGCAGTTATTGATTCAGGCGGAAAAAGAAGCGACGGCCTTAAAGGATGATTATGTCAGTGTCGAGCATCTGCTGTTGGCTGCCGTGGCGGCCGGCAGTGATGCGCCAGCGCAACGTTGGTTTCGCCAGCATAAAATCGATCACACCCGGCTGCTGGAAGGACTGGCCGTCGTGCGTGGTCATCAGCGGGTTGACAGCCAGGACCCTGAATCGACCTATGAGGCGCTGCTCAAGTATGGCCGCGATCTGGTTGAGGAGGTCAAGACCGGCAATTTCGATCCGGTGATCGGCCGCGACGAAGAGATTCGGCGCACGATCCGGATTCTTTCGCGTAAGACCAAAAATAATCCGGTGCTGATTGGTGAACCGGGGGTCGGCAAGACCGCCATCGCCGAGGGGCTGGCCCAGCGGATTGTCAGGGGGGATGTCCCCGAGGGGCTCAAGAATAAAACTATTTTCTCGCTCGATCTTGGGGCGCTGGTGGCCGGCGCCAAGTTTCGCGGCGAATTTGAAGAGCGGCTCAAGGCGGTGTTGAAGGAGATTAAGCAGAGTGCCGGACGGATCCTGCTCTTTATCGACGAGCTGCACACCATCGTCGGTGCCGGCAAGGCCGAAGGCGCGATGGACGCCGGCAATATGCTCAAGCCGATGCTGGCACGGGGCGAACTGCACTGTATCGGCGCCACAACCCTGGCTGAATATCGTCAGTATATCGAGAAGGATGCCGCGCTTGAACGGCGCTTTCAGCCGGTCCTGATCGAGCAGCCGTCGGTCGAAGACAGCATCAGCATCCTGCGCGGCCTAAAGGAGCGGTTCGAGCTGTTCCACGGGGTGAGAATCCATGACAATGCGCTGGTTGCGGCGGCCAGGTTGAGCGACCGCTACATCAGTGATCGTTTTCTGCCCGATAAGGCGATCGACCTGGTTGACGAGGCCTGCGCCACCATCCGCACCGAGATTGATTCGATGCCGGCTGAGCTGGACGCGATTACCCGGCGGGTGCGGCAACTCGAAATCGAAGAGGCGGCCTTGAAGGGTGAAAAGGATGCTGCCAGCCGCGAGCGCTTGACGGTGCTGCGCCGCGAACTGGCCGACCTCAAGGAGCAGGAGACCCTGCTCTCCGCACGTTGGCAGCAGGAGAAGGGGGGGCTGCAGCAGGTTCAGCAGCTGCGGGAGGCGATCGAGCAGGCGCGGCATGAACTCGAAGAGGCTGAGCGCAATTACGATCTGCAGCGGGCCGCTGAGCTCAAGCATGGTCGCCTGCCGGAACTTGAGCGCCAGTTACAGCAGCAGGAGGTTCCGCTCTCCGCCGGGGACCAAGCCAAGCGCCTGCTGCGCGAAGAGGTGACCGAGGAGGAGATTGCCAGCATTGTCGCGCAGTGGACCGGCATCCCGGTTACCCGTCTGGTCGAGAGTGAAAAGGCGAAACTCGGGCAGCTCGACCAACAGCTGCACCAGCGGGTCATCGGGCAGGATGAGGCGGTGCAGCGCGTGGCTGACGCCGTGATCCGTGCGCGCGCCGGGATTAAGGATCCGCGCCGGCCGATCGGCTCATTTTTGTTCCTTGGTCCGACCGGGGTCGGCAAGACAGAATTGGGTAAGGCGCTGGCTGAAGCCCTGTTCGATAGTGAAGAGAACATGATCCGGATCGACATGTCGGAGTACATGGAGAAGCACGCGGTCAGCCGCCTGATCGGCGCCCCTCCCGGTTATGTCGGCTATGAAGAGGGCGGACAGTTGACCGAAGCGGTGCGGCGTAAGCCGTATGCGGTGATTTTGTTTGATGAGGTTGAAAAGGCTCATCCCGAGGTCTTTAACTTGCTGCTGCAGATTCTGGATGACGGCCGGGTGACCGATGCCAAGGGGCGGACGGTTAATTTTAAGCAGACCGTGATTATCATGACCTCGAATATCGGGTCGCAGCGCCTGCTCGAAGGGATCAGCAGTGATGGCAGCCTGCACCCGGCGATCCGTAAGGCGATTGAAGGGGATCTGCACCAGTATTTTCGTCCCGAATTTCTGAATCGGATCGATGATATCCTGATCTTCCTCCCCCTGCGGCAGGAGGAGATACTGCAGATCCTCGGCCTGCTGATCGATCAACTGCGCGCGCGGCTGACCGAACGAGGGCTGCTCCTGGTTGTGACCGATGCCGCAAAGGAGCTGATCGTCAAGTCTTCCTATGACCCGATCTATGGTGCGCGCCCGATCAAACGTTTTCTGCAGCGCGAGCTGGAAACTCTGATCGCCCGCCGTCTGATTGCTGACGATCTGCCCGCCGGCAGCCAGTTGTGTGTCGATCAGGTTGCCGGCGTACTTGATGTTTCGGTGGCTCTTGATAAAAATTAAAAATACAGTTTTTTACTTGCATTTCGACAATGGGGGTGTACAGTATAACCAAATAAGTCAACAATAGGAGGCCCTCTTCCGACAGGAGGTTATCATGCGTATAGACATTCTCTGCAAGCCAGACAGTCAGGGGCATTGCGAAGGTACTCTCAGTAATGTGCGCGCGGCGCTCAATAAGCTTGGGGTTGAAGCTGAGGTTCATCAGTTTCAGGATAATCGCAAACTGATCGATAACCGAATCTACGTAGCTCCGGCGTTGCTGATAGATGATCAGGTCAGAATCGCCGGACGTGTACCGGATGTTGACGAGATCGTCGCCTTTCTGGCAGAACGGCCCCGTTATCGTAAGGAGGTTGCTGAGGTGGCTTGAGATCGGGCCGCTTTATCCGCCATACAGTCAGAGAGAATAAAGAAGTGCCTTGCCTGAAATCAGGTAGGGCTCTTTCTGTTTTAAGGAAAGGCCTGAGGGCTGCCCGGCCTCGCATCTCTCTTTACAATTCACTTATACTGGGATACTGTTTCATTCTTAACTGACAGCCTGGAAAGTTGAAATAATGCCTAAAATTTTGCTAGTTGATGATGTTGATTTATTTCTTGAGCTTGAGCGATCCTATCTTGAAGGGCTTGGCTATGATTTGATCACGGCATCGTCCGGTGAAGAGACCCTGGTGCGGATTGAACGGGTCGAGCCCGATGTCCTGCTGCTCGATTTTTACATGCCGGGGATTGATGGCGATGAGGTTTGCGCAACCTTGCGTAAAAACCCGCGCTGGGAAAACCTACCGATTATCATGGTGACTGCGGCGGGCAAGCCTGAAGAGGTTCAGCGTTGTCTCAACTCGGGCTGTGACGACTACATTACCAAGCCGTTGAATAAGCAGGAGTTGCGCGAGAAGGTTAAGCGCTTACTCGGACAGGTCCAGAAGCGGACCATTGATCGCGAGCCGCTCGATATGCCGGTTAAGCTTAGGGGTGGGGGGCAACTGCAAGAAGCCAGTACCCGCGACATTTCGTATAATGGTATCTATCTCAAAACCGAGACGCCCTTGCCTGAAAACAGCCCGGTCGAATTGACCCTCGAGCTCTCAGAAGGTAATACCCTTGAACTCTTTGGCAAGGTCAAATGCATCGATCAAAAGAGTGAGAGTGGGCTTGGCGTTTATCTGGTCCACCCGGACTCCCATGGCCAGAAGGAGATCGATGCCCTTGTTAGTGATGGCCTGAGTCGGCTGTGTGCCGGTGGTGGCGGCGACCAAAATACACATCAACGCCTGCTGGCGCTGGAACGGGAATGCGCCCGGATGCGGGCCGAACAGGGCAGCGACCAACGGCGGATCAGTGAGCTGGAACAGGAAAATATAGATTTTGCCGATCAACTGGTGCAGGTTGAAGATGTCAATAATAACCTGACCAACCTCTATATCGCCTCATCCCGCCTCCATTCGACCCTCGACCGTAAAGAAACCCTTGAGATTATCAAGGAGGTTGTCATCAATTTCGTCGGTGCCGAAAAGTTTGCGGTCTTTATCTATGATGACGTTGAAAAGGTACTGCGTTTTGAAACCGGCGAGGGCTTCGATGATGATTTCCAGATGCCCGAGGTTAAAATGGGAGAAGGCTTGCTGGGGGAGATCGCCAACAAGAGCGAGAACTACTTTGCCGCAGAGATGGTCGGGCAGGAATCGGACGATCCGCTGGCTCCGCTGGTTGCCATCCCGTTGATGATTCATGGGGAACTGCTCGGCCTGCTGGCAATCTATCGTCTCTTTATCCAGAAAGAGCAGCTGGCCTCGATCGATTACCAGCTCTTCTCGATGCTCGGTGATCATGCCGCCACGGCGCTCTTCTCCTCAACCCTCTACGGCCGTTCGGAGCGCAAACGCCAGACCTACCAGGGCTTCATGGATCTATTGCTCAAGTAGTCTCCTTTGCAACCAGCAACCCCTCTTCAAGCGCAAATTGTAATAGCTCTGCCGCTTCTTCAGTCGGCAGTGCGGCGAGAAATTGCCGGCGCGTCTGTCCGCTCCGGGCAAGCTCCAGCAGTTCGGCAAACTCTTCCGTCAGAATCTCGCTCATGACCTGACCGCCACGGCGGATCATCAGACCGATTGTCGGTATCGATTCAATCTGTTTTCCCCAGCGGCGCAGGTCGATCTCTTCAGCCTCCAGTGCGTCTAAAATGTCGCAGCGAAAATGAATCAGGCGCACCCCTTTGGCCAGAGAGAGAACCCTCTCTGCGGGGATCTCTTGCGTGGCCGGCAGGGTCTCTGCGGCGAGCAGGGTTTCGGCATGCTGATAGTGGTAGTCAAGGATGTCACTGACCAGCGGGAGCAGTTTCTGCCAGCCGACCGCTGTGAAGCGGTGCTGCATGAAATCCTGCTGCAACTGCAGAATCTGCTCTGACCGCCAGTTGTCCCTGGTCAGCAGAGCCTCTTCTCCCCCCATGGTTTTGATAAACCAGTCTCTGAAGTCTTCTACGAGCTGCCGCGGCGTGATTTGCAGAGATTCGCAGCAGGGGAGCAGAAAGCCAACGGCGCGTCCGAGGTTGTAAAACAGATCGACGGCCGCGCTGAGCAGCGCACAGCTATGCATCTCTTCTGCGGAGAAATCCCGACTCTGGCGCAGCAGGTAGGGGGGCTGAGCGTCCGCCTTGAGACCGAGCTCGACTTTTTGTTGATGCAGTTTGGTCCCCGGCAGGACGGCGAGCGGAAAGATATCGACCTGATTCGGCCGATAACCGAGGGCGCGTTCCAGGCTGGAGCTGAAGCCTGCGTAACTGTCTCCCGGCAGGCCGTAAATCAGGTCGAGACCGAAGGTCAGGCCGGAATTGGCCAGGAGCTCGACGCCGGACCAGAACCGTCGCGGGTTTATTTTACGATTGAGGCCGGCAAGAACCTCGGTATCTGCAGATTGCAGACCGAGCTGGATTGAGCAGGAGAGCTGACTCAGCAAGGCGATTGTTTTGGCATCGATGAAGTCGGCCTTGGCTTCCAGGTGGTAGTGGAGTTCCGGGGCTTTTTCAAGCAGGAGGCGCAGCAACTGCTGGCCGCGCTTTTGTGGCGCATTGAAGGTTGAATCGAGGACCCAAACCTGTTCGGCACCGTTCCTGCTAAAGAGCTCCAGCTCCGCCGCGAGCCGCGGAAGGGGGAGGGGCCTGACCCCGGCCGTCCCCTTGGCGTCATAGCAGAAGCTGCAGTGAAACGGGCAGCCGCGGGCGACCTCCCAGAGGACCCCCCCTTCGACCGGCAGCAGGTTGTTGCTCAGCCAGGGCGATTCAAGTTGCTCTATATCGCAGCAGCAGGCTTCTGGCGGCGGCAGGAACTGGTCGAGACAGAGCCCGGCGATCCCTTCAAGCGACTCACCCTGAGAAACGCGTTCGGCCAGCAGGGCAAAACTCTCCTCCCCTTCGCCGCGCAATACGGCATCGAAAATCCCTGTCGCCAGGAGTCTGGTGCTGTCGGCGCTCGCTTCGGGTCCGCCGACCAGGATGAAGGGTGGGGTGTCCAATTCCTTTAACTCTTGCGCAAGTTCGACGATTTGCCGGCGGTTCCACAGGTAGAGTGAAAAAGCGATCAGCTCAGCCTTTTCCGCCTGAATCGTCTCTAACATTTGCGTTACCGGCTGTTGCAGATAGAAATCGAGAAGTTGAGTTGTCCGTTGAAGACTGGCCGGCAGCGCCGCCTTGAGATTGCCGGCCGCCAATGCGACGGCCTGGGCCGAACGGCGCACGTGGAGTGAAACGATCAGGATTTTCATCGCATATCAGCCTGTGGGCGGCGGGTCATTGAGATGGCGATCAGTGATGGTGTAGCCGTGCCGGGCAAAAGTTTTTTGGTAAGATTCATATTCATTCTTCAAATAACTGAGGGTGGTCTGGTAGCCATATTCCATGACCATGCGCCGGGATTCAAAGCTCATCGGGCTCTGCAGGAAGAGCAGCGGTTCGTAGGTCTTGGGTTCGATGAGCAGGATATCCACCTTCGGGTGCTCGCGACGGTAGCCCTCCAGTGCCAGCACCAGTCGCTCACGCCCCTCGATCCGCTGCGCCTGTTCCCAGACGAAACTGACGCCAAGGTCTGAGATGCTGGCGCACTTACCCGAGGAGAGGGATGGCAGACAACTGGTCTGTCGATCATTGCGAATCGGGACGCGCGGGTTGATGGCGATGATCAACTCTGCGCCGCGCTCTATGGCCAGATCGATATGGCCAACCCGGCCGGTCGAGCCATCGATGTAGTGGCTGTTGCCGATGTGGTAGGGTTGAAAGAAGATCGGGATCGCGCAGGAGGCCGTGATCGCCTGACAGATATGTTGCGAGCGATAACCTTCATCGCCGAAGACGATCCGATCTCCCAGGTCGATGTCGAAGGCCGGGATGTAGAGTTCGGCAGGGAGATCATAGAAATTATCGATCAGCCCTTCCTTTTCAAAGGCGCGGCACAGATAGCTCTGCAGTGGGTCGAGGGAAAAAACTCCCGAGGGAAACTGCTCCTGCAGAATATAGAGGAGATCGCTGAGACCGAGTTTCTTTTGGCGGCGGTAATAGTTGTTCAGGGTGGTCGCAAAGTTTTTGAAAATGCGTCCGGCCGCAAATAGAATTTGGCGTTTTTTCATCCGGTAGATATCGGAGCGCGAAAAGTTGAAGGTCCCCGCTTCATCGTTGATGATCGACTGATAAAGACGTGCGGGTGGAACCCGGTTGGCCAGCAATGAAGCGATAACGGAACCGGCACTGATCCCGATGTAGGCATCGAACTGACTGGCGGCGCAACGGCCCCGCAGCATGCGGTCGAGAGCCGTCAGGCAACCGATTTCCCATGCGGCTCCCATGATTCCACCCCCCATGAGGACCATGGCCGTTTTACGTGGTTTTTTCTTTAAAGAAATCGTAGGCTTACCCTTTTTTGAGCCGCACTTTGATCTGCGGTTTTCCACTGCTGCTGTCGACTATGAATTCGACGGGCCGATCGCCAAATTTTTCCTGGACCCTCTGCCTTTGAGCCGTCAGAAACTGGGCAACTTTTTCGCGTGACGGTGGTGGCCCATGTTGGCCGCATTTTCGGAGCGCGTCGGTGAGGGCTGCCAGCAGTGAATCGGTTTCATCTTTGGGCGCGAGGGGTTCATCCTGAATCTGCGCTTTTGGCCGGTCAGGCAGTTTTG
>JBDNGT010000342.1:0-4179 GCA_041689145.1 Geopsychrobacter sp. | reverse complement strand
TTTCGGGCAGGGCGGTGAGTTCGCCGGCGAAGGCTTTTTGCAGGATGGATTGCTTGAGTTCAGCGCGGATCTCGACATGGTTCATGACTTTGCCTCGACAGGGGTAGGTTCCTCATCAGACTCAACCTCAAGCGTAGGCTCAGCTTCGCCAGTGATCCCCATCATCATGTTGTAGTGCGAAATATGTCCTTCGTTTTTAAAAATTCCCTTAAAAATGGCCAGATTCTTATCAATAGCTGTGTCGTCACACGTCACATACAGATCATCGCTGGCAAAATGAGAGCCATCATTTATCCATGAAAAGAGTGATTGGCAAACCAAACGATCCTTACCTATGAACCCACAAATTATGGCATCTTTGTTTTTATTGCCCAATATTGTGAAATAATTTTCCAGAATACGGCGAAGGGTATTTTGGATAGCTAAGTTGGACCGCCCGGGACTCCTCAGTTCGTTCCAAAGCAATTCGTAGGAGGTTTTGATGGGGTTGTCTTTGTGCTGCTCGACCTGAGTTTGGTTGTTGTCCTTCCTGACAATCCAGAAAGTTTCATGCTTTAAGGCTTCTTTTCCCCGTTTGGAATTGAATGTCACCTCTTTATGAAAGTAGACATTGTGCGTGAGAACAAAAACCTGCTTGATAGGGCCACTGTCGTCACAGACTTCCACAAGAATACCCTTAATAAGGCTGCTGACTATAAAAAGAATTTCGCTATCCAGACTAGAGACCGGATCATCAAAGACGACGACACGGTTACCCGACATACCACTACCAGTCTCACTCCCCTTTAGCCGGTGATAAAAATACAGGAAGGTGACAAAAGTTTTTTCGCCCTCACTGAGAGTTTCCTTGGCATCCTTACCGTCTTCACGGATTATTTTGTAATAACCCTCTGTGTCCGCCATCGCGAGTAAGAACCCTGTGAAGCCATAGGCAGAAAGAAGGCGGTTAATATCATCAACGGTCGGCTTAATACTGGTGATTGATTTTTCAAGTTTCGCGAGTTCACTACTCTTTTTTATTTTTTCAGCATTTTTCCCTTGAATGCTGGTGGTCAATCCATCAATAGCTTTTTCAAGGATGGTTTTAGCTGCCACGTATGCCGCATAATCATTGCTGGCTTCGTTGACAACGTATTTCCACACTTGTTTTTTCAGCGTAGACTGTTCCTGCGCAAGATTGGCAACTGTCAGGTTATGGGCAGCGATGCTTGTGTTGGCCGCCGTTATTATTGTGGCTACCCCTTGCAGTGCAGCACCTAAAGGCACTAGAGAAGAAACCTTACTGGATTCTTTCAATTTTTCATGAATGCGTTGCCGATTGATGGCAATTTTGGCGTCAATAACATCTTTCTGTGACTGCAATTTATCACGTTCAATAAAAGCGGAATCAGTATCGATAATATTTTGAATATCCTCAGATACCACCCGCGCACATTCTTCGTAATCAGCACTCAGTTGCTTAATTGCATTTACGTCCTGCTCGTAAGCTTCATCAAAATACTTGGCAATTTGGTCTTCAAAAGTTTCTGGCAATGTTTGCTGGCAGAACGGACAAGTCCCCTTTGTTAAGGGGAGATACTCCAGCCCAGCCTTGACCCAATCGTTGTTTCCAAGTTGTCGAATCAACGCTGCAATATCAACATCAGCGCTTCCGATAATCTTTTTGACCAGTATCGGACTCGACTCCAAAGAGATAAGGTCTTCAAATCCTAAAGTTGGGATTGGCTCAGCTTTCACTGGTGCGGGGCCAAAAACTGTACTCGCCCTTTGTTTAAGTGCTTCCAACTCAACCAAATCTGAATTATTGATTTTCGACTCATATATAAGTTTACTTTTGAACTCCGTTTTCTTGCCACGCACACCTTCAAAGGCATCCTTAAAATCTTGATCGTATTTTATTTTAAAGACCCAGCACTTTGTTTCAAACTGATCTTCATGTTTTTTTAACTCAGCCTGCTTTCCACCACTACCATCTTCGCCAGACAGAACTTTTTTGTTAGCTTCAACCTTCGTGTTCAGCTCTTCAATTTCCAGCTTGACGACTTTTATTTTAGTTACGACACTGTCATCTTTTTCACCCAGGGTGAAAATGCCCTTTAATTCTGTCGATTGGTTGAAATTCTTCTCGACAAAATCTTTGTTGTAAACCAAGGCTTCCAGCTTGGTGCCACCCTTCCATTTTACCTGACAGTCCGGGTAACCCGTATCATCAGCAATCACTCGGGAGATGGTAGTCTTTCCTGAACCATTTGCCCCATAGAAGAAGTTATGTTTAGACAGCGCAGAAACATCTTGCGGCGCGTCCCCAAAACTGGCTTCCTTTGCCATTGAAATGCTCTCGATCATCAGATTACCTCGGACAGTGTTTTTTCATGGTTACCGGTGAGTTCGCCAGCGAAAGCTTTTTGCAGGATGGATTGCTTGAGTTCGGCGAGATCTAAGAGTTTTTGCTGGAAGATTGTTTCCAGCCCGGACACCTTGTTCAAAAGCATTTCGAGCTGGTTAACGATAAATTCTTGTTCTGGCACTTGTGGCAATCTCACAGGAAGATCTTTAATGATCCCCATATTAAGACCAGCCATAATTGAACCCTTAGCTCTGGCAGTCAAATAGTCGCGAGCAACCGGATGGTATAGGAAATAAGCATGAAGAAACGGGGGAAGACACTTGCTTTTGTCTAGCGAAATACAGCAGAGGTGTTTGGTGTTAATCGCAGTTGGAATATCGGCGGGCACAATTGCACATCGACCACATGTCCCCATGATCGTAATTAGCACATCACCCGGTTTCACGGTGAATCGAGATAGCTTCACGTATTTTTCTTGAGTTATAAACCGGCTCTTGCCCCACCTAAATTCGTTCGCCACGGCGTTGTCGATACCGAGGACCGCAATCCCTTCATCTACAAATTCACTGTGCAACAATTGGCTCCCAAAAGGTCCTGTCCGCATCGCTCCCTTCGTTGGAAGAACCAAATGCCCAACCGTAGTAGTTCGCCAGTGTTTTTCATCCGAATCACCAAAAATACTTTTGGCTAATGTAGCCTCAAACAGCTCACGGGCATTGGCGAGGTTCTTCTCGGTATTGGCGACCGCCGCATCAATCCCCGCAAAGGATTCATTGAGAATGGCGACAATGCGCTTTTGTTCGGGGAGGGGTGGGAATGCGGCTTCAAGGGCATAGACATCATTGCGATTGATCCCCGGCTTTACGCCTTTAGCAAGGCTGGTGAGATTGAGGCAATTCAGGCAATAATATAGAAACTTGAGATCATATTTTTGGTCATCAAAAACGACAAAATACGTGACATCAAGTGGCCAGAACTTCTCTTCGGTCAGATTGACTTCACCAGCGGAGCCTTTACGACCAACGATTATGCTTGGCTTATCCCAGTAGTATTCGTTGGTACGACACTTAAGACCGTTTGCGCCGTAAGCGACATAAGTCCCCGCTTCGTTGCGGTTCTCTTTAGGCAAGGGCTTGCCGTACTCAAGCTTGAGTACGTTCCCGATTTTTTTAAGTTCCCAACCGCTCATACCATCTCCTGAATCATCAGGTTCAACTTAATATCTCCGTCATTCCCGCGCAGGCGGGAATCCAGTGCCCCGCAAACCTTCTGGGTCCCCGCATTCGCGAGGACGACGGGCGTAGGTTGATTCAGCTTCATACCATCTCCCGCATCATCAACACCAACTCAACATCATCGTCATTCCCGCGCAGGCGGGAATCCAGTGTCTTGCAAACTTTCTGGGTCCCCGCATCCGCGAGGACGACGGGCGCAGGTGGATTCACCATCACACCATCTTCCGAATGCCAGAAAGAATCTCAGCACTCTCAGCATCAAGCGCCGCAATTTCATCCATAATTTCCTGCAGATCACGCAGCGGAGTTTCCTCTTCCTTGTTCGGGTTCTTCACCGACAGATCAAAGCTGGCCCGATCAATCTCCTGCACATCCATCGACCACGACTTATCCGAATCCCCAAAACTGGCCTGCAGCGCGACAAACTCATGCAGATCACCATCATTCAGTGCATTCGTCTTCCCCATATTGCGGCCCGGATCAAGCTGGTAGTACCAGGTTTTGCGGGTGGGTGCGCCCTTGTCGAAGAACAGCACCACGGTCTTGACTCCGGCGCCAAGGAAGGTTCCACCGGGGCAATCGAGCACCGTGTGCAGG
>JBDNGT010000341.1:0-2475 GCA_041689145.1 Geopsychrobacter sp. | reverse complement strand
GCAGATCAGACCCAGGCTGAATACCCACCTGGAAGAGACCGCTTATTTCAATGAGCAGGTCAGACGTTACCTGGAAGGCCGTTTCGGCACCGAAAAACTCTACACCGGCGGCCTCGAGGTTTATACCAGTATCAATATCTCCATGCAGCAGGCCGCTGAAAAAGCGGTGCGCGATAACCTGCGCGATCACGACAAACGCCAGGGATATCGTGCCCCCGAACCGCCGCTCGACGAGCAGACCATAGCTGTCCTCATCGATGAACAACGAGAAAGCTTAATCGAACAGCCCCTGAAGCAGGGGGCCCTCATTAGGGCCCTGGTCCTGAGTGGAGATGCAAAGCAGATCCGCTGTCAGATCGGAGATCGGCGGGGGATTATCCAGATAGAGGACGCCAGCTGGGCGGCACCTGTTTCGGTCGTTGGTCGCGATGTCGAACCGAGTGGCAATGCCGAACGCGGCAAGTCGACGCGCATCCCGATCGGTGCCCTGATAGAAGTTGAAGTGTTGTCGATCCCCGAAACTGGCCCCCTGGTCTTGTCCCTCGACCAACAGCCGCTGGCCCAGGGAGCACTGATTGCAAGCGCGCCAGAAACCGGTCAGATTAAAGCGATGGTCGGGGGCTATGATTTTAGCGAAAGTCAATTCAACCGCGCAATTCAGGCGAAACGTCTGCCCGGGTCGGCGATGAAACCGATCATCTATGCCGCCGCCCTCGACAAGGGCTATACCCCAGGATCGATCATCCTCGATTCCCCGCTAATCTACGAAGAACTCGACAATCAGGGGGACCTCAGTACCTGGAAACCGAGGAATTATGAAGAGAAATTCTACGGCCCGACCTCGTTCCGCCAGGCCTTGACTCATTCACGTAATGTGGTCACGATCAAGATCCTTGAAGATATCGGCGTCAACTACGTCGCCGGATATGCAAAAAAACTCGGCATTGAAACCCCACTGAACCGCGATCTGACCTTGGCGCTGGGCTCGACCGCCCTCACGCCGATCGAAATGCTCAACGCCTATTCGGTCTTTGCGAACGGCGGGGTCCGGATTGCTCCGAGCTATATCAACAAGATCGTCGATCGCAACGGCCGCATCCTCGAATCGATCGATCCGGCTGACTTTGCCACCGGCATGGACGCCGACCAGCGTCTGATTCGTAAACCGCCACGGCGGGTTATTTCACCCGAGACCGCCTACCTGATTACCAATATTATGGAAAGTGTTGTCCGCGAAGGAACGGGTTGGCGCGCCAAGGCTCTGGGGCGCCCCTCGGCCGGGAAAACCGGAACCACCAACGACCTTAAAGATGCCTGGTACATTGGTTATATTCCACAGCTCGCCTGCGTATCCTGGGTTGGCTACGATCAGGAGCGTCCTTTGGGACGCAGCGAAACCGGCTCAAAGGCCGCCGCGCCGGCCTGGGTGGCCTTTATGCAAGCGGCGAGCAAACAGTACCCGGCCAAAGACTTTACGATTCCGGATGGGATAGAATTTTATCCGATCGATGAGCAGACCGGCAAACTCCTGCCAGATGATGATCCCAATGCGCGAATTGAAGCCTTCGCCTCGGGGACAGCACCGACCGAATATGCCGGCACCGAGGAAGCCCCTAAGGCACGCGACTTTTTCCGGCTGGATCAGGAGGACCTACTCTGAGCCGCTCTTATTGCCCAACTATTTCTCAACCAAAAAGGCCATTCTCGACGGCGATCATTCCGAAACGTGAACAGTATGCTTCTTGGTCATTCATCGGCTCTCCCTCTTTACTCTTTTGGTTAAACATCGAACCGCCTGTCTCTCTGCCCTTTCGTAAGAAAAATCTAAGTATTTCTGATAATAAATCTCTCGGGATAATCTGTAAAAATCCCCATGACTCCGCAGCTTATCAGTCGCTCTGCCTCTGCGACTTCGTTCACCGTCCAGGCAAACACCCTGCAATTCTGTTGGTCGGCCATGGCAATTACCTTCTCTGTAATCAAAGATTTCTGCAGATGAACTGACCAGCACTTAAGGCGCTTCAACTCGGACCTGAAGCCATTCGGTAAATCCTCAAAGATTGCAGCACGTCTGACCTCGGGCATAAGCCTGTGGAATTCAAGCAACTCTTCTAATCGCAACGATGATGCCAAAATGTCTCCCGGCCCCAATTTCTGCTGCGCGAAAAACTCGTTCAGCAAGGCAGCCGTCGCCTGCCCCGTGCCGACACCCTTAAGTTCGATATTGACCTGCGCTCTCCCCGTCGCAAGAGATAGCACCTCATGCAAAAAGGGGACTTTTTCCCCTTGCCCCGCATCCAATTGACGTAACTCCTTGAGCCCAATATCCGCGAGTGCGCCCTGGCCATTCGTCGTACGCTCCAGCTCATCATCATGGAAGACTATCAGTTCGTTTTCAACCAATTGCGTGTCTAGTTCAAGCCATCCAGCGCCGGTCTCAAGCGCGGTACGAAAGGCGAGCAGAGTGTTTTCGGG
>JBDNGT010000340.1:0-4390 GCA_041689145.1 Geopsychrobacter sp. | reverse complement strand
TAAGGAAATAGAATAGCTGTTCATCGATAATTAGGAACGTGGACACGAAAAGCAACCGCAGCGCGGTGGAATTCGCTTAAAACCGCGTCAGGGTGATCGGTCGCTAGGATGGTGAAATCTTGCATTGTCGTCGAATCGCTACATGTAGCCGAGAGGCGACACCCTGAAGGGAGTTTTTATGATGGCGAGCGAGTCAGAGCTGAAGCCTGAGCCCCAACCGGCGAGAACGAGCACAACAGGATCGCTGCCGGCGAAGGGTTCGCGGCTGAAACTGGCTGATTTGATCTTTGACCATATCGAGAACGGCGCTTTGGTCACCGATGCTGAGGGCTATATTCTCTACTTTAACCGTCCTTACGCCCGTTTTCTTGGTATTGAGGCGAATCAGGTGATTGGTAAACATGTCACTGAAGTTCTCGAAGACAGCCGGATGCATATCGTCGCGCGTACCGGCAAAGCTGAAGTCAATCAAATTTTTACCTGCCGCGGACGGGACATGGTGGTGCAGCGCATACCGATCTTTGATAACGGCAAAATCGTTGCCGCCTACGGTCAGATTATGTTTAAGCAGGTCAGTGATGTCGGCCGGCTGGCCACCAAACTGAGCCTGCTTGAATCGAAATTGAAACTCTATGAAAAGGAACTGACCTCGCTTCGCTCTACGCGTTACACCTTCGAGAGTATCCGCGGCACAAGTGGCCCGATCGTCACGCTGAAAGAGGAAGCGCGCAAGGCCGCACTCACCGATCTGCCGATCCTGCTTACCGGGGAATCGGGGACCGGCAAAGAGCTGTTTGCTCAGGCGATCCATCAAGCCAGCGTGCGGCATAAGCACCCCTCAATTCATATCAATTGTGCCGCGATCCCCAAGGAGTTGTTCGAGGCCGAACTCTTTGGTTATGCTGAAGGGGCCTTTACCGGTGCCAAGTCGGGCGGTAAGCCGGGCAAGTTTGAACTCGCCGATGGTGGGACCCTGTTTTTGGACGAAATCGGCGAGATGCCGCTCGAATTGCAGCCAAAATTGCTGCGCGTTCTAGAAGATAAGCTGTTTGAGCGGGTGGGTGGGAACCGGATGCAGAAAAGCGATTTCCGGATCATCGCCGCGACCAACCGAAATTTGGAACAGATGGTCAAGCAAAAAGAGTTCAGAGAGGATCTCTTCTATCGCTTGAACGTCGTTTCCTTGCCGATTCCCCCGCTGCGGGAACGGCAAGGAGATGTTATCCCTCTGGCTAGGCATCTGTTGAGCAAGATCGCCGAAAACTATCCGGGCTCGCACTATGAACTGACTCCTGTCGCTGAGAAGATTCTGGATACTTATCATTGGCCAGGCAACATTCGTGAACTTCTTAATGTCTTGGAACGGACCGCCTTTACCATCGAGGGGAATCGCATTGAAGCCTGCGACCTGCCATTTTACCTGAGTCGACCGGCTGTCGCTGCAGACCAGGCGGGGCAATGGGATCTTGCTGCCGTGGTGGCTGAAGCGGAACGCGAGGCGTTACGCAAGGCGCTGGAGTTGAGCGGCAACAACAAGGCGCGGGCGGCCAAGCTGCTCGGCATCCATCGCACCGTACTCTATAAGAAGATGACCAAATACCAGATCCCCTTGAGTTGACAGCTGCTGTATTGATCACCTTGGAGATTAAACCAGCGTTATGGAGTGTCGATTTTGGCTTGACATCGGGCGGATGTCGATTCTATGGTACATTGGTCAGACCAATTGGAGGAGATATGGAGTTAATAACTCAATTTTGTGCAGCTGCTGAAGCGGCTGGTGCCGTGCTGGTCGACTGCAAAAATCCGGCGGCGGCCGTCGCCTATATTGCCGAGCACTCGGCTGGTGCGGTGCTGTTACCCGTTTCGGTCAGTTGTGCACGGGCCGAGTTTGCCGCGCAGCTTAAAGACGCTGGTGTCAACCTGCTCGCTGTCAATCGAGCCGATGCCGCCGATGCCGCAGCGGGCGTAACCAGCGCGTGCTTTGCGATCGCTGACACAGGCACCCTGGTGCTTGAAAGTACGCCGGAAGACGTCCGGCTGGCGAGTACCTTGCCGCCGCGTCACTTTGTGCTGCTCGACCGGAGTAAAATTGTGGCCGACGGCCTGGCTGCAGTTGATTCACTCCGCCTTATGCATCAACGCGCCCCACGTAACTATATCGCCTATATCACCGGACCCAGTCGCACAGCGGATATTGAGCGGGTGTTGACCATCGGAGTCCACGGTCCGAAAGAACTGTTCGTTTTGCTGTTGGATGATTGGTCGGAAGACCTGCTGGAGATGTAAGGATTGAAGACCTGTTAGCCACCACCAGAATTAGGCGCTTTTAGGCGAGACAACAGGGACGCCAAGAAAGTCAGAAGCTTCTCTGCGTTAAAAAAGTTCTTTAAAATAGATTGAATGACTTTCTTGGTGTCCTTGGTGTCCTTGGTGTCTTGAGCGAGCCAAGCGAGCGGGTGGCTGCCGGTTTTTTGTCCCGGATCAGTGTTTAGGAGCACGTTATGAATAAACAACGTTCAAACGCATATCAGGCGCGGATCGACAAGGCTTTGGCAACCCCCAAGCTGCAGCAGGCCTTGCATCAGTTTGGCGACGCCTACCTGGCTTCGCGCGAAAGGGCCTTCACCGGGCTTGATTTCGAGGCGTTGCGGCGTGAAATCGGCGTGATGAAGGATGATGTCCGCATCAACCATGCGCGTTATCTGCAGCAGTTTATGGATAATGCGCAGGCTGCCGGGGCGACCGTTTATCAAGCGGCAACCGCCGAAGATGCCAACCGCTACATTACGGAATTGGCCACCAACCAGGGGGTCAAACTCACGGTCAAGAGCAAGAGCATGGCCAGTGAAGAGACCCACCTCAATAAGGCGCTTGAGGCGGCGCAGATCCGACCGCTGGAAACCGATCTCGGCGAGTGGATTCTGCAGCTCTCTGGACAGCGGCCCAGCCACATGGTGATGCCGGCGATCCACATGTTTAAAGAAGAGGTTGCCGAACTCTTCAGCCGCGAGACCGGCAACGAAGAACCGGCCGATATCAAGCATCTGGTCGAGGCTGCGCGCCAGAAGTTGCGTCAGGGCTACCTTGATGCCGACATGGGGATATCGGGCGCCAATCTGGCGATTGCCGAAACTGGCGGAATCGCACTGGTGACCAACGAGGGGAACGCGCGGCTGACGACGACCCTGCCCAAGACCCATGTGGCGCTGATCGGCATCGATAAGCTGGTACCGACCCTCGAGGATGCCGCCAAGGTCATCCGGGTGTTACCGAAAAACGCGACCGGTCAAGCGATCACCAGTTACGTGACCTGGATCCGGGGGGCCGTTCCCTGCGGCGCCGGCGAAAAAGATCTGCATATTGTGCTGCTCGACAATGGGCGCAGTCAGCTGGCGGCCGATGAACATTGCTGCGACACCAGCCGCTGCATCCGCTGTGGAGCCTGCGCCAATGTCTGCCCGGTCTATCAGAGCGTCGGCGGGCATGTCTTCGGCCATATCTATATCGGCGCCGTCGGCATTATCCTGACCGCCTTTTTCCACGGCCTCGACAACGCCGCTGAACTGGTCAAGGCCTGTATCGGTTGCCGCTCCTGCGTGGCGATCTGCCCGGCTGATATCGATCTGGAGGGGATCATCCTCTCACTACGCGAGACCATCGCTGACAAGGAAGGTCTCGGGGCCGGTAAATCCCTGGTGTTCAGAAAAGTGATGCGCAATCGCAAGCTGTTTCATGGCCTGCTGCGCGCGGCGAGTCTGCTCCAGAAACCGCTGACCCGCGGTGAACGGACCATTCGGCACCTGCCCCTCTTCTTCACGCCCTTGACCGAATGGCGCACCCTGCCGGCGATTGCCGACAAGCCGTTGCGCGATCTGTGGCCTCAACAGTCCTTAGCGAAACCGCGCAAAAAGGTTTCGTTGTTCGGAGGTTGCGCTAACGATTTCCTCTACCCGGAACTGGGCACCGATCTCGTTGAAGTGATGAACCATCTGAATGTTTCGGTAGACTATCCGCTCGAGCAGAACTGCTGCGGAGTGCCGGCACTCTACTCGGGGGACAAGGAGACCGCGGTCGAGCTGGCCAAACAGAATATCGAGGCGCTACTCAAGGGGAATCCCGATGCGGTACTGACCACCTGTCCGACCTGCACCATGGCGTTGCAACGCGATTTCGTCGAACATTTCAAGGATGATCCCCACTGGCGCGCCAAGGCCGAAAAGTTGGCTTCAATCACGGTTGATGCTGCCGGATACATCGTCAATCAGTTACAAGCCGCCGACCAGTTTGAAAATCTGCCCCTGGCGCAAAAGGTTACCTATCACGACTCCTGTCACCTGAAACGGGGCGCGGGTGTCTGGCGAGAACCACGCCAGTTGATTGAAACCTCAGG
>JBDNGT010000339.1:0-5130 GCA_041689145.1 Geopsychrobacter sp. | reverse complement strand
CAACTTACCTCAATGAAGCTTTCTTTTTGTCTGTTTCATGGTTATTATAATGTCCATAATCAAAACTCAGGCATCTTGAAAGGTGTTTATGTCGACCGACAAGAATCCGCAAATCATAGACCTTCCAGACGATCAATCTCTTGCGATGGCCCAAATTGCTAATGATCTGCAGCGGTCGACCTTAAAAGTCTCGCTCGACCGAAACCCGGCGCTCATCTACTTAAATGGTCTGGCCCCATCCGGCAGGAAGTCTGCTCAATCCCAGCTCAAGAAGTTGGCCTGCTCATTCGGCTATGACAAGCCATCATGGTTACAGGACATGCCCTGGTGGGAATTGCGCAGCCGGCACCTTAAGGCGATCCTTGCTGCGATGTCCGCCCAGAACTATGCACCGGGATCCATCAACCTTGTGCTGTCTGTCTTGCGTGGGGTTGCCAGAGAGTCGTTCGATAACCATCTTCTGTCTATCGAGGAATTGGAGCGCATCAAACTCGTTAAGAGAGCCAAGGGATCTCGACTCTTGCCTGGCCGATACCTGCCTATCGCAGAATTCAAGGCGATCATCAACTCCTGTAACGATAGGACCCTGTATGGTTCCAGAGATGGCGCTATCCTTGGACTAATGTATGGGACCGGGTTCAGGCGATCTACTATTGCTCAACTGAGTATGGATAACCTCTTTCTTGATGAAGGGGTCATCCGGGTTGTGGTCAAGGGCAACAAGGAGCATGAGGCACCCCTCCCTAAAGGGACCTTCCAAGCCATTGCCTCATGGGTGGCCTATCGGGGTAATAGGCCGGGCCCTTTATTCTGTGTGATTCGCAAAAATGGCGATATGGATCTGTCCAAGGCAATGACATCCCAATCTGTCTATAAGTTATTTCTAAAAAGAGTCAGTCTTGCCGGGGTCCCCCATGCTTCACCCCACGATTTGAGGCGGACCTTTATCACATCTATGCTTGAACTGACGGGAGATTTGGCTTTGGTTCAGTCGTTGGCCGGTCATGCGGACCCGCGCACAACCATTCGATATGACCGGCGAGGAGAGCGAGCTAAGCGTGAAGCGATTGACCTTCTTGAGGTACCTTTGCCAGGTTCATTATGAAATTCCTATATTCTGCCAGAGTTTGTTCACATCTCCTGTGGAAAACCCCCATATCCCCTCTCAAAACCGGACCTCAGATCAACACCTACGCAACATCTGGCTCTTTGCGTAAATAACTGGCACGCCTGCTTTTTTTCTTAAACTATTCTTAAAGATTCGCTTGCTTGGCTCTTTATTGTTTGTTATATTACCAGTAATAACATTAAGTATAAGGAGGATGCTGTGTCTAATAATCCAATGTTCGGAGCCCGTAAGACCTACTCAGGTGCAGAAATAGCCCACCTCACATCAGGATTTTTAGAGGCTCTATTTGTTCGTAAAAAATTGGATATATCCTATACCAACGCGCAGGGCCAAAAAACAATGATGCTCCCGTCCGAAGCGGCAGACCGTCTTTTTGGCCTAACACTCATTGCCTATCGCGCAGCGTTTATCTTCCGGCAGATTCCGCAGATACATAACCCTTTAAACGGACTTTCAATTGAAAAGCCGAGAAAAGGTCTTGCGAATGGCTACCTGACGGACAAGATAGCAACCTTTGATGGGATGGTTGAGACGGCGCAGATCACAGGTTTGTACCCAATGTTGGCCGCACTCACCGTCGCTGTTACGGCGTGTCAATATGCGAGTCCTGCTGGTGAATTAGACCTGACGGCCCCATTCCTCGACAACTCACCCCTTGCCAAACTGGGTATAACAAACGACTTTCTAGTTGATTGGCGGTCGGTTGACCTGAGTCAGCCGTTTGCCGACCTATTGTCGAGGGAAGGCCAGAAGCTCTCTGCTGGCATGTCTGAGGAGGAATCGTGGGCGATGATCCGCCGCGATACGACCGCAATTGGCAAGAAGATACTCTCACCTGAAGATCAGGCGCGTGCCGCTGAGATCGACCGCCAGAACGATTTGGCCAGAGCGAATACCCCGGAACAAGGCTAACGGATAGGAGGGTACCAAGATGGGATACGGACGTAGGTTTACACCACAGGCAAGCCAAACCCAAGCGCAACCTGAAACCCCTCACGTCAGCGCGGTGGCTCCGGTTACCTCTGCACCAAAGCTCCCCGGAGCATTCACGTCAGAAGATACCGCTCCTCCGGTCTCCAACTATGAGTCCACCGCACATATTCGTGCTGGGCTTAATGGGGCAAAAGTCGTAGTAGATTTATTGCAAGGGGTATTTAAGCGGAACGAAGATCTTACACCTGAACTGATCCAGGTCCTCACTGAAAAACATGGGATGGTGGTCGATCTCGTCCGGCAGTCACTATCACCGGAAGATACCCACCCTGCCCTGCGTGCGCAAATTGCTAGAGCCACAGCTCAAATTGTCGCGGACCTTTATGAAAAAGATGGTGATTTTAACCCCGTAAACGCCGCCGACCTGTTTCTTACTATGTTTTACAGTCAACCGACCGCAGTCGAAGAAAAATATCAATCGATTGAGGATCATATTGAAGTTCGGCTATCAGAAGCAAAGGCCGTGGTTCCTATAATGCCCGGCCTTGAAAAAATTGATAATCTCATGGGCGGAAAATTGTCGCCCTGCATGTGGGGTGGTCACAACTACGTTCAAGCGATTCTGCATATTCGGGATTCCTTGAAACGTATTGCTAAACATACCCTTCACTCAATAGGCGCAGAACCTCATTCAAAGGAAAGCCAGATCGCGTACCGGTCCATCCTTAGTTCTGCCTCCCAGATCATGAAAAATGTCCTCCAACAGGAAGGATCAGCGTGCGTCAGTGAACTCCAGGGCAAATCTAAGACGGAAATCATGGCCTATGTTGCACAATGCGCAACCCGCGAAGACGGCTTTCGTTTGGTACATGTTGAAGAAAAAACCCAAGATGTGCTGAACCTTATCTATCAAGAACAAAAATCAGTTGCCCCGACAGAAACAGTGAAAAAAGAAGAGGATTTTGGCTATGTGCCCGAGATGTAATCTTTTCATCTTCATAGTGATTCTTCTTATGGGTTTTGCTGCCCCTGCTTTTGCCCTGTCGAGTGCAAGTGACTCTCTCGATGATGGTTTTGAAGCTCTTAGTCTGGGCCAAACAAAAGCCGATAAGTCTAGTGAAGCACTCATTATCGAGATGGCAGATACGAACGAGCATATCCTTCAGGAAAAAATTCTCGCTGAGGGAAGAATTGCAAATGAAGTCAACTTTGGTGCTTTGAGCCAGCCTACCGGAGCTTGCACCTCTCCCGCCCGGGCCTCCAGCGTTGATAATGGTGAGGTACAAAAAAAAGAACTCACGGCTTTAATTGCAAAAGAAAACCATGATCTTCAGGGTAAACACCTTACGGTTACTGCCGCGCAAAAAAGCATGTATACAGGTGTGACGATTGAATCTGTCTCGGTTGCAAAACTATTTCCCAAATCAAGAACCTGTAATGAAGAAGATTTGTCTGCAGCACAAAAGATGCAAGCCCTCTTAATTGACCCGACCCCGACTCTTGCCCTCCCAGAAGGGGCTGACCCTGTAGCCTCTGCTGAATATAACCGTTTACTCCTACTCAAAAACGCTCAACTCGCTTCTGTACAGCAAGATTTTGCAGAAAGGCTCGCGGCATTAGCACCCACTGTTTCAACAACTCAATGGGGTGATAGCACGACTGCCATTACGGGCGAACCTCTGCCTGAGACTATCAGCATTCAACAAGCTATGGATCTGTTTATTGAGGAACGTCAAGCGAACCCTGGGTGGGTTGACCGGAATCAAGAAGTGTTTAGTCCCGCACTCATCAAAGAAGACTTGATGATGCAGGCCGTCCTTTTGAAATACAATCAGAACAAAATGGCCCTACTGGAAAAGATTACGAATTTAATCGCCCTTAACGAGGCGCAGAAGGTTCAAGGATCAACAAAGAACACCTTCGATAGGGCTCAAAACAAAGCACGGATCAGGGACTAACGGAATGGCGAAGCAACTCACCATAGCACTGATCTTGATTCTCTCCTTAGCGGGAAAAGCTTTTTCAGTGGCGGTAATTCTACCTAACGACCCCAAAAGTCCATGCTGGGGTGTGGGTGTTAACGCGACCCCTATAGAACTGAAATCATTTGAAAAAACAACCGATGAATTATTGGATGGCGTTTCAAAGCAACTTGATGCTGCAGATAAAGCAATTGGTTATTTCGAAGATTTGAATATTAAGTCGGTTGTTGAGGGGCAAAGCGCAACTTTCTCAATGGTAGAAGCTCTCTTCCTCGAGATCATGGAGACTTCGGAACATTACTCAAAAGAACAAGCCATTGCCGAACTGGAAATTCAAAAAGAACTAACCTTTGGTCCTCTGTCTCAGGCTTATGGTGCAGATGTGGCCACTATAATGGCAAGCAATGTTCAAACCGGCAACCAGACCACCAAGGAGCTAACGGTTCTTATTGCAGAAGACATCGAGGGTCAACAGGGAACCTACAAGAGCAGAGTCTCTGCCGATGCTGAACAATATTCCGGTTTAACTATGGCGTATTCTTCGCCAGAGAAGATGTATCCAATCACCGGCACCATATCAGAGGAGGATCTACCCTCTGCAAAGAAAATGATTTCCCTGCTCATAGATCCTAGCCCGACACTGGCTCTGCCTGAAAATTCAAGTCCTGCGAAGGCCGTAGAGTTCAACAGGAACCTCCTTTTTAAAAAAGGATATCTGGCCACGCCTCTTAAAGTCGAAGCAGAGAGATTGGCTTTTCTGGCCCCCACCACAGAGACCGCGAGTTGGAAGTCGCTCTATGAGGAATCTTTGGGAGAAACCATCCCCGAAAAGATTAGCACTAAACAGTTTATTGATCTCCAAGTCAGAACCAGGACCAACAACCCCGTATGGCAAGACAGGATCACCAATACCGTTCCTGTCGGCCTCTGGAAAGAGCGCATCCTTTTAAGAGCCCTACAATTGGAGATCGCCCGGAGACAAGACGTTCTTCTCACAGATTTACTGACGATGCTGGAGTTTCAGCATTCTCGAAACATCAAAAAAACTATCGATCCGGCGCTAAATGAAGCTCGTAGCGCCGCCTT
>JBDNGT010000338.1:0-4352 GCA_041689145.1 Geopsychrobacter sp. | reverse complement strand
GCCCCGATCACCAGCCCAATCCTTCTTTACTACGCGAATGTCGCCTTTTCTGATTAGACGATCTGTCACCGTGTCATTCCCGGTTTCATTGTTCAAGACGGTGGTTTTACTGCCGACATGACACAGAAACAGACCCGTGAGCAGATCAAGAACGAGGCCTCCAACGGACTAAAAAACTTGCGTGGAACTCTGGCGATGGCACGTACTCAGGTGGTCGATAGTGCAACAAGCCAGTTCTTTATCAATCTGGTCGATAACACATTCCTCGATCACAAAGGGCAAGCGGCAAACGCCTATGGCTATGCGGTCTTTGGCAAAGTAACCGCTGGAATGGATATTGTCGACGCCATTGCCAAGGTTTCAATCGGCAGCCAAAGTGGGCATCAGGATGTTCCCAAAGAACCTGTGGTGCTCGAAAAGGTCAGTGCCTGTAACTGATATTATTTTACAACCTTAAAATTTATCGGGCCGCCTCCTCACGAAGGCGGCCTTCTTTAACTGGATGGATAACAAAATGAAAACCGACGAGTCAACGCGAAGCTTACCGGCAGAATGGGAAGCACAGGATGCCGTAATGCTGGCCTGGCCGCATGAACAGACCGACTGGCTCGAGCGCCTGGGTGAGGCGCAACAGACTTTTGCTGAAATTATCCGCGCGATCAGCCGTTTCGAACCGGTTTTATTGATTGTGCCGAATAAAACGCAAGTTCTCCAGCAACTTCAGGCGGCCAATATAGATTTCGACCAGGTCCGCCTGTATGAGCTCCCCAGCAATGACACCTGGTCGAGAGATTTTGGACCGCTGACGGTGCGGACCGACCAGGGTCTGAAGCTGCTCGATTTTGTCTTCAATGGCTGGGGTCATAAATTTCATGCAGACCTCGATAACCAGCTGAGCGCAAAATTGCTCGCGGCGGGGGCCTTTGGTGTAACAAGTTTCGTCTCAAGCGAGTTGGTCCTCGAGGGGGGGAGTATCGAATCGGACGGGTCTGGAACCCTGCTGACCACCAGGGACTGCCTGCTCGAAAAAAATCGCAATCCTCATCTTTCGCCTGGGCAAATCGAGGAGAAATTAAAATTTCTGTTCGGCGCCGAACAGATCCTTTGGCTCGAGCACGGAGCACTCAAGGGGGATGACACCGATAGCCATATCGACACCCTGGCCCGCTTCGCGCCTGAGTCTACCATTATTTTTCAGGGGTGCAGTGACCCCACTGACGAGCACTACCCTGAACTATCTGCCATGCACGAGCAGTTGGCCAGTTTTACAGACTCCACCGGCAACAATTATCGCCTCCTCGAACTCCCCTGGCCACAGGCCTGTTACGATAATCAGGGGAATCGACTCCCTGCAACCTACGCCAACTTCCTGATCATTAACGGCGCGGTCCTGGTGCCGACGTATAATGATCCAGCCGACCCGGTCGCGCTTGAAGTCGTCGCGCAAGCTTTTCCACAACGGGAAATTGTCCCGGTTGATTGTCGAGCCCTGATAGAGCAGCATGGTTCATTGCACTGCGTCACGATGCAACTACCCAAGGGAGTTTTAGCATGAGTTTAAAAACGGCGCTGATCCAACAAAAGCGCACTGAAAACCAGCCGCTGAATATCGAAGAGACCTGTCAAGAAATCCGCAAAGCTGCGGCCGCCGGGGCACAGCTAGTCCTCTTGCAGGAGCTGCACAACAGCCTCTATTTCTGTCAAATCGAGGCAACCGACTGCTTCGATCTGGCCGAAACCATCCCCGGACCTTCGACCGAGCTTTATGCCGCATTGGCAGCTGAACTGCGCATAGTACTGGTTCTCTCATTATTTGAAAAACGGAGCAGCGGCCTTTACCATAACACCGCCGTGGTCATTGAATATGACGGCCGGATTCTCGGACGTTACCGCAAGATGCACATCCCCGACGACCCCGGTTTCTATGAAAAGTTTTATTTCACTCCAGGCGATCTCGGCTTCGAACCGATTCAAACCTCGGTCGGAAAACTGGGGGTTCTGGTCTGTTGGGACCAGTGGTTTCCAGAAGCGGCGCGGCTGATGGCTTTAGCCGGCGCCGAAATTCTGATCTATCCGACCGCCATCGGCTGGGACCCTGCTGATGAGCAGTCAGAAAAAAACCGCCAGCTTGAGGCCTGGATTACGGTGCAACGCGGACACGCCATCGCCAATGGGTTGCCGTTGATTGCGATTAATCGGTGCGGCACCGAAACCTCGGCAGACAGCAGTCAGATTGATTTTTGGGGGAACAGTTTTGCCTGTGGCCCTCAAGGCGAATTCCTGATGCGGGCGGGGGAAACTGCACAAACGTTACTGGTTGATATCGATCTTGAACGGAGTGAACAGATCAGGAGAATCTGGCCATTTTTGCGCGATCGACGCATCGATGCTTATGCCGATCTGCTCAAACGTTTTCGTGACTAATGAGAAAGGGGTGCTTCACAAGTGAAGCACCCCTTTGTAGATAGCTTTTAGAAGATCAGAGTCCGGCGCGACTCCGCAAAGATTCGACTCGGTCTTTCCTCTCCCAGTAAAAATCTGGAAGTTCACGGCCGAAATGACCGTAAGCAGCGGTTTGCAGGTAGATTGGCCGCAACAGATCAAGCTGTTGAATAATTGCGGCTGGACGCATATCAAACTCTTCACACACAATTCGCGCAATTTCATCTGAGGCAATCACGCCAGTGCCGAAGGTGTTAATCATGACGGAAACCGGTTCGGCAACCCCGATGGCGTAGGCCAACTGCACCTCACACTTGGTGGCAAGCCCGGCAGCAACCAGGTTCTTCGCAACATAGCGTGCCATATAGGACGCACTGCGATCGACCTTGGATGGGTCCTTGCCGCTGAATGCGCCACCGCCATGTGACCCATGACCGCCATAGGTATCAACAATAATTTTGCGGCCGGTCAGGCCACAGTCGCCCATGGGGCCGCCGACAACAAACCGGCCGGTCGGATTGATCAGGTAGCGTGTCTTGTCATTGATCAGATGGGCGGGCAGAGTCGGCTTAACAACCTCCTCAATAATCGCCTCTTGCAAATCCGCATAGCTGACATTCGGGGTGTGCTGCGACGAGACAACCACCGTATCGATATGCACCGGCTTATCATCAATATACTGGATTGAGACCTGGGATTTACAGTCTGGACGCAAGAACTTGAGCTGACCGCCTTTGCGAACGTCGGCCAGTCTTTTCGTCAGTTTATGCGCCAGGATAATCGGCATCGGCATCAATTCGGGAGTTTCGTCACAGGCAAACCCAAACATCAATCCCTGGTCCCCGGCGCCCTGATCCTTAAAGAGCCCCTCGCCTTCAGAAACCCCTTGGGCGATATCGGGCGACTGCTGACCGATGGAGGTTAAGACCGCGCAGGTTTCATAATCGAACCCCATCGCCGAATCGTTGTAGCCAATATCTTTGATCGTCTGACGTACGATGGATGGAAAATCGGCATAGGCTGTCGTCGTGATCTCGCCGGCAATAAATGCCATCCCGGTGGTAACGAGAGTCTCACAGGCAACACGGGCCATTTTATCTTGGGCCAAAATCGCGTCGAGAATAGCGTCTGAAATTTGATCCGCTACCTTATCGGGATGTCCTTCCCCGACAGATTCTGAGGTAAAGAGAAAATTGGTCATAGGCATGGTTCGAATATCTCCTATTGAAAGTTATTTGGCTCTAAACAGCCGGTGAGTTTTAGCGAAAAAAATATGCTGTCAATGAATCACAACAATGACAGCCCTGCAAAACAATCAAATGATGAAATCACCAAAAAGCTCAGGCAGGCGCCTACGCATTTCTCGGTCAAGATGGACGGATATTTCCTTGCCGGTCGAAAGTTGCAACAGGGTATCCAGCATATCCTGACCTTCAGCGCGGGTCAGATTCCGCAACACCCTTTTGACCCGCGGGATACAGGCGTGATTCATTGACAGTTCGTCCAGCCCAAGGCCGAGTAAGACCGGAACATACATGGGTTCAGCCGCCATCTCGCCACACATACCGACTTCAATTCCCGCACTGTGGGCCGCATCGCAAACGAGTTGCAGAGCCCTTAAAATTGCGGGGTGCAAGGGTTCGTAGAGATAAGAGACATGCTCATTCCCGCGATCGACCGCCAAGCAATATTGAATCAGATCATTGGTTCCAATCGAGAAAAAATCGACCTCCTTCGCGAGCAGCGGAGCAATCATCACGGCCGCAGGGGTTTCGATCATGATGCCGATCTTAATTTGTGGATCGAATAAAAACCCTTCCTGCTCAAGATCGGTTTTTACCGTACGCAGAATCCGTCGACAGGCTCTGATTTCAGCTACACCGCTGATCATCGGGAACATGATCCGTACT
>JBDNGT010000337.1:0-1534 GCA_041689145.1 Geopsychrobacter sp. | reverse complement strand
TGCAGTTTACGCAGGGGGATCGAAGCTGGCACCTGGAAGACGCGCCAGATTTCCGGTTTGTTTTCAAAAAGTGAAATGCGGAGTTCATAGATAGCGGGGTCGATCATGCGGCGGTCTCCTTTGTTTCGATTTTCAGCTCGGATACGTCAATTTCACCCGAGATTAATTTTGGCAGGAGCAAATCTCGTGTCTGACGTAGGTTGAGATTTTTTGCGTTTAGACAACTAATTTGGTCACGCATGCTTCCTATGTATTTCTGATACAAAGATGCCGTTTGTTGATCTGGAACCACCAAGTCCTCTGCTTTTAGAAACTTGAAGTGACGCGCATAACCAAAATTGGAAAGGTCAATTTCAAGTAACGCGTAATAAAAAAGGGTTGGTGGCATTTTCGGAGTATTGGACATCAATAGTTGTGTTCCATCAGCGCCGCATGCAAATGGAAAATCCACATATTTCAAGATGCGGGTATGATCACCGAAAACGATCCGAGGAAGATGGTCTTCAATCAACGCTTCTTCGTCATCTGTGTAGCCACCTATAAATTCTCTGCCTTGGTCGATAACAGGGATTTCTCCTGAAGTGAGATAATCTTTCTTTTGAATTTTCGTTCGCCTTGGAACCTTACAAAGAAGATCTCCAACGCTCTGAACCTCCAACCCCTCAGGAATCTTCCCGAGAGGCGAATCGACCATATTGACCTTCTCATGGCCGGGGAAGCGGAAGTTGACGAACCACTCACGGTAAATGGTCTGTGCCATCTCTTCGAGAACCTTGATGCGCCGGGTGTTGTTTTCAATCAAGCCGTCGTAGGTCGAGAGGATAGTAGCGATTTTGCGTTGGGTTTCGAGGGGGGGGACAGCAAAGTCAAAAGTCATCAGCTTATCTAGACTGAGATTATCCTGAGTAGTACCTTTTGAAATATTCTGCATTCTAAGTTTAATGGTGTCGATGTAGTGTTTCACGAAACGGACATCAGCTTTTTGTGGGTCAGCAATAAATCCGACAACACTATCTGGAAAGCATGCCTTGATCTTCAAAATAGCCGTATCTGCTATGTTTGCAGCGATAGTGATGCAGAGAGTGTCAGGATTCCAAAGCTTACTTTGGGCAAGCCCTTTATCGTTGTACGTCTGGGAGAACTCGTGCAAGTAAAATTCGGCGGCTTTGACGTCCCCTGTTTGGACGAAAGGATAATTTCCGCCATACAAGGATTCATCATTACGGGGACGATGCCTTGACTTGCCACGGCCAACAAATCCAAGTTCATCCAGTTTTTTTGTAGCCCAATTTTTGGGAAGAGCTTCACTCACGAATGACTCTCCAACAACTGGACAACAGTTTCAGCAATGCTATCTTCCAGCTCACGAGCTTCAGCATTAAGAACTTCCAGTTCCTCGTTCAACTCCTCCAGTCGCTCAGCAAAAACAAAATCCTCTTCCTCCCGATCCGCCACTCCAACATAACGCCCTGGATTCAGGCTCCATCCCTGGGCTTCAAGCTCTTCAAGGGTCGCAACCTTACATAAACCCGCG
>JBDNGT010000336.1:0-8704 GCA_041689145.1 Geopsychrobacter sp. | reverse complement strand
GATGATGACATCGCGACCGGTGCGCAGTTGGCCATCGGTCTGCACGATGATGCGGCCACGCAGATCGTTGAGCACCAAGGTCTGCTGGGTCTCCGCCAGGCCGATCTCCCAGGGGATACCGGCATGCTTGATCGAAGAGGCCGGCGAGGCGCCGGTGCCGCCGTCGTAGCCGGCGATGATAACACGCTCCGCGTGGCCCTTGCTGACCCCGGCAGCGACGGTGCCGACGCCGACTTCACTCACCAGCTTGACCGTGATATCGGCCTTGGGGTTGCAGTTTTTCAGGTCGAAGATCAGCTGGGCCAGATCCTCGATCGAGTAGATATCATGGTGCGGCGGCGGTGAAATCAGGGTGACCCCGGGGACGCTATAACGAAGCTCACCGATATATTCGCTGACCTTGTGGCCGGGCAGCTGCCCCCCTTCGCCGGGCTTGGCACCCTGGGCGATCTTAATCTGCAGCTCATCGGCATTGACCAGATAGTGCGGCGTGACGCCGAAGCGTCCCGAAGCGACCTGTTTGATCGCGCTGCGGCGCGAATCCCCATTGGCATCCGGAGTGAAACGGCGCGGGTCTTCGCCCCCTTCGCCAGTGTTCGACTTGCCGCCGAGGCGGTTCATGGCGATGGCCAGGGTTTCGTGCGCCTCGGGTGAGATTGAGCCGAGACTCATTGCGCCGGTGCAGAAGCGTTTGATGATGGCGCTGAGCGGTTCGACCTCCTCCAGGGGGATCGCCGGATTCTGTGGTTTGAACTTAAACAGTCCGCGCAGGGTGCAGAGCCGCTCGCTCTGGTCGTCGAGCAGGCTTGAGTAGCGTTTGAACTCGTCACGATTGCCGGAGCGCACCGCATGCTGCAAGAGGGCAATGACCTCCGGACTCATCAGGTGCTGCTCCCCTTCGCGGCGCCAGGAATATTCCGAGCCGCGCTCCAGATCGCGGTTGGGATCGATCTGCTCAGCGTAGGCGATGCGATGGCGCATCAGGCTTTCGGTCGCGACCTCGGTCAGGCCTGCGCCGCCGATCCGACTGGCGGTGCCGGGAAAGTACTTGGCGGTAAATTTCTGATTCAGGCCGACAATCTCAAAGATCTGGGCGCTGCAGTAACTTTGCAGTGTGCTGATCCCCATCTTGGAGAAGACCTTAAGCAGCCCCTTGCCGATCGCCTTGATGTAGTTCTTGGTGTACAGGTAGACGATGTCGGTCTCTTCATCGGCCTGGTTATTGCCGTCCTGTCCGACGAGCATCCCCTGAGTCACCATGTCCTGCAAGGTCTCGAAGGCAAGGTAGGGGTTGATTGCCGTGGCGCCATAACCGAGCAGCAGGGCGAAATGGTGGACTTCGCGCGCCTCACCGGTTTCAACAACAAGTGAGCACTGACTGCGCTTGCCGACCCGGATCAGGTGGTGATGAATACCGGAGAGTGCCAGCAACGCCGGGATAGGTGCTTTATCGGCACAGACGCCACGATCAGACAGCACCAGGATGGTGCGCCCGGCATCGATCGCGATCTCGGCTTCAATAAACAGCGCCTCCAGCCGTTGTTCGAGCGCCTCGGTACCCTGCTCGGCATCGAAGAGGGTCCTTAGGGTGGTGCCGCGAAAGCCTTCTATGTCGCTGTGACGCAACTGTTCCAGCACCTCGTTGGTGATGACCGGGTGCTCGAGTTCCAGCATCCGGCAATGTTCCGGTCCAGGCAGCAGGATGTTGCGCGCCGGTCCCAGATACTGAACCAGGCTCATGACCACCTCTTCGCGCAACGGATCGATCGGCGGATTGGTGATCTGGGCGAAGAGCTGGGTGAAGTACCAGTAGATGAGCTTGCTGTACTTCGACAAAACCGCAACCGGGGTGTCGGTTCCCATCGAACCGACCGGTTCCTGGCCGTTGACCGCCATCGGCGCCAGAATAACCCGCATTTCTTCCAGGGTGTAGCCGAAGCTCCCCTGGCGGCGCAGCAATTCTCCGTGGCTGGGAACGCGTTTGGTGGCCGGCATGGGCAGGTCATCCAGCCGGATCAGATGCTCGCTGACCCAGGCAGCATAGGGCTTGGCTGCGGCAAGTTCGCCCTTGATCTTATGATCCTCCTTGAACTCGCCGGTCTCGACGTCGACCATAATCATTTTGCCGGGGGCCAGCCGCTCCTTGCGCAGGATCTTCTCGGGCGCGATGTCCAACACCCCGGCTTCCGAGGCGTAAATGATCTCGTCGTCGTCAGTAATCCAGTAGCGCGCCGGGCGCAGGCCGTTACGGTCGAGAATCGCGACGATCTGTCGACCGTCGCAGGCGACGATGTTGGCCGGACCATCCCAGGGCTCCATCATGGTAGCGTGGTATTCGAAAAAGCCCTTCAGATCGGGCCGCAGGTGAGCCTTGGAAACCCAGGCTTCTGGGACCATCATAGCAAGCGAGTGCGCCAGTCCTCGTCCCGCAACGACCAGCAGTTCGAGGGCGTTGTCGAGGCAGGCGGTGTCTGAGCTCCCTTCGATGATGACCGGGTCGAGATCCTTGACCGCATCACCGAGTTCGGGATGCGCGAACAGAGCGGTCCGAGCGCGCATGCGGTTGATGTTGCCGCGCAGGGTGTTGATCTCGCCGTTGTGGGCCATATAGCGGAAGGGCTGCGCTAGATCCCAGGTCGGGAAGGTGTTGGTGCTGTAGCGCTGATGGACAAAGGCGATGGCACTGACTAGGCGCTCATCATCCAGTTCGGGGTAAAAGGTACTCAGCTGTTCGGAGAGGAGCATCCCCTTGTAGAGGATGGTCCGGCTTGAGAGCGAGCAGACGTAGAACATCTCATTGCCTGCCAGCTTGCGCTTGCGGATTTTATTTTCAGCCCGCTTACGGGCCAGAAAGAGCATCAGATCGAGCCGGTTGGTCTCCACTTCGCCGCGATCGACAAAGATCTGTTGGACCTGCGGTTCGACAGAACGGGCATTGCGGCCAATGGTGCCGCCATCCGTTTGGATCTCGCGCCAGCCGAGAATCGTGCACCCGACGCGGGCCAGCTCTTGATCGAGCGCAGTGATGCAGGCTGCGCGACAGGCATGATCATTGGGCAGAAACACCAGACCGGCCCCGAATTCGCCAGTTTTTGGCAACGCGAAGTCACAGACCTCGCGATAGTAGGCGTCGGGCAGCTGAATCATCAAACCGGCGCCGTCACCATCCCGCGGGTCGGCGCCCACGGCGCCGCGATGGGTCAGGTTACATAAAATCTCAATGCCCCGCTTGACGATACTATGGCTTTTTTTGCCTTTGATGTTGGCGATAAAACCTACACCACAGTTTTCATGTTCGTTGGCGGGGTCGTACAAGCCCTGGGTGGGCGGCATACCAATATGGTGGTTGGTCATTTTTGGTCCTTAGTCGTTGGTGGAGCGGTAGCCGGTGCGCAAAGTGCAAATGGGGAATAGATACTACCTGACTCTGTGCAAATGGTCAAAATGAGAATGCTTGTCAGTGCCATTTATGTGGTGAATATCGAAGAACAGCCGACCTGAGAAGCATGCGGCTACCAAGGCACCGCGGCACCAAGGAGATAAAAAGTGCATTTTAACGGAGAGGCGGAGAGCGGAAGATCCGCGCAGAGAAGGGCAGAGAAGGGCAGAGGACCGTCTATAATTTCAAACAGAATAGATTCACTTTTTCTTTCCGGCGGCTCTCCTCTCCGTCTCTGCGTTAAAATTCCCTTGCCCTGCTTGATGCCTTGGTGGCTATAAATGTTTGTCAGTTGTCGCTCAGCGCATCTAGCTCTGCCCAACGGTGGTAGGCGCACTTAAGCTCTTCTTCCACTTCAGGCATACGGGTTTTTAAGCGGTTAATCTCAACCTTTGTTCCTGATTGGTAGAGCGCCGGATCGGCCAGAGCGGCGTGAACCTCGGTTTGTTCAGTCTCCAGCTTTTCAATCAGGCGCGGCAAGCTTTCGAGCTCGTGCTTCTCTTTGAAACTGAGTCGTTTCCGGCTCTGTTGCCGCCGCCCTCTTGACGGTTTATTCTTCTCGACCCCATTTTTATCAGATGAAGTCTTGCGCGTTGCCAGCCAGTCGCTGTAGCCCCCAATCTGTTCAATGAACTGTCCGTCCCCCTCATAAACTAGACAGCTGGTCACGATATTGTCGACAAAGGTCCGGTCGTGGCTGACCAGCAGTAGGGTTCCCGGATAGTCGAGCAGCAGCTCTTCGAGCAGATCGAGGGTCTCGACATCGAGATCGTTGGTCGGCTCATCCAGCACCAGCAGGTTGGCCGGTTTGGTAAAGAGTTTGGCCAGCAGCAGGCGGTTGCGTTCCCCGCCGGAGAGAACCCGCACCGGGGTGCGTGCCCGGTCAGGGGTGAAGAGAAAATCGCTCAGGTAGCCGTAAATATGCCGTTGCTGACCGGCGATGTCGACCGTATCCTGATCGCCACAAACATTTTGTTTGACGCTGGCGTTTTCGTCGAGCTGCTCGCGTAACTGATCGAAATAGACGATCTGCAGGTTTGTCCCCTGACGCAGGGTTCCCGCTGTTGGAGTCAATTCGCCTAGCAGCAGTTTCAGCAGGGTCGATTTACCGCAACCGTTAGGCCCCAGAATCGCGACCCGATCCCCGCGCATCAGACGCACCGAAAGATCGCGGACCACCGTCTTCTCCGCGTAGGAAAAACTTACATCCTTGGCTTCGGCGACCATCTGTCCGCTGCGCTCGCCAGCCTCCAGGTTGAGCCGCGCTTCGCCGCTGCGAGTGCGGCGTTGCCTATTCTCCTCGCGCATTTTTTTAAGCGCCCGCACCCGCCCCTCGTTACGCGTGCGGCGGGCCTTGATCCCCTGCCTGACCCAGACCTCTTCTTCAGCCAGTTTCTTGTCCTGGCGGCGCCAGAGTTCGTCTTCGACATGCAGGCGTTCTTCACGGCGCTGCAGATAGGTTGGATAGTCGCAGGGATAATCAAACAGCTGTCCCCGGTCGAGCTCAACGATGCGGGTGGCGACGCTGGCGGTAAAGGCACGGTCGTGGCTAACAAAGACCAGCGAGGTTTTTAAGCGTTTCAAAAACTGTTCAAGCCAGAGAATCGAGTCGATATCGAGGTGGTTGGTCGGCTCGTCAAGCAGCAGCAGATCGGGTTCGCTGTACAGCGCTGCGGCCAACAGAACGCGGCGTTTTATCCCCCCTGAGAGGCTAGCGACCTGCAGGCTCGGGTCAAGATCGAGCCGTGAAAGAACAGCCTCAAGTTGCCCGTCACCCGCGTTTCCCGCAGCCAGCCTTACGACAACTTCGCCGATGTTGTCGATGTTGCCGCTGAAATTGAGAGGCACATCTTGCTGTAGAATCGCGGTTTTCAGCCCCTGCTGACGCATAATATCACCGCTGTCGGGGCGGTGCTCGTCGTTCAAGAGGCGCAGTAGGGTCGATTTCCCACAGCCGTTACGCCCGATCAGCGCGATTCGATCACGGGATTCGATCTGCAGCGAGGTGTGATCAAAAAGGGGTGATCCGCCGAATGCAAGGGATAGATTATTAAGTGAGATAAGTGCCATAGCGGGGTGTTTAACACATTCTGTATTTTAAAAAAAGCGGGAACCGCGCTTGGCTGATCCCGCAAATTAAACATGGCCGAAAATCTCAGTTAATAGCCTCGGTTCCATCAGCTTCAATGGTGACATTTATGTTGATGTTTTGATCCGGGATATTGATCGTGCCGGGTAGATGACCCCGATGAAATTCGTCAGCGGGTCGCACATCAACGATCAGGATCTTAGCGGATGAATTTTCAACCGGAAGCTGGAAAACCGCGGCATCAATCTCTCCTTCTACGACCATGATTTCAGCCTCGAGGGTTGCGGCATTAATGTTGTTTGGACAAACCATGACAAATGCGCAGAATAAGGACAAAAAGAAGCTCGAGGATAGGAACTGGATAGGAACTGGAAACAAATAGTTCGAAATGAAAGGCCGTCGGTAATGTTTTACCGTAAGCTTCTCCAGTTATATCGCAATTCCTCCGGCGGAGGGATAAGCGTTAGACATCTTGACATCGGAGTAAGTGCTGAACACGACGACCACTGCAACAGAAGCAACGAAAACGGAAAGAGCACACCGGTCATTTCAGCCATCCGGCCGGTCAGAGCGAAAAGACCGGTACCGATCATCAGCTTTCGTGCTGCAACCTTAAATATTTGCATAAAGCACCCCGCCGCAAGAAGCAGGGCATTAATACGCTATCGCTTTCAGCAGTTTTCGTCCCACGAGAATGAAGAAATGAAACCGCAACCATTATAACTCAGTCTGCCAACCGCCGCCCAAGGCCTTGACTAGCAGCACACTGGTGGTCAGTTGTTGCCCATGGACCTGGTTGTGCAGTCGCTCAAACTGCAGGGCGGAAATCTGAGCATTAATAACCTCCAGGGAGCTGATCAACCCCGCTTTGTAGCGGTTTTCAGCCATCCGCCAGACTTGGGTGTAGTCATCGGCAGCTTGTTGCAGCGCCAGCCCCTGCTGATCCAACAGCTGCAAACCGTGGAGCCCATCCTCTACCTCCTGAAAGGCAATCAGAACCTGTTGGCGGTAGTTGGCAATCGCTTCTTCATAGGCGGCCCTGGCTTGCTCGAGATTTTTTTGATTTCGACCGCCGTCAAAGATCGGAAGAGAAATAGCCGGGCCCAGGGCCCAGCTGCGGCTGTCCCAATTGAACAGGCCGTCAAGCTGGCTGCTCCCAAATCCGGCGTTGCCGCTCAGGCTGATTGCCGGGAAGAAGGCTGTTTTTGCCACTCCGATGCGGGCTGATGCGGCGGCCATCTGGCGTTCGGCTGAGGCGACGTCGGGTCGTCGTTCCAGCAGACTGGATGGCAGGCCGGGGGTTATCAAGGGAACGGACAGCTTAAGAGGGGTTGTGTCCAAGGTGAAAGTTGAGGGGAACTGGCCAGTCAATAGGGCGATTGAATTCTCCAACTCTCCCCGTTGTTTCTGCAGGCCAACTACGTCAGTTTCCGTCGAGGCCAATTCTGCCCGAACGAGCAAGAGATTGCTGAGGTCGTCAAGCCCATGTATATATCGATCCTGGACAATTGAAAGAGCTGTTTTACGTAGTTTCAGTGTCTGCTCCAGGAGTAAAATCTCGGTATCGGTTGATTGTAATGCAAAATAGCTGCTCGCAAGGTCCGCCTGTAACAAGAGCAGTAAGGTCTGATAATCGGCTGTTGCGCTTTCGGCATTGGCCTCAGCGGCTTCGATCGAACGTTTAACTCGTCCAAAGAGGTCGATCTCATAGTTGAGGACGGAAGAAACATCATAATAATTAAAAAGAATACCAGACGGACCGGTATCAAAGCCAAACCTGTTGAGAAGAACGCGCGAGCGCTTTGCGTTTCCCGATAGATCTGCGCTCGGGAGCTTGGCCGCCTTGCTGATGCCGGCGACCGCCTGTGCTTGTCTCAGGCGCGCATAAGCGGCCTTAAGCGTCTGATTAGCTTCGATTGCCTGCAATTCAAGTCTGTTAAGGGTTTCATCGGCGTAAATTTCCCACCAATTTCCCTTATCCAGATGATCTCCTGGCGTGGCATTTTTCCAGGGCGCGTTATTTTTGTATTGAATCGGCACCAGCGTTTCGGGCCTATGATAATCGGGGCCGAAGGAGCATCCGCTGAGTAACAGGAAGAGCATCGGGATAACAATCGATTTGGATCTCTGTGTCAATATTTTAACGTTTGTTGCCATAAGATCGCCTCAAATTAGTCGTCTCTGAAAAGTTCGAATTCGGCCCATCAGCAGACATTGAGTCTGGTTCGCTGAATTCAATGTTAATTGTTCAAGCCGCTATAACAGCCTAGTACGACAACTAAGCTGAGACTTAATAGGGGAAAACAGAGGGTAAGGCCCCTATCGGCATGTGGAGAGGCTCGCCAGTCAGGCCGGACCCATTCAAGTCTTCAGACGAAGGTTCTTGAGTGCTTTCTTCAGAAGGGTCGTTCACGCCGAGCAGCTTGCAGCAGCGCGAGCATAATTTAAACTCTCCGCGGACTGGTGCTCCACAACCGAGGCAATTGATTATAGTCAGGACCATAGGATCATTTCTCAGGCAAATTGATATATAATTGCTATTTCGGTCATTTTTGGGGCATTAATCGCGGATTTTCTTGCGTCAATGCCGGGCTGACTATAAGGCCCCTATAGGAGGTCCGTAGCCTTTGCATATAAGTTTGCCGATAGGATTTCATCCCGATTCAACACATGTGGGTCAACTATACCGCGCCTTTCGGTACCGGGATAGTAATTCGTGAACATCTTGTTCCGAACAGGGTCTACGCCGAGGGTAATCCAACCGTTTGCCCGCTTGAATCCCTCTATCTGTTCAGTTTCAATCAAATGATCAAGCCGTGCGGCTTTAACCATGTCGAAACGGCCATCCGAATACCGGATTCGAATCATCATCGGTTTTCTCTTTTCCAAGGTTGATGCTTGCGCAAGAAAGCAAAATACCAGCTCCCTTAAAGTATCGTCATTTTGGGCTGTTGTTGATGGTTTCTTGTTTGAAATTGGAGGATTTTCTTTAATGCACTGTTGAATATTCAACAGTTTTTCATCGGTGTATCAGCGGTTGTCATCGAGTCCCTCTCCTCCAATGAACAAATCGAGCCTTGTGCTTCGCCCCGTGTTTAAGCCTCTTGGCGCCAGAAGATGGGATTGTCTGCCTGATTAAAAAATTGAGCCTTTTATTGTCATGCTCAGGACTTCGG
>JBDNGT010000335.1:0-26149 GCA_041689145.1 Geopsychrobacter sp. | reverse complement strand
TTTCCGAATATGTTGACGCCAAATCGGCGAACAATTTTGCCTTTGGGACCGGTGAACTTTGCCATTTTTGATAGTTTCTCCTAAGTTTTTGAAAACAGTTTTCATAATTGTTAATTATAACCTATTTTTTCAACTACTTTCACGATAAATTATTCAATTGAGGGGAACCCTTTCATATCTGCGCAATGAAATGGCATGATTTGTCAAAATCAGCTTTCCTATCCGCCAGAGATTCACAACGCGATCTACACGACAAACGCTAATGAGTCGGTAAATATGTCAATGCGTAAAGTCACGAAAAACTGGGGCTCATTTCCGAGCGATGCCTCTATGCTGAAGTTGCTCTACCTGGCACTATAAAACATGTCGGAAAAGTGGACCATGCCGATCCACAACTGGAAATCAACAATGAATCAATTCACAATCATATTTGAAGATCGGATGCCGGCACTGTGGCCGACGAGCCGTTTACACAAAATTCTTTATAGGCTCCGATCTGGAACCGCTGAAGTAAGTGGCGCTGATGTTACGCAAACACAATTGCTGATAATGAACTGGTTCAAGGCAAAAGGCCGACTTTCCAGCGGTGCTGTAGAGGGTCTAAACCTCAAGGCAAAACTCACTATAAGAAAAGCGTTCGGTTTCCTGAAATGCCTACAAATCGCCTTATATCATGAGCTTGGCAAGTTGCCAGAACCTGAATATTTCCATAGATTCAGCTGACGGGCCCTCTTCTTTTACTTGGGTGTTATCTTCAGAAGTAGCCGATCAATATAGTTACAAATTCCACCCCCAGTAATGCAGAAATTTTGCATAATCACGTATGTCTGATGCCTCGCGGGCCCATGGTTTTAAGCTGGTGTAGAAAACCGGACCATCCTGCATGTCTACTCCTAGGTATTTATCCTGACCGATATTCCAATCCAGCGCCCACCAGCTCATTAAGAGTCTTTCTCGCGTCTTGAAGCTGCCCTTTACATGTCCCGCCCTGCAGCCGGAGGCTGCATAGAAGGACGTAGTTTGCCCGTTTTCGAGGGGAAGGCGATTTAGCTCAGCGAGCGGGAGCAGCGGGACCGCGAGCGTTGGTTCAGGGATCTCTTCGGGTGTCACCAGTTGGATATCCATCACCCGGTGCGAGCCGGGACGGATCCTGATTTGTACCCGCTGCTGATCCGACCCGGGAGCGCTGTAGTCCAGATAGGCTGGCAGACTTTCACCGAAAACCGTCTGGCGCTTCTTGGGCCAGTCTGCCGGGAGCATCGTCCGCGGTAAGAAGGTCGTGGGGGTGAAGCTCAGGTAGCACCCACAGGTATGCAGTGTGGTATAGAGCAGAGGGCGTCCCTTGGAGTCGAGGGTTACGATGACGAGGAGACCGACATTTCTCCCCGCGGTCAGATAGTAGGGCGCATATCCGCCGGGGACCTCAGCAAAATGTGCGCGGTAGATCAGATTGGTATAATCGGCCGTCGCGGTTGAAAATTGACGTTGTTCGGCGTACAGCGCCGGGGTGTCCGAATCGATGAGGATATCGCTGTCCGAGGCCGCACGCACGGTGCCTATGCGATTATGGGCGACGCGGTAATCCGCTATCTCGAAAACAGGAGCCTGACGGTTCAGGGGCTGGTTGCCCTGTTCCGGGATGTAGTGCAAAGCCGATCCAACTTGAGTCGGTCCGGGTATGCCGGCACAGGACGACAACCCCAGCAGGAACAAGATGAGGATCGAACGCCAATGCTGCTGTACGGATCTGTTCTGCAACCTTTTTTTAGTCATACAAGCTCCCGATCTCTGTCAGTTGTGGGGGGTCCGTAGACGGTACAGAATGCGCAATTCACCAAAAAATCCTTGAATTCAGTGCTGTTTCAAGACTACAATTAATGTTGATTTTAGACTAATTCCAATTTTATCAGGCGGGTCGCTTTTGGGGGATCAATAAACATTAAAAAATCTGACAGTCGGGACAAAATGACATTGACAGCGCAGGCAAGAGTCGCCCTGGTGACCGGGGCAAGTAAGGGGATAGGGGCGGCCATTGCCCGTGAGTTGGCCGGCGATGGTTTTGCGATCTGGCTGAATTACCGCAGTGACCACCAGGCGGCGGAACAGGTTGCGGCCGAGATCGTCGCTGCCGGCGGCAGTTGTATCTTGCTCCCTTTTGATGTCGCAGATGCCGAGGCGGTTTCAACGGCTCTTGATCCGTTGTTGCAGGAGCAGGCTCCGTTCGTGCTGGTGAATAATGCCGGTTTCGCACGCGATGGCATCATGGCGATGATGAGTCAGTCCGATTGGGAGAACGTTCTGGCCGTCCACCTGAACGGTTTTTTCAATGTCACCCGCCTGGTGGTTGCGCGGATGTTGCGGAAACGCCAGGGACGAATCGTCAATATTGTTTCCACCTCCGGCGAATCCGGGGTTGGTGGTCAGGTCAACTATTCAGCGGCCAAGGCCGGCCTGATCGGTGCGACCCGCTCCCTGGCCGCCGAGGTCGCGCGGCGCAATATCCTGGTTAATGCCGTCTCCCCGGGGTTTATTACTACCGAGATGACCGAGGGACTGCCGAAAGAGCAGGTCCTGTCCCTTGTCCCTCTCGGGCGTTTCGGTGAGCCGGAAGAGGTTTCCGGGCTGGTCGGATTCCTCTGCTCCGACCGGGCAACCTATATCACCGGTCAGGTCTTCGCCGTCAACGGCGGCGTGCATATTTAATATGGACACGAATTTGTATCGAGTAGCAATCACGGGGGTTGGCATTGTCTCCTGCCTGGGGAACGACCTTCAAACGGTTGGCGAGGCCTTGCGCGCCGGCCGTTCCGGAATCGTTGCCGATCCAGAGCGGACGGAACTCGGTTTTCGCAGTCCGCTCACCGGCCGGATCAACAATTTTGATTTCTCTCTGCTTTCGCGCAAACAACGCAAGAGCATGCCGGACTTTGCGGTCTGGTCCTATGCGTCGGCGCGTGATGCGCTCTTAATGGCTGGCCTTGCGGCCGAGGAGATCCAGAACGACAGAACCGGCCTGATTTACGGTTGTGATTCAAGTTGTATTGCTGCGGTTGAACAGGTCGATGCGCTGCGCGAAAAAGGAGAGACCAAGGCGATCGGTAGCGGTCAGATCTTTCGTTCGATGACCTCCACCGTCACTATGAATTTGAATACCCTGTTGCAGACCCAGGGCGCCTGCTGGTCGCTCAGTTCGGCCTGCTCGAGCGGCGGGCACGCCATCGGCCAGGCCGCTGATTTGATCCGCCTAGGCCGTCAGGACCGGGTGATCTGCGGCGGCGCTCAGGAGATAACCTGGCAGTCGATGTGCAGCTTCGACGGTCTGGGGGCCTTCTCGCTCAGCATCGATGACCCGGCCGCCGCCAGTCGGCCTTTCGATGCCGCTCGCGACGGCCTGGTTCCGAGCGGCGGCGCTGCAACGGTCATCCTCGAGCGCTATGATCTGGCGCTGCAGAGGGGCGCGACGATCCTCGGCGAACTGCTCGGCTACGGGTTTTCCTCCGATGGTGGTCAGCTTTCGGTGCCGAGCAGAGACGGGATCAGCCGGGCGATGCTGATGGCGTTGGAACAGTCTGGACTGGCGGCGGCAGAGATCGATTACCTCTGCGCCCACGCGACCTCAACCCCCGCCGGCGATGCTGCCGAGGCCGCAAACATCCGGCGGGTGTTCGGGATCAAGACCCCGTTGACCTCCTCCCTCAAATCGATGACCGGCCATGAGCTTTGGATGTCCGGCGCCTCGCAGGTTGTCTATTCGACCGTCATGGCAAAACAGAAATTTATTGCGGCGAATATCAATTACCGGACACCGAGCCTGGACACGCAAGGCTTGAACCTCGTACGCGAGACTATCCCGCAGGCTCCGCAAAAGGTCCTGTGTAATTCGGCCGGCTTCGGTGGAACCAACTCCGCACTTGTCCTTGATTTCGCCTGACATATGAAATATGACACGATCATCATCGGCTCGGGGCTTTCCGGCCTGACCTGTGCTCTGCTGCTGGCACGCAGCGGAAGGCGCGTGCTGGTGCTTGAGCAGCACGCCCAACCAGCCCCGGTGGTGCGCGGTTTTTCACGCGCCGGTCTCTATTTTGACATTGGCTTTCACTATGTCGGTGGACTGGGGGAGGGGAGCCCTTTTCGCGTTCTGTTTCGTCATCTCGGACTTGAGAACCGGCTGGAGCTCTTCCCCTTTGCCGCCGCTGGCTTCGATGGCCTGCAGATTTCGGCGAGCGGCGAGCGCTTTGCCCTGCCGGTCGGGTTTGCTGAAATCAAGGCGGCTCTTTGCGCGCGCTTCCCGGTAGTTCAGGCTGAGATCACGACCTATCTCGCTGAGATTGAAGCGAAGTGGAGTCACGTCCCTTACCTGGATCTGGATGCGGAAATTGCCGACTTCGGGATTTGGGCGGTGCATGGAATATCTCTGCAGGAGCGGTTGCAGGTGTTTGCGGCCTATCCGCAGCTACAGAGCCTGCTCTCGATGCACAGTCTGCTCTATGGTGTGCAACCTGATTCTGCCTCTGCAACCCTGAACGCGCAGGTCGCTGGTTCTTATTATCATTCGGTCCATGGGATTGTCGGCGGCGGGCGGGCGCTGATTGATGCTCTGCTCGCATTAGTCGCGGCGGAAGGGGTGGAGATCCGCTGTCGTGCCGAGGTGACTTCGCTCAGGGCCTCAGGGGCTGCGATCATGGGCGTTAGCCTGGCGAGCGGTGAGGTCCTAAACGCTCAAGAGGTTGTGGCAACCCTCAACCCGACGTTACTCCCGCCGTTGCTGCCACCAGGCCAGTTGCGCCCGGCCTATTTGAAGCGTTTTAAGAATTTACGTCAGACCCCCTCGGCCTATATTTTGTACGCGCGCACCGCCAAGCCGCTCGATTTTCTGCGCCGTCGTAATCTTTTCGTTCAGCCGCAAGCCGGGATCTTTACTATGGATGCGAATCTGCCTCTCGAAGACCGCCCTTTTTATTTGACGGTTGCCGACCAGGGAGCGGGGGACAGCACCGGCTTGATCGGGGTCGTTCCGGCGCGTTACGCTGAGGTTGCGGCCTGGGACACCCCCGCATTGCGGCATGGTGCAGGCTATCGTGCTCACAAGGAACAGCTTGCGGCACGGCTGGTCAAGCTGTTTGCCGCGCATTGTCCGGAGCTTGCAGGGTTGGAGGTGCTTGAGCTGGCCACCCCTCTTACCCTGCAGGATTACTCTGCGGCTCCAGCAGGCGCCATCTATGGAGTTGGACGTTTTTTGGAGCAGTATAACCCGCACCCGGTAACCCGCCTCTCTGGTCTGTACCTTTCAGGACAAGCGATTGCCGCCCCGGGCCTGCTTGGAACAGTGGTTGCCGGCTATCTGACCTGTGGTTCTATCCTCGGTCATGAACACCTGCGTGGAGAACTGAGAGCATGTCGCTAGAAACTGTCGTTGTCACCGGAATTGGAATCATCTCCCCCCTGGGGCACAGTTTTGAAACGTTGGTCAATGCCCTCTTGGCGGGAGAAACCGGGGTGCGCGAAGTCCCCGAACTGGAACAGATTGGCGGCCTGCGTTCACGCCTAGCGGCTACCGTCGAAGGGATAGAGCCGAAGCTGATCCCGCGAAAATTACGCCGGACCATGTCGAACATGTCGATTTTCGCCTATCTGGCCAGCCAGCAGGCGCTGGAAATGGCCGCCTATCCGCAGGAACACTTGTCTTCCGGGCACCTCGGAGTGATGATCGGTTCGACCCTGGGGAGTACAGCAACCAGCGAGAAATTTTTTGCCGACTATTTCAGAGATCACAGCCTCGAGCGGATGAAGTCCGGGCTGTTCTTTCAGATCATGGGACATTCCTGCGCCGCCAACGTCGCCCAGTCGTTGGGGATTACCGGGCGGGTGATGGCACTCTCCGCCGCCTGTGCGACCAGCTGTCAAGCGGTCGGTTACGCCTACGAACAGATCGCCTTCGGCCGGCAGGACGCCATGCTCTGTGGTGGCGCCGATGAATTTCACCCCTTGACCGTCGCGACCTTCGATATGATGCACGCCGCTTCTACCGGATACAATCAGCAGCCGGATGCCGCGCCGCGTCCCTTTGATGCAGACCGCGACGGCATCGTTTGCGGTGAAGGGAGCGGTATCCTGCTGCTCGAAAAGAAGAGCTTTGCCGAGGCGCGCGGCGCGACCATTCTGGCCGAGGTGATCGGTTTTGCCACCACCTCCGACACCTCGAGTATTGCCAACCCCGATGTCGGGGCGATGTATGAGTGTATGCGTCTGGCGCTTGAGGATGCCGGGATCAGCGGCGACCAGCTCGATTATATCAATGCGCACGGCACCGGCACCCTGCAGGGAGACGCGGCCGAGGCCAAGGCTATCCGGCGTCTGGTCGGCGACCGGGTGCCGGTCAGCAGCCTCAAGGGGCATCTGGGCCATACCATGGCCGCCAGCGGATCTATTGAATTATCTGCCAGCATTGGTATGATGCGCCACGGCGAATTGGTCGCAACTCGCAATCTGGACCGGATCGACGAACAATGCGGCGGTCTGTTCCACCTGCAAGAGAATCTAAAAGTCCAGCCCAAACTGGTGCTGAAGAATAATTTCGCGATGGGTGGGATCAATTCCACCGTCATCATAAGGAGCTGCACGCATGACTGAACAGGAAGTAATTGAACGGATCGACTCCAGTCTGGCTGAGGAGTTTGAACTCGAGCGGGTCGAGATGACCCCCGAGGCCAATATCTACGAGGATCTGGGACTCGACAGTCTGGATACGGTCGATATGGTGATCGTGCTTGAGGGCGCGTTCGACTTCAAAATTCGTGAAGAGGAAGCGGTGCGTGCCATCCGTACTCTGGGGGATATCCATCGATTTGTACTTGAAAAAGTCACAGCTCACAGCTGAACACAGGAGATCCATTGAGCGTGACCGATCAGCACAGAGCCGTAAAAAAATGGAGTGGGGCAGGGCTGTTGATTCTGCCGATGAACCTCTGGTGCTACAGCCTCTTGCTGCTCTGGACCCTGCTGGGTATCCTGGTTTTCCCCTTCGCCTTTGCGGCCTGTCTGCTGTTTTTGCGCAGGTCGGCCGACCAGGTGACGCGCTGGTTTATCTGGCTCTATGGACGGGGCTGGCTGCTGGTGATGAGCCCCTTTGTTCAGTTCCGGCGCGAGCAGCTATCCCAGCTCAAAACGGGTAAGCCTTATCTGTTTGTGGTCAATCACCTCTCCTTCTTCGACACCTACTGCATGGCCCTGCTGCCGGTGCACGACATCACCTTTGCGGTCCGATCCTGGCCGTTTCGGATGTTCTGGTACAGCGGTTTCATGCGGCTGGCGCGCTATCTGGATGTCGAAGGGAGTAGCTGGGATGAGACTCTGAGTCACTGTCGCGACACCTTTGTCTCTGGTGGCGCGGTGCTCTTCTTCCCCGAAGGACATCGCAGCCGGGATGGCGAACTGCAGCGCTTCTACTCCGGCGCGTTCAAAGCGGCGATCAACGCGGGGGTTGATCTTGTCCCGCTGTGCATCGAGGGCACCGATCGACTGTTGCCGCCGGGGCGCAAGTGGCTGCACCCCTGCCGCGTCAGGCTACGCGCGCTGACGCCGATTGATACCCGTGAGTATGTCGGCGTGGATGGACATAGTTGTTTGCGCAAACTGGTGAAGCAACGTATGAGCGAGGCGCTGGTCGATATGCGCTCGGCGCAGGTATTATAGATAAGTCCTGGACGTTTAGACCTCAGTTTTTCGGTTTCAGACAGGTTTACTGCACCCCGGATTCTGCTATCAGGAGGACTGATATGAAACTGAGCCTGCCGCTTGCAGCCGAAGAGCTGATCCCGCACCGCCTGCCGATGCGGCTGGTCGAGCGCCTGCTCGAAATCGAGGGGAAGAACGGCGTGGTTGAGGCGCTGATTTCGGCCGATTGTCCGCTAGCCTGCACCACCGAAGGACTGGAGGACCTGGCCATGATCGAACTGCTGGCCCAGGCCTATGCCACGGTTAAGGGCTATTGTGATCTGCTCGAGGGGAAGCCGGTAAAGCAGGGTTTTCTGGTCGGGATCAAGACGTTCACCAGGCTGCTCTCAGCGCAGGTTGGTGACCAGCTGAAGATTAAGGTCAAGACCCTGGCTGAGCTTGAAGCTTTTGCGATAGCCGAAGGGGAGGTCTGGCGTGGTTCGGAGCTGCTCGCCCGGGGCGAAATCAAGGTATGGGTCCATTGATGGGGTTTAGAATGCGGATAGGATTTCTATTATTGCTTCTGCTGGTGTGTCAGCCTTTGTCTGCACGCGTCGCGCAACCTGCGGATGAATCCGCAGGGCCGGATCTGACCCCGGTCTTTGTGCGCCTGCAGACTGCCGCCGCCGGTATCAGGAGCCTGTCGAGCAATTTCGTGCAGGAGAAACAGTTGGCGATGTTCGACGCCAGCCTGCTTTCGCAGGGGCGCTTCCTCTACCGTCAGCCAGCGTATCTGCGCTGGGAACTGCTGACGCCGGTCGCCTCGGGTTTCGTGCTGCGCGGCCGTCAGGGGGAACGCTGGAACAGTCTGAGCCGGGAGACCAGCACCTTTCGCATCGACTCCGATCCCATGATGGGGATCATCGTTCAGCAGCTGCTGGCCTGGGCCAGGGTTGATATCGACTGGCTCAAGAGCCGCTACCGAATTGTGCTGCTCCGTGAGCAGCCGGTGCGCCTGCAACTCTTCCCGCTTGATCCGGGGGAAGCGGGCTTCATTGAGCAGTTGCAGATCCTCTTCGCCGCCGACAACAGCCATGTCGTCCTGGTTGAGATGCATGAGACCGGCGGGGATAAGACCCTGATGCGTTTTAGTCAGGTCGAGGTCAACCGGGAGTTGCCTGACGCAGATTTTCAAGCTCCTGATTTTCAGGCTCCGGACTATAAATGAATTTTTTTGCTACCTGTTACCGCAAGCTGGAAGGCCGTCGCCGCTGGTTGTTGATCGGGCTGTTACTGCTGCTCCTGCTCTGCGCCGTGCAGCTGAGTCAGTTAAGGCTGGAAGAGAATATCTCGGCCCTCTTGCCGGATGGCAATTCGCAGGTCGCGCTCGATTTTAAACTCCTGCAACAGGCCCCATTCGCACGCAAACTGGTTATCAATATCAGTGCTGCAGACGGGATCGATTCGCAACAGCTGCTCTCGGCCAGCGACGCCTTACGTGCGGCCTTGCCCGCTGAGCTGTTTCATAACGCGATCAACGGCCCGGGGGAACAGCTCGGCAGTCGGCTGCTCGATCAGCTTGGCCGCTATCTGCCGCTGTTAGCAGATGGCGCTGATCTGCAGCGGATAGAAGATCAGCTGGCGCCGGAAGCGACCAGGCGGCATCTGCAGCAGGATCTGGCGCAACTGCTGCAGCCGCAGGGGATCGCCCTGAAAAAGCAGATCAGGCGCGACCCGCTCGGGTTCGAGGCCTTGGCGCTGCAGAAGCTGCGCTATCTCAACCCGGTGCCCGAGGTGCGGCTCGAACAGGGGCATTTTCTCAGTCGGAACGGGCACAACAGTCTGATCCTGGCGGATACCCCGATCGCGATCACCGACAGTCAGGGCAGCCGGCGGTTACTTGAGGCCTTTGAGCAGGCGCGGCAGCTGTTGCCGCCTGGTATCAGCGCCGAACTGGTCAGCGGCCACCCCTACACCCTGGCGAACGCCAGTACGATCCAGCACGACATGTCACGCGTGCTGCTCGCATCCGGGGTCGGCATCTTATTGCTGTTTGTCCTGTTTCTGCGCTGTTGGCGGACCTTGGCGGTTTATCTTCTGCCGCTGTTCAGTTTCGTTCTGGCCTTGTTGGTCGTGTCGCTCTGCTACGAAAGGGTCTCCGGGATCACGGTCGGGTTCGGCGCCGTGCTGCTCGGGATCACGATCGATTTCGGTCTGCATGTCTATTTTGCCTTACGCAGCGGGGATGCCGCGCGCGCGGAGCTGTTGCGTGCGGTGTCACGTCCGGTGCTGTTCGGGGCCTTGACCAGCCTGGCAGCATTTGCCGTGCTGTTGCGCTCAGAATTGCCCGGGCAACGCCAGTTGGCTCTGTTCGCCATGACCGGTATTGCGGCGGCAGTGCTGCTGGCGCTGCTTGTGTTGCCGCACTTTATCGGTAAGCCGAATCCTCTCAAACGCGGAACTCGGCAACAATTCAAGCGGCATATCTACGATCGCTTCCCCTGGTTACGCAATAGCGTGCTGCTGCTTTGGTTGCTGGTGGTCGTGCTGGCGGCCGTAAAATTGCCGCAGCTGTCGATCAATGGGGATCTGCGCCGGCTCGGTTATCAATCTATAGCCCTGCAGCAGAACGAAGCGGCGCTCAGTCGAGCCTGGGGCAATATGCGCGGACGGGCCCTTATCTTTATCCGGGGTGAAAATCTCGAGACCGCCCTGGAGCGTAACGAGCAGGTCTGGCAACTTCTGCAGACCGAAGATCCGGCAGGGTTGGTCAGTCTGGCGCCCTTGCTGCCGCCTTTGGCGACCCAGCAGCAACGCTTGAAACGCTGGCAGGATTTCTGGACCCGGCACCAGCCGCAACTGCGTGAGCAGCTCCTTGAACAGGGGAAGGAATTCGGTTTTTCGGCCGCAGCCTTTGATCCTTTCTGGTCGCAGCTTGAACACCCGCCGCAGCAGTTCGGCGTAACCCAATTGAAAGCATTGGGCATGGGCGATCTGCTCGAAAATCTGCTGCTGAGCGATGCGCACGGCTATCAGGTGATCAGCCTGTTGCCTGATCGGCCGGAGCTGGTTGCGGCACTGGAGCCCAAACTGTCCGCTATCCCCGGGGTCAACCTGGTTTCGCAGGGGCGTTTCGGTCGCCAGCTCAGCAGTGAAATTACTGCCGATTTCCGTCGCTTCATCCTGGCTGCCGGTTTGGCGGTGTTGTTGCTGCTGGTGGTGCTGTTTCGGCGCCTCAGCAGCATTCTGCTGGCAAGCCTGCCGGTTCTGACCGGTTTGTTGGTGATGCTGGGCGGTATGGCCTGGCTCGGCCTGGAGATGAATTTGTTCAACGTGGTGGCTTCGATTCTGATTATCGGGCTGGGGGTCGATTACGGAATATTCATGGTCTGTCATGCCCAGCAAAAGGAGGATTTAGCGTCCTCGCGCGCGATTCTGCTCTCCGGGTTGACCACGCTGGTCGGTTTCGGGGCGCTGGTGCTGGCGGAGCATCCGGCGCTGTATTCGATCGGGCTGAGTGTCCTGCTGGGGATCAGCGCCGCGGTGCCGACTGCGGTCCTGGTCATCCCGGCCTTTCGGCCGAAGAGGCTCTGATGTTACGTTTACTGATATGGGCGCTGCTGTCTCTGCTACCTCTGGTAATGATTGCCTGTGCCTCGCTGGGGACTCCGGCTCAGTTGCCGCCCCAGTCGCCGCCCTGTACCAGTCGCCCCGCGCGCGCGCAGCTGTTTGACGGGTCCTGGCTCCGGCAGCCCGGCATCTGGCAGCTGCGGCAGTCTGCGCTCTTGGAAATAGGCCGGCGAAAATTTCCGCTTGAGGGTCTGCTGCAGCTCGATGTCGGTCGCGGCGAGGCCCGCCTGGCGGCGATGAATGAGGTCGGCCTGGTGATGTTCGATCTGCAACTCGACACAAAAGGGGAGCAGTTGCAGCGCGTCATTCCGCAATTGCGGCAGCAGCCTGGCTTTGCCCCTGGGGTCGCCGAGAGCCTGCGCCGGATTTTTTTGCAACCGCAGCCGCTCGCTGGTGACCGGCTGCAACTGCAGCCGAGTTCGCAGCGGCTCTGGCGTCCGCTGCCCGGCGGCAGTCTCGGTTTTGTCTTTGATTGCGACGCCCAGTTGGTGGAGGCCCGCGAGGTCTCTGATGCCGGTGATTGGCGGGTGAATTATAACGATTATCAAAAGTTTGACGGGGTGCGTATCCCACAACAGATCATTTTTAACGATTATCGGCATAAGGTGAAACTTTCCCTTTGGCTGCGTGAGGTGAAACGAAAAGATGAATAGGATGCGTCAAGCGATTCTTGATTCTGCGCTGGGTCCGGTGTGCCTGAGCGCCGCCGCTGCTGATGCCGCTGATGTCGCCGAGCAGCGGTTCTGTTTCGGCGAAGACTTTCTCGGTTTTGACGGGCATTTTCCAGGCTATCCGATTCTACCGGCGATCCTGCAGACCCTGCTGGGCCAATTGGTTGCGGAGCAGTTGTACGGTGGGCGTCTCGTGTTTCAGAAACTGAGCCGGGCAAAATTCACCCGTGAGTTGCGCCCCGGCGAGCAGATCCTGGTCAGGGTCGTTCTGGGCGCTGTGGCTGATGGTGTCAGCTGCGCCGTGGAACTCCGCTGTGGCGAGGTGGCGGCGTCCTCCTTTACTTTGAACTTTGCGGCGCGAGGGAAATAATGAGAAAACCCTATTTCAAGACTTCTGCCGAGGCCCCTTGCGCCCTGCGCTCGACGGTCGCGCGGGTGGTGCGCTTTGAAGAGGTCGACCCCCTGGCCATCGTCTGGCACGGGCGCTATCCGAGTTATTTCGAGGATGGCCGCGTCCATCTCGGCGAGCGGTACGGGCTCGGCTACATCGATTTCTACCAGCGGGGGATCCTGGCGCCGATCAAACAGATGCACATCGATTACCAGCGCCCCTTGCGTTTCGGCGAGCCGTTTACCATCGAGACGATTCTGCACTGGTCCGATGCCGTGCGCCTGAACCATGAATTTATTCTGCGCAACGCTGTGGGTGAGGTGACCACCACCGGTTACAGCGTGCAACTGCTGATGGATACCGAAGAGCGGGTACTGATGCTGTCGCCACATTTTTATAATGAATTCCGTCAGCGCTGGCAGGCGGGGGAGCTGGTGTGAAACAGGTCTTTATCAGCAAGGTGGCTTGTGCCACCGCTCTAGGTTTGGGCCCGGACCGGCTTTGGCAGGGACTGCTGGCGGGGGAGTGCGGGATTCGGACGCTGCAGCGTTTCAGCTGTGAGAATTACCTCTCTACTATCGCCGGCTGCATCGAGGAGCTGGAGCTTTCGGAGGGTGGTTCGCGGCTTGATCCCCTGCTTGAATTGATCGCCGCCCAGTTGGGTGAGGTCCCGCAGGATGCACGTTTGTTGGTCGCCTCCACCAAGGGTGAGCTTGATCGCCTTGAAAGCGCCTATCGGGCCGGAGAAACGGTGCCAGGCGACCTGCTGTTTGAACCGCTGCTGGCTAAAATTTCGCAACGTTTCGGATTGCGCGATCAGGGAATGAATATTAACGCCGCCTGTGCCTCATCGACCGTCGCTCTGGCACGTGGCGCGGCGCTGATCGCCAACGGGCAGGCCGAGTCCGTGCTGGTTTATGCGGCGGACCTGGTCAGTGAGTATGTCTATTCCGGTTTCTCGGCGTTGCAGGCCCTCTCTGACACTGCTGCCAAGCCGTTTGATACCCTGCGTCAGGGCTTAAACTTGGGGGAAGCAGGCGTCGCGCTGCTCTTGCAGAGCGAAGAACGCGCCCTGCGTCAGGCACAATCCCCCTTGGCATGCATCGCCGGTTGGGGCGCGGCCAATGACGCTCACCATGTCACCGCCCCGGCACGTGACGGCAGCGGCCTGATCCTGGCTTGCCAGGCCGCCCTGCAGCAGGCGGGGATCGAGACCCAACAGGTTGCGGCGATCAATGCTCACGGCACCGCGACGCTTTACAACGATGCGATGGAACTGACCGCGTTCAACCGCCTGTTTGCTCTGAGTTTGCCGCCGCTGCACGGCATCAAGGGGAGCATCGGCCACTGTCTCGGCCCGGCCGGCGGACTCGAAGCGCTGGTCGGCTGTTACGCCCTGGCGCAGCAGCTGATCCCCGGGACCGTTGGTTGTACCGAGCCGGAAGAGGCCGGCCAGGGGCGGATTTCCTGCGCACCGCAAAAGATTGCAGGGGAGTATCTGTTGAGCACCAACTCCGGTTTCGGCGGGGTCAACGCCGCCCTGATTCTGCAAAGGGTTGCACTGTGAGGGCCTGGATCAACGGTATCGGCTGGGTCACTCCCGCAGGACTGGGACGAGGGCGTCAGGCGCATGGACAACAACCTTTAATCACCGGCGAGTTGCAGATTCCCACGCGCAAGCAGGTCTTCGCCGAGATCGATCGGCGCTTCGGCCGGCTCGATGATTTTTCGCGCATCGGTCTGGCCGCCGCGACCTTCTGCCTGCGTGACGCCGGAGCGGAAGACTGGCAGGAGAAGCGCCCGATCGGCATAGTCGCGACCAGTCGTTACGGTTGTCTGCAGACCGACCTTGATTATCTGCAAACGATGCTGCCACAGCAGGGACTGATGGCCAGTCCGAACCTGTTCGCCTACACCCTGCCGAACTCTTTTCTCGGCGACATAGCTCTGCGTTTCGGCCTCACCGGTAACGGCATGATTGTCAACCGCCGCGATCCGTCCAGGCTGACGGCGCTCAAGCTTGGGCTGGAGGAGCTGGCCTGGAGTGCGCAGAGCGGAGTGCTGGCCGGGATTATCGATCTGAATCCGCCGCCGGAGCTTGTAACTCCCGATGAGTTGCCCGGCAGCTTGTTTCTGTTGCTCGAAAAAGAGACGCGCGTCGGAAGTGAGAGCTACGGCGAGCTGTGGCTGGCGACTGACGGGCTGCGCTTCGATGGTCAGTGGGTTGAGGACCTGCTGCAACTGGTCGCGGCCTGTCTAAAAAAACGCTCGCCGGTTGATGGACAATCTGGTTAAGCATGAGTTGCGGCGGTTCGAACCGCCGCAAAAAAGCATAAGGGGTAGAGCCGCATGAAGATGTATCTGGTATACCCGAGTTGGCCGAAGTTGGACCGCCAGACCGAGTTTCACCTGCCGCCACACGGGCCGGTGGTCTTCGCCGCAGCGATGCCGGCCGAGGTCGACATCAGCTTCGTCGATGAAAACCTGCAGACTATCGACTTCGATTTTTGCTGCGATTTCGTCTGCCTCTCGACCATGCTGACCTGCCAGCTGCCACGCGCTTTTGAGGTCGCCCGCGAATTTCGTGCACGCGGCAAGAAGGTGATCTTCGGCGGAATCGCTACCATGCTGCATGCCGAAGAGGTCATGGAACACGCCGACGCGGTATTTCTGGGTGAGGTCGAAGGGCGCTTCGGTCAGGTACTGGAGGATCTGGCCAGGGGGGAGCTTAAGCCGGTTTACGACTACATGAACCAGCATCCGGATATCCAGCTGGTCGGCACCGCTCGGCGCAATATCCTGCAGCGTGATCTGTACAACTACCGCGGCGTGCAGATGCTCGATCTGGTCCACGCCTCGCGCGGCTGCAAATTCGATTGTTTCCCTTGCTGCACCGGTTTTCTGGGCGGCAAGCAGTTCCGACCGCGGCCGGTCGATATGGTGATCGCGGAGATGGAAGCGATCCAGAACAACCGGCTGTTCATCGTCGATAACTCCCTGGCCCAGGACAAGCAGTGGCTGCTCGATCTCTTCACCGAGATGGCCCCCTTGAAGAAGAAGTGGGTCTCCCACCCGATCCTCGACGATGATGAAGTGCTTAAGAAGGCCGCTGAGGCCGGCGCCTGGTATGTCTATCAGGCAGTCTTCGACACCTCGGACGTGATCCGCAACCGGATCAAGCGGCTAAATGATTTTGGGATCGGCGTTGAAGGGACGATCATCCTCGGCACCGACGATCAGAGCGAAGACGATATCAAGCGCCTGGTCGATTTTCTGCTCGAGGTCGAACTCGACGTCGCCGAATTCACCATCCTGACCCCCTTCATGCAGTCGCCGATCCGCGCTCAACTGGAGCGGGAAGGGCGGATCTTAAGTAACAACTGGGCCGACTACAGCGCCGGCAAGGTGGTCTTTCGGCCGAAGCAGATGACCCCGGAAAAGCTGCAGGAGCTCTATTACTACGCCTGGGATACCTTTCACGCCGAGAGCGGCCACGCGCTGAAGATGGGCAAGCTGTTCGAGAAGGTCATCCGGCGCGAAATCGAAGATGGTACCTACCGGCGCTACGAACCGCGCAAGAAACGCCAGTTCAAGCGGGCCGCTGAGGCATGAGCAGGATTTTTCTGCTCTCGAGCAACACCACGACCGAACCCTATCCGGTTTATCCCCTCGGTATGGCGATCATCGCCGGTGCGCTCGAGGCGGGCGGGCACCAGACCCGGCAGTACGACTTTCTGGTCGGAGGGAAGTCCTGCGTCGCAGTCGCGGCGGCGGTCGCTTCCTTTCAACCGGAGGTGATCTGCCTGTCGTTGCGCAATATCGATAATATCGATTCCTTTGTGCAGGAGAAGGCTTGGTACCTGGCTCAGGCCCGCGAGCTGGTAGAGACTCTGCGCGCCCAGAGCGAGGCGCCGATCGTTGTCGGCGGCTCGGCCTTCACCATCATGCCGGAGGAGATTCTCGAGTACCTCGGCTGCGACTACGGCGTGGTCGGCGAAGGGGAGGGGTTGATCTGCGCCCTGGTCGAGGGGCTCGCCGCGGGGCGGCCGATGCTGCGCCTGAGCAGCGGCGAAACGATACCGTTGATCGGTGCCGAGATCGGCTCACCACGCTACGTCCAGGAGTTTGTCGATTTTTACCTGGAGCAGAGCGGCCAGATCAACCTCCAGACCAAACGCGGCTGTCCCCATCGCTGTGTCTATTGCACCTATCCCGCCCTGGAGGGGAACCGCTTCCGCCCGCTCGATCCAGGACGCGCGGTCGACGAGATCGCGGCGGCTAAGCGCGATTTCGGCGTGAACAGCTTCTTCTTCACCGATTCGATCTTCAACGACGAGCAGGGGCATTACCTGCGCTTCGCCGAAGAGCTAACGCGGCGCAAGCTCGGCATCAGCTGGAGCGGTTTCTTTCGCCCCAAAGGGCTCGGCTGCGAGGAGTTACGTCTGCTGAAGGCCTCCGGGCTCGCCGCGCTGGAACTCGGCACCGATGCGGCCAGTGATGCAACCCTGGCCGGACTGAAGAAAGATTTCACCATCGCCGAGGTGCTGGCGGTCAACGCGGCCTGCGTGGCCGAGAAGATGCCGGCGGCGCACTACCTGATGTTCGGCGGGCCGGACGAGAGCGAGGCGACCCTGCGCGAAGGCTTGCGCAACGTTGCGCAGATCGCCTCGAGCGTAGTCTTCGCCTTCTCCGGCATTCGTATTCTGCCCGGTACCGAACTCCATCAGCGGGCGATTGACGATGGGGTGATTTCGGCTGAGCAGAAGCTGCTGATGCCGGCCTACTATTTTTCGCCGTTGCTCGATCCCGCACACATGAACGCGTTGATTCTCGAGACCTTCAATCAACGGCGAGAATGGATCTTCCCCCCCGCCGAGGGGCAGGCGAAACTCGAGGTGATGCGCCGCTTCGGTTATCGCGGGCTCTTGTGGGATAAGCTGATCTCGTTCGGGCCGCGGCCTATCCGGAAGAAGAGCTAATGAGCGAACTGAACGGTCAAAAAATCCTGCTGGTCCATCCCCTCGGCTATAATGCGGCCGCGGCCAAGAACGATATTTCACGCGCGGCGAATATCATGCCGCCGCTCGGGCTGGCCTCTCTCGCCGCCTATCTCGAGCGGGAGCAGCTGAGCGTCGATATCATCGACTGTTACGCGCGTCCCGATTCGGACCGGGAGATCACCCTCTATCTGCAGGAGCAGCGCCCGGCCTGGATCGGCTTCAGCTGCACCACCTCGTCGTTTCTCGACGCCGTCCGCCTTGCGGAACAGGCCAAGGCGGTCCTGCCCGACATCCGCACGGTCTTTGGCGGCGCTCACGTCTCGGCCTTGAAGGGGCAGCTGCTCAGCGATTATCCGGCGGTCGATATCGCGGTGATCGGCGAAGGGGAGGAGACCCTGCGCGAGCTGATGGTCAGCGGTTTTGGTGAGCGTGCCATGCTGTTCGGCCTGGTCTGCCGCGATGCCGAGGGGGTCCCGCAATTCAAGGGCTATCGCAGCCCGGGGCTCGAACTCGACAGCCTGCCGTTTCCGGCCTACGAAAAGCTCGCCGGTTACCCCGAGGCCTACAGCCTGCCGATCTTCAATTATCCCAAGGCGCCGAGCACCAGTTGTATCTCGAGCCGCGGCTGCCCCTACGCCTGCAGCTACTGCGATCGCTCGGTTTTTCAGCGAACTTTCCGCTATAATTCGGCCGATTATCTCTACCGCCACCTCGCTTATCTGAAGCAACGGTTCGGTATCCGGCATATCAACTTCTACGATGACCAGTTCACCTTCAAACGTCAGCGAGTCGAGGAGTTCTGCCGGTTGATGATCGAAAAGCCGCTCGGCATGACCTTCAACTGTGCGGTGCGCGCCGAGCATGTCGATCTCGAACTTCTTGAATTGATGAAGGCCGCAGGCTGCTGGATGGTGAGTCTGGGGATCGAGACCGGTGACGAGGAGCTGCTGGCGCAACATCGCCAGAACGCTGACCTCGACATGCTGGCGCAGAAAATCCGCCTGATCAAGCAGGCCGGAATCCGCACCAAGGGTCTCCTGATGATGGGCCTGCCGGGGGAGACTGAGACGAGTATCCAGCGCAGCATGGACTATGTCTTCTCCCTGCCGATCGATGATTTCAACCTCTCGAAGTTCACCCCCTTTCCCGGCTCGCCGATCTACGAAACGATCCACGAGCTCGGCGAATTCGACGAGGACTGGGCGAAGATGGACTGTATGCAGTTCCAGTTCGTGCCGCAGGGGATGACCAGGGAGCGCCTCGAGGAGCTGTTCATCCTCTTTTACAAGAGTCACTTTCAGCGGCCCAAGGTCCTGCTCGGCTATGTGGCGATGTTATGGAAATCGCCCGACAGCTGGAGGCGGTTTCTCGGCAACCTCGGCAAGTTCTTGCGCTTCGCCCGCAGCAACCGCCGCCTGGGAGAGAGTGATAGCTGATGCCCGGCACGCCTCCCAATATCCTGGTCGTCATCCCGCTCTATAATCACGCGCAGACCGTGCGCGCGGTGGTGGAAGCGACCCTACAGTATCACCCACAGGTGCTGGTGGTCGACGACGGCAGCAGCGATGCGGGGGCGACAGTGCTTGCGGGGCTGGACGTGCGGATCCTGCGCCATGCGCAGAACCGCGGCAAGGGGACGGCGCTGCAGACCGCGCTCGATGAGGCCGAGCGCTTAGGCTTCAGCCATATCCTGACCCTCGACGCCGACGGCCAGCACGAGCCCGCCGATCTGCCCCGGTTCCTGACCGCCATCGCCGAGGTTCCGCAGGCGATTATCGTCGGGAAACGGGATTTTGACCAGGCGAGTATCCCCGGTTCTTCGCGTTTCGGCCGCCGGTTTTCCAACTTCTGGTTGCGGGTTCAGACAGGTAAGTCGCTCGGTGATACCCAGAGCGGATTTCGCGCCTATCCGGTCAAGATCGTGCGGGGGCTGAGGTTGCACGAGACGCGGTATTCCTATGAGGTCGAGGTGCTGGTGCGGGCCGCCTGGGCCGGGGTCAAACTGCGAGATCTGGCGATCAGCGTCTATTATCCTCCGCCGGGTGAGCGGGTCTCCCATTTTCACGCCTTCATGGATAACTTTCGCCTGACCCTGCTCAATACCCGGTTGACCCTGCGTTCAATCACCCCCTGGCCGCATCGCAGGCTGGTGGCGAGCGGCGAGGTGGAGCAAAAAATCAGCATCCTGCACCCCCTGGTTTCGCTGCGCCGTCTGTTGACCGAAAATATCACGCCGGTGCAGTTGGCCGCCGCCGGTGCGGTCGGGGTGCTGCTCGGGACCCTGCCGCTGCTGGCGGCGCACACCATCGCGATCCTGCTGGTGGCCGGATTCTTCCGTCTGAACAAGGTCGCCGCGGTCGGTGCCAGCCAGCTCTGTATGCCGCCTCTGGTGCCGGGCCTGTGTATCGAGCTTGGCTACTTCATGCGCTATGGCGAGTTCTTGACCGAGTTATCGCTTCAAACCCTCGGTTATCAGGCATTGGATCGGCTCTACGAATGGCTGCTCGGCTCGCTGGTGCTCGCCCCCCTTTTGGCGGCGCTGGTGGCGTCGGTCATCTATCTGATGGCGCTGACGATTCGTCGCGACGCTCAGCATCCGGAGGATGGGGATGGGTCAGTTGCGACCCCGGTGGAGTCGACTGCCGAACCCCAGGGCTGGACCAGTCGCAGCATCGGTTCTTCCTGGCAGCATCAATCGTTCTATCTGATGATTCGGCTCGGCGGTCGGCGCGCGGCTTACTCGCTGCTCTATCTGGTGGTCGGCTATTACGCGCTGCTCCCCTCGGTGCGCCGCAAATGTCAGCCTTATCTGCAGCGACGCTTTCCGCAGGCCGGTACCTGGGCCAGCCTTGGTAACCGGTACCGGATGTGCCTTGAACTGGGAAAGGTCCTTGTCGACCGCGCGTTGGTCGGGATCTTGGGCCCAAAACGGGTTGCGGTCGCACTGCACGGTCGGCAGGAATTGCTCGATCTGCTGGCCGAAGGGAAGGGTCTGATCCTTGTCAACGCCCATGTCGGTTGTTGGCAGGTCGCGATGTCGGCGCTCGGCTTCATGCAGTTGCCGGTCAACCTGCTGATGCAGCGCGATGCGGGTGATATCGATCGCCATTATTTCGAACATGCAGGTCAAGAATGCCCCTACAGGATCATCGATCCACAGGGTTTCCTCGGCGGAGCCCTCGAGATGGTCGCGGTGCTTAAGCGCGGTGAGGTACTGTCGGTGATGGGGGACCGGATGCTCGGCGAGGACCGCAACGGGGTCGCGATCGAGTTTATGGGGGGAGAAGTCACCCTGCCGTTCAGCGCCTACAAACTGGCCTCGGCGACCGGTGCGCCGATTGTTGCGCTCTTCTCTTATAAGACCGGCCCGGACAGCTACGCCTTGAAGCTCTATCGCGGCATCAGGGTGCCGCCCGACCTGGGCCGCGGTTCTGAGGTGTTTGTGCCCTACGTGCGTGAATTCGCCGCGACCCTGGAAGCTTTTTGTCAGGAACACCCCTTTCAGTTTTTTAATTTTTTCGATATGTGGCAAGATGACGCGGCTGAATGAGTCGCTAAAAAATGACAGTGGAACAGAAGAGGAGAAGTAAAGATGGGCGTCAAAGAGAAGCTCAAGAAGATTTTGATCGAAGATCTCAACCTGGAGGACGTAACGCCAGAGGAGATCGATGATGATATGGCGCTGTTCGGCGAGGGGTTGGGTCTTGACTCCCTTGATGCGGTTGAGCTGGTGGTGATCATTCAGAAGCATTTCGGGGTCGAAATCAAGGATATGGAAGAGGGGCGTCCGGCCTTTCAGACTGTCAACACCCTGGCACGGTTTATCGAGGAACGGCTGGCCTGATGCCCGCTGTCACGCCGATCGCCGTTACCGGCCTCGGCTGCCTCTGCGGCGCGGGGATGAACCTTGCCGAATGCATGGAGAGCCTGTTCCGTAATGACCGCACCCCGCGCCCGCCGTCCCGCTTCTCAACCGATCATCCGGTCAGCTATCCGGTGCTGGAGCTGCGCGATGAGTTCAAGCTGCCGCTCGATGATCAGAAGAGCGTCTATGCACGGACCAGTCAGCTCGCCCTGACGGCGGCGCTCGAAGCCCTGGCCGACGCCGGCTGGGATGCCGAGAGTCTGCGCGGCAAACGGGTCGGCGTATGCATCGGTACGACGGTCGGTTGTGCACTGAACTGCGACGATTTCTACCGGGACTACAAGGACGGCACTGAGCCCGAGATGGATATTATCAGCCGTTTTTTGCGCAGCAATCCGGCTGCGGTGATCGCCCGCCAGTTCAAGTTGAACGGTCCGCAACAGACCGTGGTCAACGCCTGCTCGTCGGGGACAGACGCTGTCGGGATCGGCGCCTCATGGCTGCGGGCCGGGGCCTGCGATATCGCGATTGTCGGTGGTGCCGATGAGCTGGCGCGCGTGACCTACGCCGGATTCAGTTCGTTGATGATCGCCGATGCCGAGCCCTGTCGGCCGTTCGATCTCAGTCGCAAGGGTTTGAATCTCGGCGAAGGGGCCGGAATCATGATCCTCGAAAATGCTCAGCAGCTTGGTGCGAAAATGGCGCGCGGTTATGTGCGCGGTTACGGTTCGGCCTGCGACGCTCATCACCTGACGGCACCCCACCCGGATGGTGCCGGACTCAAGCAGGCGCTTTATGAAGCCTTCGCCGCGGCCGGAGTGCGACCGGAGGAGATCTCGTTCGTCAATGCGCACGGCACAGGCACCCCGGATAACGACAGGGTCGAAAGCCGGGTGCTGAACGAGGTGCTGCCCGGGGTGCCTTTTGTCTCGACCAAGGGGTATACCGGCCATACGCTCGGTGCGGCCGGCGGCATCGAAGCCGTCTTCACGCTCGCCTGCCTGCAGCGCGGTGAAATTCCGGCGAATATCGGTTTTTCTACCGCCGACCCGGAACTGCCCGTTACGCCGGTCATCCGGAACACCCGGATCAGCGGCCGTGTCGCCTTGTCGGAATCGCTGGCATTCGGTGGCAACAACGCGGTGCTGATCCTCGGCAAGGGAGACTGAGTAAAGATGCGCATGGCGATTCAAGGAATAGGAGTCACCGGCGGATTCGGTTCCGGAGTTGAGGCTTTGGAGGCGGCCCTGCGGTGTGGCAAGGTCGAGCCGCAGCAGGGGATTATAGAGCGTCAGGGGACGATTGATACCTATCCACTCTATCTCGCTTCGATTGCGGCTCTCGACGAATTTATCCCCAAACGCGCGCTGAGGCGGATCGATTACTTTTCGAAGATGACCCTGCTCAGCGCCTGCCTGGCGCTCAAGGATGCGAACCTGCTCGAGGACGAGCGCTCGCGCATGGGCGTAGTGCTCGCCACCGGCTACGGGGCGCTCAAGTCAACCTTCGATTTTCTCGATTCCTATCTCGATTTCGGCTATGCCTGCAGTTCGCCGACCAGTTTCTCAAACTCGGTACACAACGCCGCCGCCGCGCATGTCTCGATGTATTTCAAGGCTACCGCTCCGAGCCTGACCGTCACCCAGTTTGAGATGTCGGTCCCTTCGGCGTTGCTGACCGCACAGTTGTGGCTGGCTGAAGGGCGCGTCGATCAGGTCCTGTTCGGAGCGATCGACGAACACTGTGATGTGCTACGTTATTGCCGCAAACAGTTCTTCGGCGCGGCCGAGCAGGGTCCGCTCCAGCCGTTGCAGTTTGACAAGCAGAGCGCCGTGCCTGGAGAGGGGGCAAGCTTCTTTGTTTTGACCCGCGAAGTTGAGAATGTCGCCTACGCGCATATCGACAGCCTGCAGCTCGGTAACCATTGTGTTGCTCCAATCTCCCTGCCTGCCGAAGATCTGCTGCTGGTCGGGGCCGACGGGCACAAGGAGTGCGGTCGCTGGTACGCGCAGGTGCTACAAGGGCGGGAGGCTGTTTCCTACGCACCGCTCTACGGCAGTTTCCCCGCCGCCGCCGGCCTGGACTTAGCGGTCGCCGCACTCTCTTTGCGCAGCGGAACGCGCTATGCGGATCACGCTCTGTATGCTGCGCGCCAAGGCTTATCCGTTGCGCAGAAGCTTCAAGCCGAGAAGCTCTCCTATCTCAAGTTCGGTCCGGGCGGTGACTATGGTCTGGCGCGTCTTTCGGTCTGAGGGCAGGTTGCTTGGCCTACTGGTCAGCCTCTGTCTATGCTGCCTGCTGCCGGCGTCCCCGGTTCATGCCCAAAACGAAGCCGGTCGCTGTCATGAGACCCGATACGGCGTGGCGCTGCTGGCCGGTAAAGTCTACGATCCGCAGAGCATCGGCCTGCTGCTGGTACAAGGGCAGCTGCTGCTCGATTATTCACGGGTCTTTCGCCATCGCGCCCCTGAGAGCCTGCGGCTGAAACTGGAAGCGAACGCCGGTCTCACCACCGACGGCCGCCAGCGCGCGCTCCTATCGCTCAATATGCTGGCGCTCAAATACCTGCCGCGTTTCACTTCCGGCCGGTGGACCCCCTATGTCGAGGCGGGGATCGGCCTTATCTATACCGATTTTCGCGTCGACGGGCAGGGGCTGAACTTCAATTTCAATCCGCAAGCCGGGGTCGGAGTTGAATATGCCTTGCCGTCCGGCGCGGCACTGACCAGCGCCCTGCGGTTGCATCATGTCTCTAATGGCAATACGTACCATGAGAATCGCGGCATCAACTCGGTGCTGTTGATGATCGGATATCTATTCTGATGAGCAGCTACTATTTTTCCTCGCGGATTCAAGTTGCAAGTGCAAATCTAGTTGTTTGGTTTGAAGGATAAGCTGCGGTAGTCTCACGGCTTCTTTCACCGACCAAGGTTAGAGGAGCATGATGAGTTGTGCTCCTCCTTTTTTGGAAGGAGTTAGTATCGACAGAATGAGATCCTCTGTGTTCCCCTTATTTCTTCTGCTGCCATTAATCGATAGGAAATTTTCCGCCGGCTCGAAAAGTGTACAAACTCAGGCCTCATGACAGAGCACCTTGATGGAAAACAATTATCGTCATATCAACCATCGCGGTAATCTCTTTTTGGGCAGATGTTAACTTGGTCCTTGACAACAATAGATTGATGAAGAGTCGGGGCCAGTCAATAACAACCATTTAGCGGCTAATTCGTTCACCAAGTAAAAGGATAGTCTATGTTGTCTCCAGCTATTATTAGCTTTGGCCAGACCACTCATTACCTCATGGCCTACCCTGAAGATGAACGTGAAATCCGGAAAGTGGCAGTTGTTGCAGGCACATGCAATGGGGTGCCGTTTGAGGCAATCGCAAAAAATGATCCAGACTTTTCTGCCAGCTTAAGTCTATTTCGCGAAGATGGGGCTCAATTCTCTAAAATCGAATTTCAATCGATCAGAAGAGCGATTGTCGGTGCTAAGCCGCTGGAAACCTTTGATCTGCGAAGTGCGCCGGAAGCGAAGGGCTATGAATATTATTATGACCAGATGCACCAAAAGTATTACGGCCAGAAGGTTTATCTGAGCGTTCCTTTTAGCCGCAAAGACGAAGCGAAGGCCCTGGGTGCAAAATGGGACAACTTGTTGAAAAAATGGTATGCATTTTCCAAGGCGCCCAACCTTTTGCAGATAGAGAGACGTTTCAGTCGCGACAAATCTTAGTCATTCCTCCCGGATGTCTTTCTATTGAATTTTAAAGAAGACAAGCGTTATTCCGAAGACCTGCTCAATCAGGGAAACCAGCCGGCGTCGTTGCTCATCCGCTCGCGGTGGGCCTGATTGTTGTCCTCTACCGACTGCTTGATATATTTCCCGGCAAAACTGCAATCGTTCTGGGTATAGCGCTGAAACAGTTCGGTGTGTTTAGCGTCATCCAGGTGCAAAATCCAGGTATCGGCGGATTGCCGGCAACTCGATTCTGCGGCATGCAGCGGGAAGGGAATCAGCAAGGCGAGAAGTAACAGGATCCTTGTGATTGGATTGAAGAGCAAGGGAGGTTTTTGCATGAGGTTCCTGAAAATGATTTTTAGCCAATAGATTTCAGACAGGGGTCTCGCCCCGTTCATGACTCCAGATAAATCTCAACGCGCTCCTTGCCACGTCCGATGTTGTTCCTCTTCAAGCGGATCGGACCAATCTCCCCGGTGCGCCTGACATGCGTTCCGCCGCAGGAAACCCGCGAAAAACCTTCGATCTCCCAATAGCGTCGCTCATTGGCCTCATCATCGAAACCGGTCCTGATTTCCAGATCCGCAGCGATAATCCGATTCGCCTCATCAGAAAAATTAGCCAAGAGCGGAGAAATACTCTCCTGCCCACCGGAAAATGCAAAGAAGATCGTAGCTTCAAGCGTCACTTCGCTGTCGTTCGCTGAGCGAATCAGGGTTTTGACGCGTGTCTCGTAGGGATTTGACCAGAAGCTCTTTACTGTCATGGTTTTCTCGATGCTTGGGCGGCGTGTTGGCATTGAACGTGGAACTGTGGAATAAATTCGCCTTTTGGAATCATAAACCCGTTAACACTTCTAAGGCCGGCGCTTGTGATAACAGAAAACAAATGCGTACCACAAAGAAATCGATGGCGATAAGTGTATTGAGCGGTTGCCGGTCTAGCAATGATTCTAGGGTTGATTGAGCCGCCGATACTGAAATGCTCGCGGTGTGAAATCTGTCTGATGGTTTGTTCTGTGGGCCACTGGCGGCCGACCATAAATCAGTCTCCTTTTTATTGTTCCACCACGCTAGTGAAAACTATGGACTTTAGTCCAAGACTTTCAGTTGCTACTCATCTTTTTGGCTTGAAAGGTTTTGGCTTTTGATTTTGCTTTTCAAGGGACTTTCAGTCCCGCTTTTTGAACCCCTGC
>JBDNGT010000334.1:0-12521 GCA_041689145.1 Geopsychrobacter sp. | reverse complement strand
TATGAACGATATTGTTGCGCATAAGATCTCTCCTGTTATCCAGATACGAAAAAACCATGAACAGTGTCTGTCCATGGCCTGATAAAAAATTGCTCGCTTGTTTCTCACAGCGGCCTAGGCTGCAGACAGGCTCCGGCGGTCGTTTTCCGCCATGATCGCTTTTACTGCCGCCGCTGATTGAAACATTAGTAATCTCCGCATGTACTAATAATGAAGTTTGACTCAAGTATCACAGCACTTGCGGCGAGTCAATTTATTTCAGAAAGATAAATAAAAATGGTCGGCGATTGACAGTCGCGCGAAGCCGGATACTCTTTTTGAAAAGGAGGGCGTATCAGCGTGACTCAGGCTCTGCTCGACAAATCGAAACTATCCGAACTGATTGTTTTTCTGGCAGCGCGGCAGAAGGTCGTCGGACCGATCGCCTTGGGTCATAGGCAGTTCAAGTTTGCAGAAATCCATTCTTTGGCTGAGATGACTCTAACCCACCCCCCGACAATCCTTCCGCCAAAAAAATATTTTATGCCGCCGCGTGAGACCCTGCTTCAGTACAGTCTTGCTGAGGGTCAGCAGATGCAAGCTCTGGTCGAGGTCGAGGAGTTGGTGATCTTCGGGGTCCACACCTGCGATCTGGCCGGGATTCAGTGCCTCAACGTGGTCTTTGCCGATCGGCCAAGAGACCTGCACAGCATCGTGCGTAAGAATTATTTGACCCTGATCGGGCTGGAGTGTAACGACTACTGCGACCGCCACGCCAACTGTGCGATGTTTCAAAATCATTTACCGAAAGGCGGCTACGACCTGTTTTTCTCTAGTCTGGCTGCGGTCTATTACGTCGATATCAATACCCGGCAGGGGGAACAACTGCTCGAAGAATCCGGTCTGTTCGAACCGGTCACGGCAGAGGCGCAAAAGCAATTACAGGAACTGCGCAAGAAGAAAAAAAAGCTGTTTAAAAACGAATTGCCGATCCGCTATCAGGAGATCCCGCAACTTTTTGAGGATACCTTTGACAGTCAAATCTGGGCGCAAATCGGCGAGCGCTGCCTTTCCTGCGGCAACTGTACCACTGTCTGCCCGAGCTGCTACTGTTTCGACATGATGGACGAACCCGAGCTCGACTTGAACCACGGACGCCGGTTGCGGGTCTGGGATTCCTGCCAACTGGAAGATTTTGCCATGGTCGCGGGCGGGGAGAACTTTCGCGCCAGCCGCGGAGAACGGCAACGGCACCGCTTTAATCGCAAATTTCATTACCCGGTGGAGCGCTACAAGCGTTTCTTTTGCACCGGCTGCGGGCGCTGCAGTCGGACCTGCATGGCGAAAATTGACCTGAAAGAGACGATCAACGCTTTGATCGAGGAGCGGGGATAAGATGCAGAGCCTGGCTATTCATCATTCTGACTATCAACAGTGGCAGGGCCGGATTACCGAGATAACCCAGCTGACCGAGTTAGAAAAACTCTTCCGCATCGTCCTGCCGGACCAGGCTGCGCTGGATCACGATCCGGGGCAATTTGTTCAGGTTTCGCTGTTCGGTGTCGGTGAGGCACCGATCTCACTCTGCTCCTCACCGACCTTGCAAGGCGCCTTCGAACTCTGCGTCCGCAAGGCCGGCCGTGTGACCAGCGCCCTGCATCGACTTAAGGTTGGCGCTGAAGTCGGCATCCGCGGGCCCTACGGCGTCGGATTCCCGGTCGTACCGCTTGAGGGGAATGACGTCCTGCTAGTCGCAGGAGGTTTGGGGCTCGCTCCCTTGCGTTCGCTGATTCATTATCTGATCGTTAACCGGCGTGATTTTGGCAGAATCGATATTCTGCTCGGCTGCCGCGACCCGGAGAGCATGCTCTTTTGTGCCGAACTCGCAGAATGGCGCAGGCGGATCGATCTCAACTTTAACTGCTCGGTCGATCGGGCGGCACCCGAATGGCAGGGGAATATCGGTCTGATCACCAGGCTGATCCCGGGGGTCAGCCTCGATCCGCTCAAAACCATTGCGATCGCCTGTGGGCCGCCGGTGATGTACCGTTTCGTCGTCGACGAGCTGCTCAAAAAGGGGATCCCGGAGTCGCACATCTACCTGTCGCTCGAGCGACACATGAAATGCGGGGTCGGCAAGTGCGGCCACTGCCAGATCGATAATATCTACTGTTGTCAGGACGGTCCGGTTTTCAACTATCGCTGGGTCAAGAAGTTGAAAGGAGCCATTTAGTGCAACGGCCCAAGGTGGCATTTTTTGCGCTCTCCTGCTGTGAAGGCTGTCAGTTGCAGGTGGCGAATCTGGGTGAGGGGCTGATTGATCTACTCGAGCGGGTCGAGCTGGTCGAGTTTCGTGAACTGATGTCGGAGCGCTGGCCGGGGCGTTATGATATCGCTTTTGTTGAGGGAAGCCTGGTCAATCAAGAATCGGAACAACTGCTCCTCGATATCCGCGCGCGCAGTCGTTTGCTGGTCGCCTTCGGGAGTTGCGCGACCATCGGCGGGGTCAATGGTATGAAAAATTGCATGCCGATGGCTGATGTCCAGGCGGCCGTCTATCGCGAAAGAGCCTCTTGGTTTCCGACGACCAGAACCCGCCCGCTTCATCAGCTGGTCGCGGTCGATTATTATCTCCACGGTTGCCCGATCTATCTGGATGAATTTATCAAGGTTCTCAAGGCGGCACTGGGCGGGCTCCCTTATCTGGCCCCCAATTATGCCGTCTGTGTCGAATGCCTCATCAACGAGAATGTCTGCATGTATGAAAAGGGGGCGGCCTGCCTCGGACCCTTGACCCGGGCCGGGTGTAACTCCTGGTGCATCAATCACGGGAATGTCTGTTATGGCTGCCGCGGGCTGGTCAGCAACCCGAATCAAAACGGAGCGACAGAGGTCATGCGCCGCTACGATCTCGACGCAACCCAGATTGCGAACAAGATGTCGATGTACAACGGAGCCATGGAGCAGGGCGATGGGTAGAAATGTGACGCTGAATGTCGAATTCATAACCCGAGTCGAAGGGCATGGTCATATCGTTATCGACGTCCAAAACGGTCAGCTGCTGAAGGCTGAGCTGCAGATCGTTGAGGCCCCACGCTACTTCGAAGCCCTGTTGCAGGGGCGCTCAGTTTTTGAAGCCCAGCATATTACCTCGCGCATCTGCGGCATTTGCGCCTGTGGCCACAGCCTGGCCTCGATTCAGGCTGCCGAGGCTGCCCTCGGGTTTGCCCCGAGCGTGCAGACCCTGAAACTCCGCGAGTTACTGCTGCACATCGAAAATCTCGACAGCCATCTGTTGCATATCTATATGTTGGTCGCTCCCGATCTGCTCGGCGAGCAGAGCTTTCTTGGCCTGATGCAGGATCATGCCGACGCGGTCAGGCGCTTCTTGCGCATGAAAAAAGCCTGCAATGAAATTTGCGATATTCTGGTCGGGCGTCATGTCCACCCGATCTCCTGCGTGGTCGGCGGTTTCACTAAACTCCCCGATCATCATCAGCTTGAGATAATAGCGGGCCTGCTGCAGCGGATCCGCACCGATCTGGCCCCGACCCTTGTCCTGGTGCGTGGTTTCAGTTTTCCTGATTTCACCCGTCAAACCGAATATGTCGCTCTGGTGAGCGATACGGACGAATATCCACTGCTCGGCGGTGACGTTGGTTCGACAGACGGGGTGCGTCTGGCCAAAGAGGCTTACCGTGACGTCACCAATGAATTTATGGTCGAATATTCGACGGCTAAACATGCCCGCCTCAGTCGCAGTTCCTATGCCGTCGGTGCACTGGCCCGGCTGAATCTCAATGCCGACAAACTGCACCCTGTGGCAAAAAACACCATCGCCGAACTGGGACTGAGCTTCCCCTGTTGCAATCCGTTTCTCAATACCGCTGCGCAATTGATCGAATCGGTCCATTGTGCCGAAGCGGCGCTCGATATTGTTGAGCATCTGCTGATCTGCGGGATCGATCAGAGCGAAGTGATGGTTGGCGGTATTAACGAGAATCAGCGTATTCCGCTGCGCGCCGGAAGTGGCGTCGGTGCGATTGAGGTGCCGCGCGGCACCCTGTTCCATCACTACGAGATCGACGATAGGGGGATAATTCAGCAGGCCAACTGCGTGATTCCGACCGGACAGAACCTGAAAAATATTGAGGAGGATATGTCCAAGCTGGTGCCTGAAATCCTCGATCGAAGTGAGGCCGAAATCACCCATCTCCTCGAGATGCTGGTGCGCGCCTACGATCCCTGCATCTCCTGCTCAACCCATGTCCTGCGGGTCGATTTTGTGAAACATTAAGGTTTTTTCTTAAGTCGCGCTAGACATCATCTCATCAACAGTCTAGAGCAGTACCATCAAGAGCGTCAGGGTTAACAGACTAGCCAGGGTCGAAACCACCACCACCGAGGTAACAAAGCTGGGGACGATATTGTTCTCCTTGGAGATGATCGCGACCAGAATCGCCGTCGGCATTCCCGCTTGTAGAATACCGGCCGCATTTTCAAGCGGTGTCAGGCCGAAGGGAATAGCCACGGCAAAGGCCAGGGCCGGAGCCAGTAACAGGCGGATCCCGCTCGCCAGCAGGACCTCCTTAGAGAGTGAGACCCGCCGTTGTTCAAGCAGTTGCAGCCCCAACGCAAACAGCATCACCGGGATCATTGCGTCGGCGAGCAGGCCGATCATCCGCGTGAGCATCAGCGGGGTTGTCAGGTCACTCGATGAAACAAGCAGCGCCGGGATCGTTGCTAACAGGGCCGGCGTTTTCACCACGCCCCAGATTGCACCCTCGCTCCCACCCTTGGCCCAGCCGGCAGCCCCGACACACACAATAAAAGCTGTGATGGAAATTGCGACAAAGTAAATGGAGGCGGGGACCAACGCCTGATCGCCGAGGCGAAAGCGGATCACCGCCAAGCCGAAATTTCCGACATTGCCAAAAACGGCAATCATCACAAAGGCGGCGATCATCTCCTTCGATTTGCCGAGAACCCGCCCGATCATCCCCGCCACAAAGGCTGCAAGCAGATGGGTCACGACGATAAATCCGAGCATTTTTAACGTGCTGTCCAGAGGGACGTCGGCGCTGCTGATCGCCTGATAAATAAATGCCGGGACAAAGACGTAGTACGCAGCCCGGGTCAGGGTCCGTGCCTGCAACTCGAGCCGGCCGCCCAGTAGATAGCCGAGGGCGACAATGGCGAAAACCGGCAGAATGACATTTAAAAATACGGCAAAGAATTCCAGCATAAAACCACCTATGTCAAATAATCCCGAGCGCGACATGTGAGCGCAAGATCAGGAGGGTGTCGCTCAAGAAAATCACATCAAAAAGAAAAAGGCTCCCGGCATTATTTCGCCGGGAGCCTTTTAAGGTGCAGCAGCGGACTATGTCAGCTTATTTGCCGCAGTCAACCTGCAGTTCAGCAAGCTTCTTGTACAGGTCGTAGCGGGTCGCCACGTCCTTGGCCGAAGCGGCCATCAGCTCTTCCGCCTGCTCGGGGTTGGCCTTTTTTAGAACACGGAAACGGTTCTGGTGGCTGGCGTACTCGGCAAAGCTGATGCTTGGATCCTTGCTATCCATCTGCAGCGGGTTCTTTCCTTCTGCGGCAAGACGGGGGTCGTAGCGGAACAGTGGCCAGTGACCACAGGCCACTGCCTCTTTACAGTTGTCGACAGCCTTGGTCATGTTAATTCCGTGGGCGATACAGTGGGTGTAAGCGATGATCAGGGACGGACCATCATAGGCATCCGCTTCGATCATGGCTTTAACCGTTTGCGCCGGGTTCGCCAGGTTGACCCGTGCCACGTAGATATTGCCATAGCTCATGGCGATCATCGACAGGTCCTTCTTGGGCATTTTTTTGCCACCGGCAGCAAATAGAGCCACGGCGCCGATCGGGGTCGACTTGGAAGCCTGCCCGCCGGTATTGGAATAAACCTCAGTATCAAGAACTAGGACATTGACGTTCTCGCCGGAAGCGAGGACGTGATCAAGACCACCATAACCGATATCGTAAGCCCAGCCGTCGCCACCGTGGATCCAGACCGACTTGATCACCAGGTATTCAGCGTTGACCAACAGCGGTTTGGCCGTCTCGTGGGTACAGGCCGACAGAATTTTCTTCAACTTAGCCACCCGACCGCGTTGAATCTCAAGCTCTTCCTGAGCATTCTGCAGGCTGTCAAGAATCTCCTGTTTCAGCCCGGCAGTCCCGACACAGGCCTTGCAGCCACAATCGATGTTGCTGGTCAGCAGTTCACGCACATATTCGGTGGTCTTATCGACCGCCAGGCGCATCCCCAGACCGAACTCAGCGTTGTCTTCGAACAGCGAGTTACTCCAGGCCGGCCCCCGGCCATCTTTACGCTTGGCCCAGGGTGTGGTCGGCAGGTTGCCACCATAGATCGAGGAACAACCAGTGGCGTTGGCCACAATCATCCGGTCGCCAAACAGCTGCGAGCAGACCTTGACGAACGGGGTCTCGCCACAACCGGCGCAGGCACCGGAGAATTCAAACATCGGCGGCAGCAACTGGCTTCCTTTGACGGTCGCACGGTTGAACAGTGCCGGGTCGGTATCGGGCAGTCCGAGGAAGAAGCCAAAGTTCGCGGCTTCTTTGACCCGCAGTGGCGGTTGAGGCGCCATATTGATCGCCTTGACCCCCTCTTCGGTCTTGCTCGTGACCGGGCAGTTGTAGGCACAGGCGCCACAGCCGGTGCAGTCTTCAACCGCAACCTGCAGGGTGAACTTTTTACCGTCCATGTCCTTGCCTTTGGCCGGGACAGCCTTGAAGGTCGCCGGGGCGCCCTTGAGTTCGGTTCCGTCGTAAATCTTCATCCGGATCGAAGCATGCGGGCAGACAAAAGAACAGATCCCGCACTGGATACACAGATCCTCTTTCCAGACCGGGACAGTGACGGCGATGTTGCGTTTCTCGACGCAGGCGGTCGCAGTCGGGAAGGTGCCGTCAACTGACATCGCCGACAGCGGCAGCTTGTGCCCGAGGCCGTCGATGATCGGTCCGAGGGTCTTCTTGACCATATCGGAACAACCATCCCACTTGCCGATCTGCATTTCGATCGCGCTGTCGGCCGCAGCAGGGATGCTGACTTCGGCGATATTTTCCAGCGCCACATCAACCGCCTGCTTGTTCATGTTGACGACTTTTTCACCCGCCTTGCCGTATGACTTGGTAATCGCCGCCTTGATCTCGCTGATCGCCAGATCGAGGGAGATGATATTGGAGATCTTGAAGAAGGCGGTCTGCATGATCACGTTGATCCGTGCGCCCAGGCCGAGCTGCTCACCCAGCGCTATTCCATCGATGATATAGAATTTCATACCCTTATCAATGATCTGCTGCTGAACATATTTGGGGAGTTGCGCCCAGATCTCATCCTTACCAAACGGTGAATTCAGCAGGAAGGTTGCGCCTTTTTTGGCATTTTTGAGCATGTCGTACTTCTCGAGGAAGGAGAAGTTATGACAGGCAACAAAGTCAGCCTCATCTTCGGAGACCAGATAGGTGTTGCGGATCACATCTTGCCCGAAACGCAGGTGCGAGGTGGTCAAGCTACCAGCTTTCTTCGAATCGTAGACGAAATAGGCCTGAACATTATTGTCGGTGCTGTCGCCGATGATTTTGATCGAGTTCTTGTTGGCGCCGACGGTTCCGTCGGAACCGAGACCGTAGAACATGGCGGCGTAGCCGGTGAATGGGACCTTGTAGGCTGTGTCGAATTTGAGGCTCTTGCCGCTGATATCATCGTCGAAGCCGACGATGAAATGGTTCATCGGTTTGTCCTGCAGCATGTTGTCGAAGACAGATTTACACATGCCGGCATTGAACTCGAAGGAACCGAGGCCGTAACGCCCACCGACGATCGAAGGATAACCCTCGAAGCTGGTGAAGCCATCGACCATCCCTTCGCCGATGGCGGTGCGCACCGACTGATAGAGCGGCTCACCGATGGAGCCGGGCTCCTTGGTGCGGTCGAGAACCGTTATCTTCTTGACGCTGGCCGGCACCGCCTTACAGAACTGCTCGATCGGAAAGGGCAGAAACAGGCGGAGTTTGAGCAAACCGATCTTCTCGCCCTGAGCGACCAGGTGCAGGATCAACTCTTCCATCGCCTCGCAGCCGGAACCCTGCATAACGACGACGCGCTCGGCTTTTGGATGGCCGACATAGTCGACCAGGTTGTACTTTCGACCGGTCAGCTTGGCGAACTTGTCCATTTGGGCCTGCACAATGCCGAGTACTTTTTCGTAGTAGGTATTGGCGATTTCACGGCCATGGAAATAGACATCCGGGTTCTGAGCGGTCCCCCGCAGCACTGGATGGTCGGGCGACAGGGAACGACCGCGGTGAGCGGTAACCAGCTCGTTGTCGATCATCGACTGCATGTCTTTTTTCGTCAGCTGCTCGACCTTCTGGATTTCATGCGAGGTCCGGAACCCGTCAAAATAGTGCAGGAAGGGGATGCGGGACTCGAGGGTCGCTGCCTGGGAGATCAGGGCAAAGTCCATGACCTCTTGTACGTTGTTGGAGCAGAGCATCGCCCAGCCGGTCTGACGGCAGGCCATGACGTCGGAGTGATCACCGAAGATCGACAGGGCCTGGGTGGCGATGGAGCGCGCCGAAACATGGAAGACGGTCGGGGTGAGTTCCCCGGCGATCTTGTACATGTTGGGGATCATCAGCAACAGGCCCTGAGAGGCGGTAAAGGTGGTGGTCAGGGCACCGGCCTGCAGGGCGCCATGAACAGCACCGGCCGCGCCGCCCTCGGACTGCATCTCAACGACTCTGGGGATCGTGCCCCAGATATTTTTCTCGCCTGCGGCGCTCTTGGCGTCAGAGATCTCTCCCATCCCGGACGAGGGGGTGATCGGATAGATAGCAATGACCTCGTTGGTCGCATGAGCGACATGTGCGGCGGCAGAACAACCATCAATACAAACCATTTTTCGAGACATCAGTTTTCTCCTTTGCTGGTGAATGACATAAGAGTGCTAAATAAGCAGTACATTTTTTTTGCGGGTATTTATTCTTCTGAGAAGCCAAGACACACTTCTTTAAACTAAGTAGCCGCGCCAGTCGCACCGGTCTGCTTAGAGTTCGCGCCGACTATTGAGTGCCAGTTGCACTGTTGCCGAATCGATATACTCAAGGTCGCTGCCCAATGGGATGCCATGCGCCGGTCGGGTGACCCTGATGCCGGCACTTTTGATTATTTTTGCCAGGTAGAGCGCGGTGGCTTCGCCCTCAATGGTAAAGCTGGTAGCGAGAAGCACTTCGACAATCTCTTCGGCCTTGAGCCGGGCGAGCAGCTGTGGAATCTTTAAGTCTTCCGGCCCGACTCCGTCCAACGGCGAAAGAGCACCGTGCAGGACATGGTAGCGTCCTCGATAGCCGTGACTCCGTTCGATCGCGATGAGATCTTGTGGCTCCTGGACCACACAGAGGCAAGATTCATCACGCTTGGCATCATTGCAGATGCGGCAAAACTCGCCCTCGCTGATATTGAAACAACGGCGGCAAAATGAGAGATTCTGTTTCATCTCAATCAACGCAGTTGCTAGAGCCTCAACCTCCCGCTGCGATTTGCGCAGCAGGTGAAAGGCTAAGCGCGTTGCCGTCTTACCGCCGATGCCTGGCAGTTTGCCAAGTTCCGCGACCAATCGGGCAAAAGATGGGAGGGAGCCTAGCATGAAAAATTCCCTAATTCCAACACAATAAAATGCCGTTCTATTTTTTTCAGGGGAGCTAAATTTTTAAATTCTAGCGAAATTTTTTCTGGTTCAATGGTCTGACCAGGCGGCGACATTAGCACGATATGCTTCTCCATTTCAATATTTATGTATATCGCATACAATTGCACGTCTGACATTGAAGTGTATCCCTTCATGTCGACAATTGTTATTTAGAACGGGAAAATCGACAAAAATGGCCGTCGGCTTGAGCTCCGATGGCCATCAATATGCGAATCATGCGCGCCCTATCTGGCCGGGAGTTAACTAGAACATGCCGGGCAGGTTCATCCCGCCGGTTACCTTGCTCATCTCCTGCTGCATCATCTCCTGACTCTGTTTCAACGCTTCATTGACTGCTGCGGAGATCAGATCCTGGAGCATTTCAATATCCTCGGGATCGACCACATCCTTTTCGATCTTCAAGCTGACCAGTTGCATTTTGCCGTTAACCACGGCGGTCACCATGCCGCCGCCCGAGGTCGCCTCGACTTCACGCACCTCCAATTCCTGTTGAACACGAGCAATGCGCTGCTGCATCTGTTGCGCTTGCTTCATGATGTTTCCAAGCCCTTTTGCCATTAGATTTCCTCCTTATAAACGTAGCCGTTAGACAAAACCTTTATCGATCGGCCGAACATCTTCGACGTCGCCACCGAATATCGATTTTGCTGCCTTGATCATTGGGTGCTCAGTGGCATTGTCGCGCAACTGTTGCTGACGACTGACCTGTTGTTTATTTTGTTGCTGAGCAAAGGTGGGCGCCGCCGCTTCTTGGTTATCTCGGAGCGGGGTCACATCAAGTCTGATCTTCTGCCCAAAATATTCCGTTGCCAGAGCTTCGAGTGAGGCGCGCGGTTCACTGTCGCCAAAAAACTGCAGATTGAACGAGCCCTCGGGATAGCCGATCTTCAGGTGCGGGATATCGCAGATCAAGGGGTGTGCATGTTCAAGCACCGAACCGATCGCCCGCCGTTTGCGATTGACGAATTCGATCAGCCCCCCCCAGTCGGCCGGTCCCCGGTTCGTAATCGGCGCGACCTCCACCATTTTGGTTGGCGGTTCTTCCTCGAATGAGGGCTCTTCGGTCGGCAGCGGAGGTGGCGCTGCGGCCGCGATCTCGACCCGCGCGGCGGTCACGCCAGTCGGAGGCAACCTTTTCTCTAGCAGATCGAGCTTGTGGATCAAGGTCGTTACGTCGGCACCATTCGGCAGATTCGCCAGTTTAACCAGGGCCATCTCAACGCTCAGTCGTGGGTAGTTTGAATGGGCGATCTGAGCCTCGGTCTGCATCAGCAGGGCTAAGGTGCGCTGCAAGCGATTCAGGTCGGTGGCTGCGGCCAGCTGTCGAAGTTCTTGCAGCTCGGAAGTACTGACCTCGAGCAGCTCACCCGGATCATCGACCACGGTAATAAAAAGCAGCGAGCGGACCAGGTCGATCAATTGCTGGCAGAACTTACGAAAAGAATGCCCCTGCTCGTCAACCCGCTGCAGAATTCCGAGGCCACGCCCGGCATCGCCGTCAAGGATGGCCTCAACCAGATTGATCAACATGCGCTGATCGACCATGCCGAGTAATCCCTGCAGCTGGACGTCATCCACCTGCTCACCACAGAAAGCGATGACCTGATCAAAGGTCGACTGCGAATCGCGCATACTACCACCACCGGCGCGCGCGATCATCGCGAGTCCGGCGTCACTGATCGTGATGGCTTCGGCTGCGGCGATGGTCTTGAGTCGTGCGGCCACCTTGCCCAGCGCAATCTTGCGAAAATCAAAACGCTGGCAGCGCGATAGAATGGTGACCGGAATTTTGTGCGGTTCGGTCGTGGCGAAGATGAATTTGGCATGGTCCGGGGGCTCTTCGAGTGTCTTCAACAGGGCGTTGAAGGCGTTGATCGAGAGCATATGGACCTCGTCGATAATAAACAGTTTGTAGCGGGAGTTTGAAGGAAGGTAGCGGATATTTTCGCGCAGTTCGCGGATGTCATCGACCCCGGTATTGGATGCACCATCGATCTCAAAGACATCGATACCGCGACTGGCGGTAATCTCGACACAGGAAGGGCAGACCCCGCAGGGGTTCACGGTGGGGCCTTCAGCGCAGTTCAGCGCTTTGGCGAAAATCCGTGCCGCCGAGGTTTTGCCGACACCGCGCGCACCAGTGAAGAGGAAAGCATGGTGCACCCGGTCGGCCGTGATGGCATTCTTCAGCGTCTGGCTGACATGCTCCTGGCCGATCAGATCGTCAAATTGCTGGGGGCGCCACTTGCGCGCCAGTACCATGTACGACATGGGGAGAAACTCCGCTGGCGGAAGGGTGAAACCTGAACCCTGTGAGGGGTGAGGCGTGAGGGGGGAGGAGAAAAATCGTGAACGAAGGCTGCTCCCCAAACCTGAAAAGTTGCAGACACAAGTGACAGCCAGGCACCCCCACGGCACACGAACAACGTTGCTGCCGCTGCTCCCTTCCGGGCCTGACGGGGTTCACAACCGTTCGTTGCGTGGGACCCGGCTGTCACTTCTGCCGGCAAAAAACTAACATTAAAATAAAGCTTGGATAGCCACCAAGACACAAAGGGCACCAAGAAAGTTATCTTAACGTAAGAGGTGTATTCCTGATACATTTTTGATCAGACAAGCAAAATCTGGAGGAGAGGGGGGGATTCGAACCCCCGGTAGCTTGCGCTACACCCGCTTTCCAGGCGAGCACCATCGGCCTCTCGGTCACCTCTCCGCAGGTTGGCTAAGATACACTAAGCGTTGTGCGGTGTAAAGTTTTTTTCAGGAGAG
>JBDNGT010000333.1:0-2681 GCA_041689145.1 Geopsychrobacter sp. | reverse complement strand
CAATTTTTTTCAGGTATATCACATTCCATGACCGCTAATAACAGGGCTCCGCGTTCCGATACTCATCAGAAATCCTTATATGCTTACAACCCTGCCCCACAGGGACTGATCACTCCAACATAAATCAAATCAATTGGAAGCTATCTGCTTCAGGACAGATGAAAAACAAACGTATGGATATGGGTATTATAAATCAACGATCAGTCGCGAGTATAAATGCACTTCCCTACCCGATCAATATGGGAGACCAGGACTTCTTCGGTAAGATCTTCATATTGGAGAACGTCAAAAAAGTAGGGTAAAAAGGATTCTTCATTGAGCCGGTAAGAGAGCGTCGCAACAACCGCATGAGTTAGATCTTTACCTTTAACGGCAATATCAACATCCGAGCCCTTTTTATAATTTCCCTTGGCTCTGGAACCGAAAATTACCGCCTCTTCAACGGCTGTAAACGTCTTGAGAACAGCAATAATCTCATGCAAATCTTGCATCTGCAGCCCAAAGCTCATCATCTCAACTTAGCTTCAAAAGTGTTTTTCATATTCAGCAGTGCAGGAAAATAAGATTCTCTGATTTTCTGCGCAATAGCCAGCGCGATTTTTTCTTCATAGGTGTGAACTGTGAGATTTCGGTCTTTCAGCGCTTCAATCCAAACATGACCATCCTCAAGCAAACCAAACTGAAACGCTTGCTTAATAGCTTCCCGCGGGCTGTTAACGATAAGACCTTCCTCCTCAAGATAATCCTTCAAAACCTTCCAGGATAATTCAAAGGAAATTTCAAAAAACTGGATAAGTCCTGCCCGTTCAGCATCAGAAGGCTTCTCGATTAACAGTGTATTTTCCAGAAAGATGAAAGCTTTGCGGAAATGAGCAAAGCGCTGCTCCCAGCGGACATCCTGATTATCGTCATATTTCAAGAAGAACCTTCCTTTCGGTATGTTTGTTTAACTGAGAAAAACGATCCGAGACAAAGCGGTCCACTTCAGGCGTGGTTAAAAACAAAGGTATGGATTTGGGTGTAATAAACTTCAAAGTCATCCAGATGGTGACGAATGATTGATTTAACTATCTCACCATTGATTTCCTGATATTCGTGCACCGAAATATTCCTAAAACCGACCATTTTTTTAAGAATATTTGCTGTTTCAACATTAACGACATGGTGCCTGGCCAAGAGATCAAAAGAATGGCCGTAATCAGAGGGCAGACCTAAACCATATTTGGCGATAATGACATGGGCCAAATCAATTGAAGCCTGAATTGCTCGTTGAAGATTAAGAACGGAGAGGTCTTCTGCCATCCAAGAAGGCACATCTGCCTTTTGAATCGTAACGATAGTCGCAACGCATTTTTTTATAATTGAAATTTTCGCGAGAATGACATCTGCATCAATATCCATTATTAGGCCTCACAAGAATATGATCCTCGATTATTTTTCGTGATTTTTTAAAATCTAAATACCGACTCATAACATTGGCTCGGTATAAATCAAGCTGGTCTTTAGAGCGTACAAATAACGCCTCACCGGTCGCGATAATCTGAGCAGAGATGATGATATCAGCAGTATTTAAGCACACGATATCCAACTTTCTCCCGACTATATTTTCAAAATATTCGGCAATCTCAAAATAAGAGCTATCTGCAACCACAGCAGGATAAAAGAACACACCACAGTCAACATCACTTTCGCGCGTAACTTTCGCCGCGTCTTTAGCCCAAGAACCAAAAAGCAATGCAAAGTCAGCCTTATCTTGCAGCAATTCAAGCAAAACGGTTTTAATTTCAGCTTTAGTCATAAAACTAGGGACACTCCCCTATTTAGCAATTGGCCGCCCCACCCTTTTGGCTTTCAAGCTTCTATCAAATTGAAGCTCAAGCCGATCAACAAATTGTTCGCTGCCGAACGGACGGCCAGTGCGGGTCGCTTTGCGGATGGCGTTTTCCTGATCTTTATTTTCAGCCCGGCAGAATACGCCATACGCATTCTGTTCAGTTGGCTCAAGCCACGAGGGTTCGTGCAGCAGGCAGTCATGAGCCCCTTCCAGATGTGCGTTAGCGCTGGACCAGCGGTAAGTTTGCGCCTGCAGGGTCAGACCAGCCTCTAGCGGGTTCGACTCAATATAACGTGCAACGGTCCAGAGGTACTCAGTGTTTTCCACGATACACGAGAAAAACCGATTTTGCCAGATGCGCCCAGACTGAGAAAGTTTTCGATTAAGATATTGAGTATAAACCTGATTGGTCAAGCCGATGCCACGCGCCAAGGCCGTCTCGGTCTCGGGGACGACCAGCAAATGGATGTGATTATCCATCAGGCAATAGGCCCAGATCTGGATGGAATACTTTTTAACGTAATTGGCTAAAATGGAAAGATAAGTCTGCCGGTCTTCGTCGTCAAAAAAAACCGTCATTTTGTTATTACCGCGTTGGGTGATGTGATGGGGATACCCAGGAGCAATAATACGAGCAATTCTTGGCATAGGGTGAGAATAGGTGGAAAAGAGAGTAACGGTCAACCATAAATAAGGGAGTGTCCCTAATTGGTTAAATGTAAAGACCCCTTAGATTTCAATCATGCGCTCCGTTCAATCTTAAAATAATTTCGTCACATCCTTGCTGAACATTCTCAACAACAATGGTCCAAAAATCGGGAACATTGATTGTTGAATTAACCAGACT
>JBDNGT010000332.1:0-3650 GCA_041689145.1 Geopsychrobacter sp. | reverse complement strand
TTTGGCGAGTTCGGTTTGTTTCTTCTTGAGGCTGTCGAGTTCTTTTTGCAGCTTTTTCTGAGCCGAGGCGCTGGTGGCTTGCTGAATCTCGTTAGCCAGATAGTCGACCCGGGCGGAATACTTGCCCTGCAAGGGTATGACGTATTCGTTGCGCATGCGTGAGAGGGTCGACTCGTTGTAACGATGCAGGTAAACGAGGCACTCAAAGGCTTTTTGCTTGCCGCTTGAGAAGAGCCAGTAGATCGGACGTTTTTTATAGGTTTGCAGGTGGTCTTTGAAGAAACTCGTCGCCAGATAACGACGGATGGTCTCTACCGGCGTCTCGCTCCCTTTATGGCCTAGAATTTCAGCTAGCCACCCCATGTTTTCATCAAGAGTCTCCGCCCCCCATGTGACAAGCAGAAATTCACGCACGCGATTGGCGGCATCGTCATCGAACCAGTGCATATCGGTTACAGGAACGATGCCATCGTCATCAGCCGGGAAGCTGGAGTAGCAACTGGGATCGAAACCCTCGTTGCCGCTGTGGGCGTAGATGAGGCCCGGTGCGTCAAGACTGTAGCGACCCATCATGCATCCGATGGCGTAGGAGACCAACTCCTGCACGCTGTCCTGACGGAAACGAGCCCACTGCTCCTCCTCAATGAGTTTGCCTCCGTAACGGTAGGCAGGGTTTACCGTGAGGGTGATCTTCTCAATGGGCACGTCGGGAGTTAGCTCCTCGGTCAGACCATAGGCGTCAATGAAGAGGCGGTTGTTCTCTTCTTCAAGGAGCTTCATCTCGGCGATGGTTTTTCGGTTTTTGGCGATCCATGCGGCATAGCTTGATTCAAGGCTTATCATTGATCCAGAGATTGCGGGCAGAACATGGAGACCTCGGAAATTCCATGAATGTTCATAATCATCCCAATCACACTCAGAAGGCGCAATCAACGACGCCAATAGAGACTCTGGCACAGGAAAAGTAGGTAGACAGGGGATACCTTTCACATCAATAGTATTTATGCAAAAAGTCTGGTTTAAAGTTCTAAGATAAGTCTGTCCTACGATCGAATTTGTGAGCAATAGGACACGATCCAAGTCGGCAGCGCTTTGAAAAAACAATGCCAAGCCCTTAGTGTCGAAGGTCGTGTCAACGGGGAGGAAGCGAAAACCAGTAGTAGAAGAAGAAATAACCGTCCAAGTGATCCCTTCTCTGTACCAATACCTTTTATCGATAATGCTCGAAGAAACATTCTTCTTATAAAATTCATGCGCTTGATGACTCCAATCGCATACGTGAATTATATTTCCAGCCCACTTACGGAAGGTTCCTCCCTTTGCATAGAGCAACCATTTATTGTCTCTGCCAACATCATTACCATTTACCTCCCACCAAAAACGCAGGAATCGTTCGTTGTTGGCAGTTACGTTTTTACCTTTCCCACTCGTTAGCGAACCTATCTTTGGTGCAGAGAAGCCGGTAAGGAATTGCTCGGAGGAGGAATATGCAATCGGGCTGCCGGGAATCTTACTGAAATCATCTGACTTGGCCCGATAGAACCAACCACAGTTAGGACTATTAATGGCTTCAAGCGTCTTTGGCGCCTGATTTTCATGCCCTCTAAACTCAGAGAGTTTAATGTAGGAGCCAACATAGTTCGGTATGTGTTTCCGTCTCTCAGTAAATGCTGCAACAGGCACGCAAGCAGGCTCGAAAGCGTTATACTCAAGTTGAATCAGGCTTGAGAGCGTTACCTCCGCGAGCATCTTTTTCCGAAATTCACGATATGACGTAAGAAACATCCATACATATGGAGCTACTATTCCAAGGAATCCAGTAGACTTCGTGAGGTTACTTCCTCGCTCAATGAAGCAGGCGAAAAGATCATGTTTGCTGTCTGGAAAATAATCTTTAGCAAATTTCTTTGCTAAAGAATTCATTCCGCCTCCCCCCATATACGGCGGATTCGCAACCACTGCATCGTACTGTTCCGCTAGAAACACGGCCTGCTTCGTCAAAATGCCCAAAAAAATGAGCGCTTTCGAAACAAACAGGTCCTGACTGATCGTCTCGCTCAACTGCTTCAGCGACGGGAGCTTCGTCGCTAAGACCTCCGGCACCTGGATTAGTGAGCCAAATGTCGTGGCGTGCTCAAACAGTTGCTTCAGCTCCATGAAGTCACCCGGCTTCAGACCGTAGTCCCCAAGTTCCAATCCATTCGCTAACACTTCTCCATCAAACCCCGCACTATCGACCAGCGCCATTATGTTGAGCTTCACACTCCGTTCAAAGAGCCTCCGATCATCAGCTCGTCCTTTCATCATCAACGCAAAGCCCGTCATCTGAGCAGCCCGCTCGTCGATATCGAGGCCGAAAAGGTTCTGTTCAAGAATTAATCGCGCCACATCCCGTTGCCGGAAGCCTCTCTCTAAATAGATATCCTTGAAAAGATCATAGGCCTCCACCAAGATGTGCCCAGAACCACAGGCCGAATCAATGAGAGTCAATTTCTCCGGATCTAGTGTACTGGGCGTTATTGCAGCAAGTTGCGCCATTACCTCTGACGGCTGCTCGGCAGGCTCAATATAATATTCCATCTGACCTTTTAGTTGAGAGTCTGGATAGCTCGCTAACCACTGCGACCCCAAATAATTCTGAAGCATATACTTGACGATCCAGTTGGGTGTAAAGAGCTGGGTCGCCGCTGGGATGTCTTCTGAGGCCACAACCTTGCCGATAACCTCATCCTTCTTATCGGAGATATAGAACTGATATAACCACCCAATGATCTCGATCTGCTGCCAATCATCCTCATCGATCTCAGTCACGAGCTTGCGAATCAGCGAATCGGAGTGGAGCAGGTTGTCAGGAAGCAACAGTTCTGACGGGCCGTCTATCGTCTCAAAAAGAAATGGCATCGACTGGTGTAGAGTATTGCACTCGGCAACGATGAGCATGCGATAGAGTTCCGCATCCTTGGTTCCATCGAGTTTCAGATCTACTACTTTGTCATGATCCAACCCGGCTAACTCAACATGGGCGGCCTGCTCCAGAATCTCAGGGGTCGGGCTGCCGCTCGGATTGCTCAATACCCGGAAACCGTGGTCGAGGTAGTTGTGTAACTCCATATAGCGCAGCGCCATAAAGCGGTTAAACCAAGTATAGGCAGCCTTGCGCATTGTCAGCTCAAAACCCTCACGCTGCACCCGCTCTATCAATCGATCACGCTGGGCCATAATCTTTTTCGGGAACGGTCGCCCGGCGATAATGGCAACATCACCCTGAAGAGCAGCGATTTCGATATTATTGGCATCGATTCCGAAGTAGTGAGCACGTTCAGTAACTGCTTTAATAAAATCCCGACGTGCTGCTGGGGCGTAGGATTTAAGTTTGGCGGTGTTCATTTGGTCCCCTGATTTTTTACTACAACTTTGTTTTTTAACCTTTGTCCGCAAGCACAAAACCCTCAGAGAGCATCAAAAACCTTATCCAAGCAATCCCTGAAGGCATTCATGCTGGGCATATTAATCTGCGCGATATCGAATTCACCGCTTTGAATCTTGCGATTTAGCACATCCCTGCCACCGGGTTCACCGAGAACAGCTTCAAGCTGATCTTTGAGCGAATTAGGCGATTTATCGTTGCCAGACGCATCTTCCAACGCGGC
>JBDNGT010000331.1:0-5929 GCA_041689145.1 Geopsychrobacter sp. | reverse complement strand
GGATGTCGGGCAGTTTCTGAATGTCGGCAGTTCGTCAGTGAGTCGGACCGTGCGACGCGGCGAGAAGTTGTTCGGGTCGCAGTTGAATCTTCAGGCGTGGTGGAAGGCCTTAAGGCAATAAAGCAGGAACGTCCCCTTTGCGTCCGCGTCCCCCCTTTGCCGTCCCGTCCCCTTTGCCGTCCCAGGCTCTTACAGCATGCGCACCGATGGCCGCTACCTCATCCATGCTGGGACTTTCGAGCTGCAAGAGAGTATTGACAAGCAGGTCAGCCGTTTCACAGCAAAGGGGATGAAGTTTCGTCTCCAAACGGTACCGGTAACAAAAAAGTTGTACCGAATCCGTTTTGGCCGATTTGCAACCCAAGCTGAAGCCGAGGCCGCTGCCCGTAAAGGCTCAGAATTCCGGGTAGAATTCCGGTAGGAAATTCCAGCAATTCGGAAGAATAGGGTCAGACTTGTAAAGTTGCAAACTTGACATATGCTTTGCGCATGGCCAGAAAATCCCGCATACATTATCCAGGAACTCATAGGGGACGTTGTGGAACTCATAGGGGACATTGACATACAGGACTAACTGGCAGAATTGGCCATTGTTACGAAAAGATTGTAAGGGCGTGGAAGTAACGGTATCAGGTTTGACTTTCTGTTATTTCGAGTCTCTTCCGCTTTAGGGGGAAAAGGGGACTGATTTATTTTTCACTGAGCGGGACGGCCCTCTTTTCAAGGCAGATCGCCTGTCGTGTCCGTCCGTCAAATTTACCGTGAGTATATCCGACCACGGCGAAATCCTGCGACAGGCGCTTAGCCAACTCTTCATAGTTGTCACCCTTGCCACGCATACAGCTGGACAGATGAACGACACCGACGCCGAGTTCCTTGAGCTTGGCGATCTTTTTTTCGAGATCACCGCCGTCTTGGGTAAATCCGATCAGCTGGGTATGCTCATCGTAGGGTGCAAAAGCATCGAGCCGCTGAAAGAAGGCCTGCAGGCAGCCCTTGCCGGTACATTTGTCCAGGGTTTCGCTGCGCACGATAATGGCAATTTTCTTCAAAATAGGCGGTCCTGAATGAAAGGGTTGACTGGGAGCAATAATGACAAATGTGGTCAACAGAAGCAATTGGAATTTCAGGGGCCCGGGTGAAGATTGACTCTTGTCGTGCGTGAAGTTAACACGCAAATCAGCCAGGACTCTGTTTGTCCGATATCTCACGAAAGCCGTTCAGAGAACTTATCGACCAGTAACGATTCAGTTTGCTATTCATGACGCAAATCAAGTAGCCTGCCACCTTCTTAGCGAGCCTAATAACGGAGCAGGACACCAGTGACGCACAGCGAGACAACCAGTTATAGACAAATCCCCTTGATCCGCCTGCTGCTCGGTTCCGTTTGCATCAGTTTCTCGCCGGTCTTTATTAAACTGGCGGCAGTGCCGCCCGACAGTGCCGGGTTTTACCGCATGCTGTTTGCCGGGCTGTCGCTGACGGTATTGATGCTGTTGCGCGGCGAGAATCTGAAGATGGCACGCCGGCCAAGATTTCTGCTCTGTTGCGCCGGGGTTTTTCTGGCTGTCGATTTCATGTGCTGGCACCGCAGCATCGGTCTGGTCGGGCCTGGTCTTTCAACCCTGCTCGCTAACTTCCAAGTCTTTTTTACGGCACTTTTTTCCTGGTTATTCCTCAAACAGAAGATCTCCAACGCGTTTATGCTGGCTGTGGGGTTAGCGCTCTGTGGTTTGTTTTTCATTGCCGGGGTCGACTGGCAGGGTCTTGAGCAGGGCTATAAACTGGGGATTTATCTCGGGCTACTGACCGCGGTTCTTTATTCCGGTTATATCCTGTTTCTCAAAGCGTCACTGAACGACAGTTCGGTGAGCGGCGTCTCGGCGATGCTGCTGATTTCGATCCCCAGCACTCTGTTGCTGGCGCTGATCACGCCTGTTAACGGAGCGAGTTTTGCTATCCCCGACCCCGGTTCGCTCCTCGCCCTGATCGGTGCCGGGGTCATCAGCACCACCATCGGCTGGTCTTTAATCTCATCGGCCATCAAGCATATCCCAGCAACCCTGGCTGGCTTGATTCTGCTACTGCAGCCGACCCTGGCGATGATCTGGGATGTCCTGTTCTTCGGCAGACCAACTGGGATGCTGGAGGTTTTTGGCGTTCTGCTGATACTCTTGGCCATCTATATCGGGTCCTGCCGAAACTAGGCTTCGACGGCATCTCCCCGGCTCTTTGTCCTCAGCAATCCTTACAAGATACCCAGGGGGGGATAGCGCAAAAATATCTAAACCTCAGAAATAACAGTCTACTGAGAATCACCCGTATCACGAAGCACAACGCTGCGACGATCAACTTAAATCTTAGACAAGGGAGGTCAATATGAAGATCGACTGGGCGTACCTGCGCAAGGGCTGAACATCCTGTAGAAATGCCCAAGAGTTTCTTGGAATCGGGTGGGATCAACCCTGGTGAGCGCTTGGTGATGTCTGTCCAGGCTGCAGCTTTTGAGATTTCTCTTTGTGAAATATTCTCAGCATTTGTGACTTATTCCGCGGATGAGTTACACTCTGACTGCCATTTCTTGGAATCATCTAAGTTCCATGCTTGATGCGTTCAATTGAAGAACGAGGGAATTACCAATGATTAATTTGAAGGCTTATTCATGATCCAGATTAAAAAAGGCCTTGATCTCCCTATCAGCGGCGCACCCCGAATGCAGGTCGAGGACGGCCCGCCAGTTCGGCAGGTTGCGCTGCTCGGCAGCGATTACCAGGACATGAAACCGACTTTGCTGGTTGCCGAAGGGGATTCTGTCAAGCTCGGTCAGGCGCTGTTTGCCGATAAAAAGCATCCCCAAATCCTCTATACTGCGCCGGCCGCCGGAACAGTCATCGCCATAAATCGCGGGGAGCGGCGTGCCTTTCTTTCGGTGGTGATTCAAGTTGGCGGCGCTGAAGAGATAACCTTTAGCGCAGTCGATCCCCAGCGCCTCGATCAGCTTGCCCCTGCTGAGGTGGAACAGCAACTGCTCGAGTCCGGCCTCTGGACCTCATTTCGTACCCGCCCATTCAGTAAGGTGCCAGAACCGGCGACCCGGCCCGCGGCGATTTTCGTCACCGCCATCGACACCAATCCCTTGGCGCCCGACCCACAACTGGCGATCGAGGAGAAAACGGCGGAATTCGAAGCTGGCTTGAAAGTCATCCGCCATATGACCGCGGGGAAAACCTACCTGTGTAAAAAGCCTGAGATGCAGATTCCTGCTCCGGAGGGGATCACGATCAGTGAATTTGCCGGTTGTCATCCGGCCGGGCTGGTCGGCACCCATATCCATTTTCTCGAGAAAGTCGATCAGCAGCGCTGCGTCTGGCATATTGGTTATCAGGACGTTATCGCCATCGGCCACCTGTTTCTGACCGGCCGACTTTTCACTGAACGGATTGTCGCGCTCGCTGGTCCGGGGGTTGAAAATCCGCGTCTGCTCCGGACTCGCCTCGGTGCCTGTCTGTCAGAGTTGGTCGCGGGTCAGCTGCATCTCGGCGCGCAGCGGGTTATTTCGGGATCGGTCTTGGCTGGCCGTCAGGCGGCTGAAAGCTTTGATTTTCTCGGACGTTACCACAATCAAGTTTCAGTGATTGCTGAAGATCCAGAGCGCGAATTTCTCGGCTGGGGCTTGCCGGGATTTAATAAGTTCTCGGTGAAAAGGGTCTTTGCTTCGGCTCTGTTGCCCCGCCGCCCCCTGGCCATGACCACCAATACTAATGGCAGTTTGCGGGCGATGGTACCGATCGGTTCGTTTGAAAAGGTGATGCCGCTCAAGGTTAAGGCCACCTGGTTGTTGCGCGCGCTCCTCACGCTGGATACCGACCTGGCGCAGGCGCTGGGTTGCCTCGAGCTGGATGAAGAGGATCTGGCCCTGTGCAGCTTTGTCTGTTCAGGAAAAATGAACTATGGCCAGCACCTACGTCAAACCCTGCAGAAGATAGAAAAAGAGGGCTAATGAAAGTACTGCGGACCTTTCTCGATAAGCTTCAGCCCCACTTTGCCACAGGTGGCAAGCTTGAGCGGCTTCATCCCCTGTTTGAGGCGGCCGACAGCTTTCTCTACACCCCCGGTGAAGTGACCGACGGCGCACCGCACGTCAGGGATGCTATCGATCTGAAGCGGGTGATGATCATCGTGGTTGTCGCGCTGCTCCCCTGTTTTTATATGGCGATGTGGAACACCGGATACCAGGCCAACAGCGCCATGCAGGTCACCGGTGGCAGTATTGAGGGCTGGCGCGGAACAATACTCGCGCTTTTCGGCTACGCCGCTAACCCGAACAGCACTGTCGACAACCTGCTGCTCGGCGCCTCCTGGTTTGTGCCGATCTACCTGGTGACCAATCTGGTCGGCGGCATGTGGGAAGCCCTGTTCTGTTTTGTGCGCGGCCATGACCTGAATGAAGGTTTTCTGGTCACCGGTTCACTCTTTCCTTTGATCTGTCCGCCGACCCTGCCGCTTTGGCAGGTGGCGCTGGGGATCAGTTTCGGGGTCGTCATCGGCAAGGAGATTTTTGGCGGCACCGGCAAGAACTTTCTCAACCCGGCCTTGACCGGGCGGGCCTTTCTCTTTTTCGCCTACCCGGCCCAGATCTCCGGCAACAGTGTCTGGACCGCGGTCGATGGCTTCAGCGGCGCGACCGCGCTGAGCCGCGCCGCCGAAGGGGGCGTGGCGGCGGTGACCGCAATGAGCAGTTGGTTCGACGCCTTTATCGGTCTGATCCCCGGTTCGATGGGGGAGACTTCGACCCTCGCCTGCCTCTTCGGCGCGGCGATTCTGATCTTCACCGGCATCGGTTCCTGGCGCATCATGCTCTCCGGTCTGATCGGTGCCGTCGGCCTGTCGAGCCTGTTTTTTGTCATCGGCAGCAGCAGCAACCCGATGTTCGCCCTTGGGCCGCTTTGGCATCTGGTGTTGGGTGGTTTCGCCTTCGGCCTGGTGTTTATGGCGACCGATCCGGTCTCGGGTGCGATGACCGAGGAGGGACAATGGCTGTACGGTCTTTTGATCGGCAGCATGTGCATCCTGATTCGCGTGATTAACCCGGCCTTTCCCGAAGGGATGATGCTGGCGATCCTGTTTGCGAATGTTTTTGCTCCCTTGATCGATCAGATGGTCCTTAAATTTCATATCAAACGGAGGCTCCGCCATGTCGAGGGATAGCACCTCCAGAGTTTTGGGCGTGGCCTTGCTGCTCTGCCTGATCTGTTCGATTCTGGTCTCGGCGGCGGCGGTGGGCCTGAGCAGTCGCCAGGAACGGAATAAGGCTGAGGAGAAGAAGAAAAATATTCTCCAGGCGGCCGGCCTTTTTCAGGTCGGTGTTCCGGTCGAGGAGCAGTTCAGCAAAATTCAACCGCGCATCGTCGATCTGCAGACCGGCGCATTTAAGCCCGAAATTGACGCCGTCAGCTTCGACAGCCGTCTGGCCGCACGGGATCCGCAGACCCGTTATCCGATCCCCGCAGCGCTCGATCTCGCCCGGATTAAAAGCCGCTCGCGCTTGGTGGACGTCTATCTGGTGATCGTTGATGGCCAATTTCAGCGCCTGATTCTGCCGGTGTACGGCAAGGGGCTCTGGTCGACGATGTACGGCTTTATCGCCCTGGAGAACGACCTTTCAACGGTCGGTGGGTTTGCGTTTTATGAACATGGTGAGACGCCTGGACTGGGTGGTGAAATTGACAACCCGGCCTGGAAAAAACAGTGGCGCGGAAAGAAGGTCTACGATGCCGACGGCAATACCCGGATCGAGGTCCTTAAAGGCCAGGTTGATAAGAGCTCACCACAGGCGGTTTATCAGGTGGATGGCCTGGCCGGAGCGACCTTGACCAGTCGCGGCGTCAGCAACCTGCTCCAGTACTGGATGGGGGATGATGGCTACCAG
>JBDNGT010000330.1:0-4256 GCA_041689145.1 Geopsychrobacter sp. | reverse complement strand
GTGCAGGCCCCGGTCCCCTATGCGGCGATTCGCGATCAACTGACGGCCTATGATCTGCTGATCTTCCGTTACGGCTTTCGTCCTGTAGATTTCAATCTGGGCAGCCTCTTCAGTTCTCTTTTTCTGCACGCCGGTTTTTTTCACTTGGCCGGGAATATGCTGTTTCTCTATATCTTCGGCAACAATGTTGAACACCGACTCGGCCCGCTGAAATATATAGCTGCGTATTTGTTTTACGGCGTGGCGGCCACCCTCTTCTTTAGCCTGTTTGCAGCAAATTCGAATGTTCCGCTGATCGGCGCATCAGGTGCTATTTCCGGGGTGATGGGTTGCTACTTCCTCTGGTTTCCGCGGAATCGAGTGAAGGTGTTTGTTTTTCTCTTCCCCTTCATCATGACGTCGCTGATGATTCCGGCGCGCTGGGTGCTCGGATTTTATCTTTTGATCGATAATCTCCTCCCTTTTTTAGCCTTCGGTTCGAGTGGCGGCGGGGTGGCTCATGGCGCGCATATCGGCGGCTTTCTCGCCGGGCTCGGATTGGTCATGGTTGCGGATCGAATCAGGCTGGCGCGGCCGGAAAAAAATGCGGCCAGTTGGTCGCCGGAAACACCCTGCACTCCGCAGTCGATTCCGCAAGCGGTCGCGGCTGGCGAACTTGGGGCCGCCAGTCGTTGTTATCTCGGACTGGAACAGGCTAGTCAGCGGAAGGGCGTTGTGCCGGAAACGGCGCTCGCGCTCGGAGATTATCTGTTGGAGAGGGGGGAGCATAAGGCGGCACTTAAGATTTTTCGGCGCTTTATTGCCGAACGTCCCAACAGCCCCGGACTCGATCGTGCCTATCTTGCGGCGGGAAAGATCCTGTTGCTCCAACCGCGCTACGCCACCAGTGCTTATCATTATCTGCTCTCAGCGATTGATCTGGCCTCGACCCCGGCGATAGCCGCCGAAGCCCGCGCCGCAATTATGCGGATCGAAGAGTTACAACGCCGCGGCGGCCGTTCACTAGTGCCTTAGATTTTCAACTCGGATTCTATTTCCATGCTAGTTTGTCTGCATCGAACGCTTGTTTTTTTTGCTCCGGCTGATTAGAATTTTCGGCGGATTTTGTCTCACGCTCTATCTCTCGAAGGATTTTGCACATGGATACATTGCAGCAACGCTTCGCTCAGTTGAAGGCCGCTCTTTCCCAGCAGGTCATCGGTCAGCCGCAGCTGGTCGAGCGCCTGTTGATTGCTCTATTGGCCGATGGCCATCTGCTGGTCGAAGGTGCTCCCGGCCTGGCCAAGACCCGCGCGATCCGCCAATTGGGTGAACTGCTTGAGGGGAGCTTTCACCGCATCCAGTTTACCCCTGATCTGCTGCCCGCCGACCTGACCGGCAGCGATGTCTACCGCGCCCAGGAGGGGTCCTTCGCCTTTCAGCCCGGCCCCTTGTTTCACAACCTGATCCTCGCCGATGAGATCAACCGCGCGCCGGCCAAGGTCCAGTCGGCGCTACTCGAAGCGATGGCCGAACGCCAGATCAGCGTCGGGCAGACGACCTACTCGCTCGATGATCCATTTCTGGTCATGGCGACTCAGAATCCGATCGAGCAGGAGGGAACCTACCCCCTGCCTGAGGCTCAACTCGACCGTTTCCTGATGCATGTGCGGGTCGGTTATCCGGCGGTGGAGACCGAGCGTCAGATCCTTGCTCTGGCACGGCGTGAGGCCGCCGGAGACTGCGCGGTTGAAGAGAGCGGGACGCCGGTCGTGCGCCTCAGTACCCGGGAACTTAAGCAGGCGCGTCAGCAGGTGCTCGACCTCTATCTGGCCGAGAATCTCGAAGAGTACCTGTTGCAGCTGGTGCTGGCCACGCGTCATCCTAAAGCCTACGGCGAGGATCTGCAGGGCGCCATTCAGTACGGCGGCAGCCCGCGGGCCAGTATCGCGCTGGATCGCTGCTCGCGCGCCCGCGCCTGGCTGGCGGGGCGTGATCATGTTCTGCCGGAAGATATCCAAGACCTGGCCTTTGATGTCCTGCGCCATCGCCTGATTCTCAGCTACGAAGCCGAGGCTAACGGCATGACCCCCGATCGCGTGATCGCCGAACTGATTGCGCGAGTGCCGGTACCCTGATGCCGGTCAGAGGTCTAGCCACCGGTGGTTCGCCGGTCAATATCAGTCTGGCCGAATTGATCGCCCTGGGGGACCGACAGCTTCCGCCGGCCTGGCGCGCTTCGCGACAACTGGCTGCCCAGCAGGGGGACTATCACAGTCGCTTCCGCGGGCGCGGCATGGAGTTCGCCGAGGTCCGCGCCTATCTCCCGGGCGATGACGTACGCAGTATCGATTGGCGGGTCACCGCCCGACGCGGCAAGGTGCACACCAAGCTCTTCCATGAGGAACGGGAGCGCCCGGTCCTGCTCGCCCTCGACTACCGGCGCCCGATGTTCTTTGCCACCCGTGGCCGCTTCAAGGCGGTGCAGGCCTCGCAGCTGGCGGCGCTCTTCGCCTGGCAGGCCATGGCGCGCGGGGATCGGATCGGCGGTTTCATCTTCTCCGAAGAACGCAATCTTGAACTCCGCCCGCAGCTGGGGAAAAGGGGGGTGTTGCAGCTGTTGCGGCAGATGGTCGCCGACCCGGTCTGGCAGCGTTCCCCCCACCAGCCCTTTGCCCCGCAGCAGCGTCTGGCCGAGACCCTGCAGCGCCTGCAGCGCGTGGCGCGTCCCGGCAGTCTGATTCTGTTGTTGAGCGATTTCAGCCAGTGGGATGGGGCGGTCGAGAAGCAACTGGCGCTGCTCGTGCGTCATTGTGAACTTGGGCTGGTGCACTGCTACGATCCGCTGGAGGCCGAGCTCCCCCCTGCCGGATCCTATCGCTTAAGTGACGGCGCGCGCGATCTGACCATCGCCACCGGCGATCAGAGGGTGCGCCGCGAGTATCAGCAAAATTTCAATCAGCGCCGTCGGCAGCTTGAGGATTTCTGCCGGCGCCAGCGTTGTCGCCTGATCTCGCTGCCGACCGATGCCGATCCACGCGAGTGCCTCACGGGTAATAAGGGGGAGAGCTGAGATGGCAATCAACTCCGCTCCCCAGGTGCCGGATCTGCCGCTGCAGGATATCCATCTGCCGCCCGCGGTCGGCTGGTGGCCGGTCGCCCCCGGCTGGTGGCTGCTGCTTGGTCTGCTGTGCCTGCTGATGCTGTTCAGTTATCTGGGCTGGCACTTCTGGCGCGCTAGGCGCCTGCGACGTCTGGCCCTGGTGCGGCTTAACGCGTTGGCCAAGCTCCCTGTATCTGAGCTCGCCGCGCCCCTGTCGCGGCTGTTGCGTCAGGCCGCGATCAGTCATTTTCCGCGTCAAGGAACGGCCGGCTTAAGTGGCGAAGCCTGGCTCGAATTTCTGGATCGCCTCTTTGCGGATCGACCCTTTTCCAGTGGGGTCGGGCGCTCGCTGCTCGATGCTCCCTATCGCGCAGCCGGTCAGCTCGATGGTCAGTTTGATGGTCCAGCGCTGATCGCTCTCTGCCGGCGCTGGCTGAAAAAGCTCCCCGCTCAATCCTGGCGTAAACGGAGGGGCCAATGATTGATTTCGCCTGGCCCTGGGCTTTCACCCTGTTGGTTCTCCCCTGGCTGGTCTACAAGCTTTTCCCGCCGGCGCTGGCCGCTGAAGAGGCTGCCCTCTGGGTGCCCAGCCTCTCCCCTTTCGGCGTGATTCAGCACCAGCAGAGCCGGCGCAAGGGGCGTTGGCAGCTTCCGCTGGCGCTCTGCTGCTGGCTGCTGCTGGTCGGCGCCGCCGCCCGCCCGCAATGGCTGGGGGAACCGGTCGAGCTGCCGGTCAGTGGCCGCGACCTGGTCCTGGCCGTCGACCTCTCCCGCAGCATGCAGACCGAGGATTTTCGTCTCGGCAATCAGACCGTCGATCGATTGACCGCACTTAAGGCCGTCGCCGGGGATTTCATCCAGCGGCGGGTCGGCGACCGGCTCGGCTTGATCCTGTTCGGCGAGCAGGCCTATGTGCAGACGCCGCTGACCTTCGACCGGCGCACGGTTCAGCAACTGCTCAATGAGTCGGCCCTGGGGCTGGCCGGCGATCGCACCTCGATCGGCGATGCCATCGGGCTGGCAGTCAAGCGGCTGACAGAGGGGCAGGGGGCGCGCCAGATTCTGATTCTGCTGACCGACGGTGCCAACACCGCGGGGCAGTTGACTCCGCTCAAGGCCGCCGAACTCGCGGCCAGGGAGGGTTTGAAAATCTACACGATCGGCATCGGCGCTG
>JBDNGT010000329.1:0-2059 GCA_041689145.1 Geopsychrobacter sp. | reverse complement strand
CCGGTTCGATTCCGGCCTTCCAACGAATGCACCATGAGAGCGTCAAACTATATCCACGCAAGCTATGACTCAAAAGTGAGTCATTACCTAGACAGGGGTCGAAAAAGTGCTAGCGGTATCCGTTGCCGCCTGGGGATTAATACACTGTCCTATGCTGGATATCTTCACTCTCACCTTGTCGTATTGAAAAAATGTGGGCAGAGGTTCAACCCGGATGAATTGCAGCTATTTGAAAGGCAGTGGCATCGCCAAGCAGATGCTCAGACAGTAACCCGACAGAATACCCTTTTAGGGTTATATTGCCGCAGAAAAACACATTAAAAACTGTAGAAGTTTTGATTATTTGTTGCTAGGTGATGAAGTTTTAAATTCGAGCCAATCCGACACTTGTCCTAGTTTGGGGTAGTTCTTCTTTCTTGCCTTAGATATTATGGTGTGATAGGTTTTACAAAATGTCCCACAAAGAGGTAGTAACAAATGAGCATTACACCCGTTTCCGGGCAGCTCCCAACAGAAGAGGCCTGTATCTCACATCTTGAAAAGATTCGATGGAAAGGTACGCCCAAGTGCCCATATTGCCAATCTACCAACCAAACCCCGCTAAAGACTGATCAGCGATATCATTGTAATATCTGCAATACATCCTTTAGCGTCACGGTCGGAACTATTTTCCATCAAACTCATTTACCGCTCCAGAAGTGGTTTCTAGCTGTATCGTTGATGCTGGACACCGAAAATAAATTGTCTATTCGCAAACTGGCAAAAAAGGTCGAAATTAATAAAAACACTGCTTGCCGAATTGCAGTGAAGATTCGCTCAGAAATTAAGTGCGATAGCCATTTTCTGAATTGTATTGTTGAATCGAACGGAACCTAGATAACACCTAATGTTTAATAAGTATTGTCACGAAAATTTCATGATGAAACTTTCGTAAAACTTATTTTTTAAACACTATAACTAGAGGATTGGGGGCTTATTATGGCTGATCTACCAAATGCAATTGTTACTGCACCACTCACAATAGGGAGCATGGAATTGTCATGTGCTGTGCTAGATGATGATCATGAAACGCGAATCATCAGCATGACATCAGTTTTCAAGGCTTTTAATAGAGTGGCGCGAAGCAATGCAAGGCTGATCAACACCCCCTCTTTTATGGATGCTAAAAGCCTGCAACCGCACATAAATCACGAGCTTAGAGAACTGACCAAGCCTATAGAATACTTAGACGGTGGGAAGACGATTCAAGGCTACAATGCTCTTATCTTAGCAGAGCTTTGTGATATGTATTTGTCTGCTAGAAGGGCGAACGATTTAACTTCAAAACAAATGCCACTTGCTGAAAAAGCCGAAATACTACAATCGTCTTTTGCTAAAGTTGGGATGATTGCGTTAATTGATGAAGCTACAGGCTATCAACATGATAGAAAGTATGATGCACTCAGAGTTCTCCTAAAAGAGTATATCTCTGAGGGAATACAACAATGGACTAAAAGATTTCCAGACAAGTTTTTTCAAGAGCTGGATCGCCTCTATGATAATCCGAAAACAACATCCAGAAATAGGCCAATGTACTATGGTAAATTCATAAATAAATACGTTTATGAACCCATAGAGAACGGCTATCTAAAGGAAGAACTAGACAAACTAAACATTACTGATAGTAAAAAACGTAAGGCGAGGTTCCATCAGTGGCTTAGTGATTTTGGTGTAAACCAATTACAATTACAAATTGGTCGCGTTATGGGAGTAACTGAGATATCTTCAAATCTAAGGAAGTTTAAAAACCATATTTCCCGGCAGCAAGGATTAAGTGTTTTACAGCTAGAATTATTTGATGAAGATTGATCAGTACTAGTAATTTAAAAAAAAATAGTAGAACCATTTATTGTTCCACCACGCTAGTGAAAACTATGGACTTTAGTCCAAGACTTTCAGTTGCTACTCAGCTTTTTGGCTTGAAAGATTTTGGCTTCTGATTTTGCTTTTCAAGGGACTTTCAGTCCCGCTTTTTTGAACCCCTGCACTTTCAGTGCAGGGTGGTTTAGTTTCAAAGGTT
>JBDNGT010000328.1:0-3045 GCA_041689145.1 Geopsychrobacter sp. | reverse complement strand
TGGCTTGCTCACGAATTACGACGCCAACGGACATTCACGTATGTTGACCATATCACTTAGGACCCTAGCCCTCACCCGGCTTGAGGCTGCCCGGAGGGCCTCCGCCTCGCGGCTTCGGCCCCTCCCAAAATCTGGGATTCTGTACATTGTCCGGAAGGCTCCACACCCCATGACGACACCATGGCAGCACGCTTCCGTAGGGTACCCGTGGGGAAACACGGGGTCTGGTCAGTGGGTGGAAATCACCGCCAGACAGTCAGATAATGCGACTTCGTGTCGCAGCAACGGTTCATGATAACCGGCGGCGACGAACTGCTTGCCGACCACCGCAATTTAGATTTTTCTTTTTGGCCAAAAGCAGACGTATCTTCCGTCCGGTTGATTAGTTTGTTGAACAAAGCCGCTAAGCGGCAGAAAAGACAATCGTAATATTCGTCCACCACACAATCAAGGTATAACTCCAAGAGACCCAATTTCGGGTTCCGCTACAACTTCAGGAGTGAGAATCCGGGTCAGGCTTGCAAAGTTGCAAAGTTGCAAACTTGGAGCCATTGGAGGCTAACCAAGCTAATATTAGCCGGGGTTCTTCATTGGATTCAGATCAAGAAAAACAACTGAAATAATGACGATTAAATGTCAGAGTCTGAGTCGGGGTCGCTAAAAGGTGCATCTTGAAATTGAGTTTCCCTTTTAAGTGTCCCGCATTAATTTCAGCGAGGCAGTGGCTCAAACAGATTAGATTCTACATGTACCTGATTAACCTGATACATACCAACGCCTATCCCCGAGACGCCAGAATCATTAAATATCGCGTAGTTGATTCCAAGTCCCATAGCACTTTTATAAACAACACCATCATAACCACAGGATTTAATATACTCACAAAGATATTGACTTGGTAGATAATCAAGGTGCGCGGTACGTGGCAATACAGGCATGGTTAATTCAGTCCCAAGTCGACACAAATAGCCCATATTTCGATGAAGCATGCTGAGCCTTTCATCATCTAAAGAAAAAGGAGATATCTTCCTTTTTGGATCTCGCAGGTCAACCAGAGTTAGATGCGTCCTTATCTCGAATTCTGCAACACAAACAACCTCACCTTTATGAGGCCGAATTTCGGCTATCGCAGTGTCCGCATCAGAGGCAACATAAAGGCATGGAATTCCAACAGGGTTGGCTCGCCCATTTCCCACTAACTTTTCAGGGGGCTTACCCATTTGATCTATTGGGAAAGGCTCACCCTGATCACACGCCCTCGCACGATAAACTGTTGGTATTGGGCTTTCCTCAAGAAAAACAAAAGAAGTCTTGAGAGCATCCAAAATTCCTTCATTTAAAGGAAAGAAACGCCGCCGATGTTTTAACTCCTCCCTGAAGGCCTCCCACTGCGAGATTGCAGAAGTATCGCTGTAGGGCATTGGTACGAATCTTCCGCGAAAGATACCCGGGTCATCGAAAATATGGGCTAGTAAGGCTTCAGCCTTAACTTGCTCAAGATTTTCAAACAAACCCCAATCTTCGCGCAACAATGTTTCGATGCTTTGAGCGGTTGGAGTATCTGATTCTTCATAAAGCTCGAATAAAGGTTCAAAATTAATAAGAAGTTCTTGCGGTGCGATGACTTTTACTTCTTTCGAACCGCAAAACTCGCAATCACCAATGACATCAGTTTCGTCAACAACAGAACTCGTTAAAAACAGATCTCCAAAACAGTTTCCACAGCACCGTTCCATAGGATCAGCCTCCCTGGAGGCTTGCGATCAATTCAATGTGATGCTGCATCGAAAGTTTTTTTACGTAGCCGAGTCCAGGGTAATGTCCACGGTTATGAAGATCTAAAAACTCCCCCACTGCTTCCGATTGAAATATCATTGAGTTGGGGCAATTGACATCGGCAACCAGCTTCCGTAGTGCTTCAAGGAATTTTCCTCCAGGGTCTGTCGGTGAAGTTGTTCGGTCAGAGATATAATGCTTCAAAAACATGTCGCTTTCTTCGGTACTGTCAATATATGTTAAGTGAATGGCTATGGCATATGCGGGACCGCCGCCCTCCATAAAATCATCTCCAACAGTCAGGAAATCGCCAAACCCATCCACCCCTTCATCTTGGTAGGTAATATGTAAATCCGAAAAGTGTTCGACCTCGGGGTGTTCACGATTTGTACGCTTCACAAATCCATCACGAATCAGTACTCGAAAATCATTACTAAAATGGCGGCGATAAAGGCGACTGCAGCATTCGTCGATAAAAATGTGCTCGTTGATAGCGGCAATTCCGCTTACAGCGCCGGCCAGTTCGCCCCCCCTTGGGTAACCATAATGAATAATCGAAACAGCTTTGTCTTGTCCCTGACAGAAAGTCTGAATATCATCAAGCGATGTATTCGAATCGGTAATAAACCCGAGATGACAATCATCATAGCCAGCTAGTAGACCATCGATAATTTCGGACTGGAGTGCTTCTGCACCCCCATTGAGTTCGCCATGCAAAGGATTGGCAACAAGAACAAACTGGGCCTGCTGCGCAACAAGTGCTTCAAGCGCTTTTCGTAAACCGGATAGACTTCTTTTTACAGGCTCAATGATGGGGACGATGTTTGACTGAGACAAGCGCTCGGCATTCTCACGGATGGTGATCAACTCGTACTGCTTGCCACGAAAGTATGGATAATACATTGCCCCTCCAGTATTAGGTTTTTCTAGCAGATTAATAGGCAGTCGCCAATTTCACTGTTCAAAGAAAGAGAGAACTGTGATTGTTCCTTGTTACTAAGCTTACACGAAAGAGATGCCGCCTTGAGAGAGTGTGGAACACTTTCAACAAATTCATTCAAGTGCTTGCTGCCCCTACGCTTCTTGAGTATCGAAACCATTGAATCATGGGCTTTCACTGGATCGAGTGTGCAAAAAAGGTCATGGCATGCTTGGTGAATTCTGGTATTCGGCACCTTGGGTACAAATCCAAAATGCATTTTAATGATTTCTTCATACTCCCTTCTGCGGAGAGAATCGAAGATGGCTGCAGGCAGAACATTATTTTTG
>JBDNGT010000327.1:0-6439 GCA_041689145.1 Geopsychrobacter sp. | reverse complement strand
TGGTATTAAGTAGATTTCAAACGAAATTGGTATTACGATTGCGTTTAAATATTAATAAATAAGGTTGCCCGCGTATACATAAAACTTGACTTTTTTTTAGTAAAACTATAGATTTTTAATCTAGCTAAGGAATTGGGCAGAACCGAGAGAGGTTCTGCCTTTATTTCAGCCTAGAACCCGCAAAGCACAGTTTTCTGCTGGACAATCAGTGCCAGACACCATTTCACAGGAGGTAAAAGCAGATGGCAAAAAAGAGTGATGCACTCGAATATCATAGCTCGGGGCGTAAAGGTAAAATTGAGGTTATCACGACCAAACCCTGCGCAACCAGCCGTGACCTTTCGCTAGCTTATAGCCCCGGCGTTGCTGAGCCCTGCCTTGAAATCGAAAAAACCCCGGATGATGCTTACGAATATACTGCCAAGGGTAACCTGGTTGCCGTTGTCACCAACGGCACCGCGGTTCTCGGGCTCGGCAACATCGGCGCACTGGCGGGCAAGCCGGTCATGGAAGGTAAAGGCGTACTGTTCAAAAGCTTTGCCGACGTCGATGTATTTGATATCGAACTCGACACCACCGACAGCGACGAGATCATCCGGACGGTCAAACTGCTGGAACCAACCTTCGGTGGCATCAACCTTGAGGACATCAAGGGACCCGAGTGCTTCTACATTGAAGAAGAGCTGAAGAAGATTATGAACATCCCGGTCTTCCATGACGATCAGCACGGAACTGCGATTATCTCCTGTGCAGCGATGCTCAACGCCATTGAAATTACACAACGCGATATCTCAAAAACGCGCATGGTTGTCAATGGCGCCGGCGCGGCAGGGATTGCCTGCGCGAATCTGGCGATCAAAATGGGGATTCTCAAAGAGAATCTGGTCATCTGTGACACCAAGGGTGTTATTTACAAAGGACGCACCGAGGGGATGAACGACTACAAGGCGCGATTGGCCAACAATACCAAGAGCCGAACCCTCGAAGATGCCATGGTTGGCGCTGACATTTTCTTCGGCGTATCGGCCAAGGGTGCCCTGACCGCAGAGATGGTTAAATCGATGGCGAAAGATCCGATCATCTTCGCCATGGCCAACCCAGACCCCGAGATCACCCCGCCCGAAGCCAAAGCAGTGCGCGACGATGCGATTGTCGGTACCGGCCGAAGTGATTATCCGAATCAGGTCAACAATGTCCTCTGTTTCCCCTTCCTGTTCCGCGGTGCACTGGACGTTCGCGCTTCGGCCATCAACGATGAGATGAAACTTGCAGCGATTAAGGCCCTGGCCGATCTTGCCAAAGAGGACGTCCCAGATGCTGTTTTACGGGCCTATGCTGGCCGTGGCCCGCTGAAATTCGGACGCGAGTACCTGATTCCTACCCCATTCGATAGCCGCGTTCTCCTGCATGTCGCTCCGGCGGTTGCTCAGGCCGCGATGGATACCGGTATTGCGCGTAAGCCGATTGCCGACATGGCGAAGTACATTGAGCAGCTCGAAGCGATGCAGGGGCGTTCCAAAGAGATCATGCGGACCCTGATCAACAAAGCCAAGTCCAACCCGAAACGGGTGGTCTTTCCGGAAGGGGATGTAGAAAAAATCCTGCGCGCGGCTCAGATCCTGGTCGATGAGAAAATTGCGCAGCCAATCCTGATCGGTGAAGAAGACGAGATTCTCGTCAAATGTCAGGAGTTGGGGATAGACTTCAATGGCAGCGTCGAAATTATCGACCCGAGAACATTTGCACGCCGGGCTGAGTATATCGACGAAATGTTCGCCATGCGTCAGCGCAAGGGAATTACCCGCGCTGAAGGTAAACGCATGATCAAGGGCGACCGCAACTACTTCGGTGCGATGATGGTTCATATGGGCGATGCCGATGCCCTGCTATCGGGTATTGATCACCACTACCCTGAAACTATCCGCCCAGCGCTCGAAGTGATCGGTAAGCAGGACGGCCTGTCCAAGGTACACGGTGCTTATATGATGGTGTCAAAGAAACATGTCTCCTTCTTCGCTGACACTACCGTAACGATCGAACCGACCGCTGAAGAACTGGCTGAGACGGCAATTCTGACCGCTAAGGTCGCACGTGGTTTCGATATCGAACCCCGCGTCGCGATGCTCTCCTTCTCGAACTTCGGTTCGTCAAACCACCCATTGGTCAGTAAGGTGCAGAAAGCCACGGCGCTGGTCAAGGAACAGGAACCTGGCCTGGTGGTAGATGGTGAGATGCAGGCAAACGTCGCTCTTGACCCAGAGCTGGTCGAGAATCAATACCCCTTCTCAGGGATCAAAGGGGACGCCAATGTTTTCATCTTCCCTGATCTGCAATCGGGCAACATTAGCTATAAGCTGTTGAACAAGCTGAGTGATACCGAGACCGTCGGTCCGATCCTGATGGGCATGAAAAAACCGATCCACGTGCTGCAGCGCGGCGATGACGTCTCAGATATCATCAACATGGCTGCCGTCGCGGTTGTTGACGCACAGAGGCTCGAGAACAAGTAAACGCTAATTCAGAAACAATGATAAATAACGAGGGAGCGGTAGATGCAGCTCCCTCGTTTTGCGTTCATGACCGAATTCCTCTTTTCTTTAACGGTTATTTATTGCTAGGATTGCAGCCTCATTCTGAAGTTAACAGCGAGAAGGTTCATACCTCAGACTTCCCGCCTTATATTATACCTTTCGAGGAGTTCCCATGAAGTATCGCTCTACCCGTGGCCAGGTCAACGGCATCAGCTTTTCTGAGGCGGTGATGATGGGGCTGGCCGATGATGGCGGTCTGCTGCTGCCGGAATCGATCCCGACCTTGTCGGCCGCTGAACTTAAGCAACTGTCCGCCCTGCCCTACTCGCAACTGGCACTGAAGATCCTGTCACGCTATATCGACGATATTCCACTTAAGGATCTGCAAGAGCTGGTCGAACGTTCCTATGCAGGTTTTGAGCACCCGGAGGTCACGCCCGTGGTTGCAAAAGACGATCTGTATATAGTCGAACTCTTCCACGGTCCGACCCTGGCCTTCAAGGACGTCGCACTACAGTTGCTTGGCAACCTGTTTGAATATCTGCTCGCCAAATCCGGCGCACACATGAACATCATCGGCGCCACCAGCGGCGACACCGGCAGCGCCGCAATCTACGGGGTGCGCGGCAAGCAGGGGATCAACATCTTCATCCTGCATCCTAAAGGGAAAGTCTCTCCGATTCAGGAGATGCAGATGACCACGGTCACCGACGCCAACGTGTTTAATATTGCACTTGAGGGGACCTTCGACGACACCCAGGCGATCATCAAAGAGATTTTCGGCGATCTCGACTACAAACAGAAGCATGCTCTCGGCGCGGTTAACTCGATCAACTGGGCACGCGTGCTGGCTCAGGTGGTCTACTACTTCTACGCCTGCTTTAAGGTCCAGAAAGCTACCGGCGCCAAAGAGGTGGAGTTTTCCGTACCGACCGGTAACTTTGGTGACATCTTCGCCGGCTATATTGCGCTGCGGATGGGTCTACCGATCAAAAAACTGATCCTGGCGACCAACGGTAACAATATCCTCAGCCGTTTTGTTAATGAGGGGGACTACTCCGCCGCCACGGTGAACCACAGCCTGTCGCCATCGATGGACATTCAGGTAGCGAGCAACTTTGAACGTTACCTGTTCTATCTTTACGGCGAAGATGCCGGACGGGTCTGCGCCGCGATGGAGACTTTCAAAACCAATGGAGTTCTGCCGGTCTCTGCCGCCGAACTCAAGCAAGCGCAACAGCTTTTTTCTGCCTCATCAGTCAACGATGCGGAGACCCTCGCAACCATCGGAACCTTTGCCCGCGAAACAGGCTACCTCCTCGACCCACATACAGCGGTCGGGGTTGAAGCCGGTAAACGGGTCCGCACTGGTGATTGTCCGTTGATCTGCCTGGCCACGGCCCACCCGGCCAAGTTCGGCGCAGCAGTCAAACAGGCGACCGGCGACGAACCGGCGCTGCCTGTGACTTTTGTCGGGATTGATAAACTTGAGAGAAGGCTGGAAACTATGGCTGCAGATATTACCGCTATCAAGGACTACGTTGATCGGCACGCGCTGACCTGAGTGCCGCATTACTTCATTAATAATAAAAGGCTGCAATCTATAAGATTGCAGCCTTTTAGCGTTTTCTTGGTGCCGCGGGGGAGACTCGAACTCCCACTTCCTTGCGAAAACTGGTCCCTGAAACCAGCGTGTCTACCAATTCCACCACCGCGGCGTGAAGCGAAGCTGTTTATACCAAATGGGTTTTTCGATTGCAATAGAAATTTCTACTCTTTGAACGCTTTTTCATCCACCGGAATACGTAGCGGCTCAACAGCAAGCATGCGGTATTCGCTGACAGTTGCAAGTCCCGGTTTAGCCCCCTTAGGTCGGCTGACGTATCGTCCTTCAGCCACAATGACTTCAATCCGCGCTGCATCTTTGCCCCGACTGTAGCCGGCGGCAATTCTTGCGGCAAACAGAATATCATCGTCATCAAAATTCGCGCTCCGTCCATCACGCTTCAACACCAGATGACAGCCAGGCATATTGTGCGCGTGGAACCAAAGGTCATCACGATCCGTAAGATGCGCGGAAAGGTGGTCATTACTGCGGTTATTCCGTCCCCACAAAATCCGCAAGCCATGGGGTGACAGGGTCTGATTCAGACGTGGGATTCCACTGACCTTGGATCGGCTGGCCGGCAGCTTTTTGTTGGGCTGAATCAAGCCTGCCGTCAGTAGTTCCTGGCCGACCTCATTGATTTCATCGAGATCCGTGGCTTCGTCCAATGACAAAAGTAATGCCTCCAACCACTGGATCTCTTCACCTGTTTCCTGCTGACGCCGATCAACATGCTCAACCCCACGCTTCTCTTTTTTGTAGCGCTTGAACAACCGTTCGGCGTTCTCTTGCGGGCTGAGTTCCGGTTGAAGTTTGATTAAGACCAGCGTTGCAGGATCGGTGGTCCAATCGCAGACCTCGGCCTCGTTCATCCCCTTTTTAATCAGATGCAGATTGGCCAGCAGCAACTCTCCGAGCCGGCGTCTTTCGGCAAAGCTTTCCGTTTTCTCCTGCTGCTCGGCAATATTCTGCTGCCTCTTGTGTAACCGTGCAACCTGACGGGTAATGACTTGCCGAAACCCTGCACGTTCACCAATCTCAGTCGCGACCTCGACCTCAGGCGAGAAACAGTGATCGAGAAATTGAGACAGGCTGCCACTTGCTGAGTCCAACAATCGAATGGTTGGGGCCAGGGTTGAGGGCAGAACAGAGGGCAGAACAGAGGGCAGAACAAAAGGCAGATAGGCCACCAGCTGTTTTTTGCCCGCGAACTCAAGAAGTGAAACCTTGGCATTGTGCGCAAGCCAGTCGTGCTGGAACTGCTTGAATATCCACTGAACACCCCCTCCCATCTCAACGGACTGGCTCAAGACAGCGGCCTGCCCTTTCGACATCGGGTAAACCCTTTGAAGCAGCCACTGCTCAAATAGCTCGGCACTGACTAAATCTACCGGTGGCGACAGCGCACCATCGACCAAGCTCAGCCGTTCCTGCTGCGAAAGAGGCAGATACGGCTTGCCGCGTTGCAACAAACGATCGCCGAAGATCTGCGGCTTGTGCAATGCATCGAGAAGTAGATCCTGCTCATCCAGTAGATAAAGATTACTGCGGGTCCCCATCAATTCGCAGACGAGTCGATAACGTTGATCGACACCTGTGAAGTTCATCTCCACCACGCGATCATAGCCAGACATAGAGATCGACTCTAAACGCTTAAGACGAGAACGTAGCAATTGACTGAAGCGCGGAGGGTGGAAAGGATTGGGAATCTGTTGTTCGGTTAAATGCAGCCGTGCGCCCTGTCCGACCTGAATCAGCAATTTAAGGTTTTGCCGACCGTTCCAGAGCCGAATCACCAAGCTATCATCGCCAGGTTGATGAATTTTAGCGACACTGGCCCCGGTAATTTGAGACGCCAGTTCAGCAACCATCAGTTCAAGAATGAAGAAATCGATCGTCAACATAATGGCTATATTCCCTTACAGGATCAACGGAACTGCAATGAAAGAGTGATGACGGCGCAAAAACTCACCAACTGCAACGTTGCAATTTTTACTTTCTTGCGAAAGCAGCATTTTTGACTGTTTTCAATTTGCTTGCGCGTTCGCCACTCTACTGATATAAATAGTCAAATTAATTCTTGATACGTTTGCTAGTGTTTAAATTTAACAATAGCCCCGCACGAAGGAGTCAATCAAATGTCAGATGAAGTCAAGTACCGGGATGGAACCATCGCTCTGCATGCGGGGCAGGTTCCCGACCCGACGACCAATTCCCGCGCAGTGCCGATTTACCAGACCAGCTCCTATACGTTCAACTCGGCCGAACATGCCGCGAACCTTTTCTCCCTGAAGGAGATGGG
>JBDNGT010000326.1:0-10222 GCA_041689145.1 Geopsychrobacter sp. | reverse complement strand
GCACTTTCAGTGCAGGGTGGTTTAGTTTCAAAGGTTCCACTCCCTACTGAGAACGTACAAGTTAGGAAGATCAACCCATACACCAACGATTTTATGGCTTAACGAATTAATTCATTTTTACCAGTATCAACTTGTGGGGGGACAATCCTTATTCGTTAGGCCCGGTTCAGCACACCCCCTGGCTGTTCCGGGCCTAATTTTTCTGACTGCTCATCTCAAACAGAGCCTTACAGTTTAAAACTCACACAGGAGAATGGTTAATTAATAATTAACTATCCGATGAGCTGCCCCTTAGGTCAGGGCTCCCCACCCTCATCCCGCTTGGCAGATATAACTAACCTCCACCCCACGGGTAAGCCTGGCTTCCTGCGACGCCTGCTCCAGCGAAAAAGGACCCGTTTCATATCTTTGAAACATATCCAACCCACGATCGAGGGTGATTTTCCAACCGGTATCAGTGGTGATGCTCCGAGCGTGAAAATTCTGGCTGTGATCCAGCTCCCAAGAAAAGGTAATTTTCGACCCCGTGCAGGAACTAACTATTTGGTTCAAATGTTCACTCTGCTTCTCACAGGTATCCCGGTCCGATTGGGTAATTAAATTGACTTCGATCTCGTCGCCTTCAGGAACAAGATCATGAACCATCTGCAGAAACTCCATCAGATTGCGCGCCTGAAAAAAAAGTCGCACATAGGGATCTCGGACTTCTACCCTTTGGGCCCCGCGCAAGTAGTCAGCAAACAACCTCTTGTAACTCCACCCCTTGGTGTTCTCTGGCACTACCACATGACCAGCTTTTGGCCCCTCGGGTTTGGTTGCAACAGACTCTTCGCTGATAGGGTCATCGGTGCCCTTCTCTCTACCATCGGCAACTCCCTCTCCTTTTTCAGGCTGTGCTGGCGAAATCCTTGGCCCGGCGAAGGTGGGATACTGAACCTCTTCAGTGGTCAGCACGGTCACTTCTTTGCCATCACTGAGGCGGCGATAGATAAAGTCGTGGCGATTAAATGTGTCATCGATCCTGAGAATATGTTCCCGCACCCGACGGCGTCCCTCCATAGAAAAGGCCAGGATCTCTTCAACTTCGGCTGCGGATGCCTCACCATGAGGGTACAAAATCTTCATCAGACCAGAGAAGGTTTTCTCAAAACCAGTTTGATCTCGGGTCGAAACCTCAGACACGATCTCCAGATGTTCCTTATACGCACTGGTGAAGTCCTCATTACGCTGGTGTTTGAGGATTTCGGCAATGTAGTCAACGATAAAGCCATAGCCATTGGAAAAGAGTTCACTACGAACCGGCGAGACCTCCCATCCGGGGCTGTATGCGTGAATCCGGTCGAGGTATGCGGAGTCGATATATTTATCCGGCAGCGGTTCAAAAAAATGTGAATGCTTGAGCATGTAGGCCACCGACTTCTTGGTGTTGCCCATAAAAACCATGGAGGCTTCTGCGCTCAGTTGTTCTACCCCTCGGGAAAATGACTTATTGGCCATATAGTTTTTCATGATGTCGACCAAGTTTTTGTCGATTCTTTTGTCCTTGCCGGCAAACTCATCAAAGCAGACACAGTCCCAGTAGCCGACCAGGCCGATGCGCCCATTGCTGTTGTTGACAAACAGCTTGGGCACACTAACCTCTCCACCCGAGATCAAGATCCCGTGGGGAGAAAACTCTGCATAAATGTGTGATTTGCCTGTACCTTTGGGCCCCAGTTCAATCAAATTATAGTTACGTTCGCAATATGGAACCAGACGGATCAGCTGCAGCAACTTACCGCGACGGCTGAACATTTCGGGGTTCAAACCGATGCTTTGCAGTAGGACACCCATCCACTCATCTGTGGTGAAATTCGCGCGACGCTGCACAAACTCGTCAAAGTCAGCATTGGAAACCTGAATCGGTTTGAGACTATCAATCTGCCACGGACTGGACTTTGGATCATCACCAAGCTCATAAGTCAGATCAGCAATACACCAGACACCACCGACCAGCAGCTTGGGATGACGGCGTACAAAGTCGTCGGAAATTGGAATTTTACTGAGACCAAGGTTGGTAAATTTTGCCTCGTAGAAGCCGCCCTTGTCGTTCAGTTCTACGGTCGCCTTGTCGATGATTTTGTGCCGTCCCCGCTCCTTGATCGTTGATTTGACCAATTCGGACTGGTTCCGATGAACATAATGCTTAGCTAAAATCCGCTGTACCGACTCAAGACCTGATTTAAGGACCTCGGGATCGTCAGTAGCGCAATGCTGCCCAAGCAGATATTCCAGAACGTAGGTGGGCACCACCGCGTTTTGCTTCAAGCTCTTGGTGAGATCTTTGCGAACGACCAATCCCGGGAAGTTCTCCAGAATTTTACGGTCCAGATCGGTTAATGATGCTGGCAATGCAAGGAGCTCTGCTACAGGAGTTACCGTCGTATTTTCAGTTTCAGAAGTCATCAAAGTCACCCGCAAAAGGTTTTTGGAGCTTCACCCGATGGCTCTTATAGATCGCCGTCTGACTGGTGCCAGGTACGACTTCTTCCAACCGGATTTTCACTTCCTGATTATTGTAATTGTCTGCTGCACGGGAAAGAACCAGCACCAGACTCTGCTCCCGATGTCGCGGTTCTAGGTCTGCAGAGTCAAATATAATGGACCGAATCTCTGAGAGTGTCGTCCCGTCCTGGGAAAAAACACCGATCCGCAAAGTTCGTGGGAGAATCTTGTCGGCGATCGGACGGTCTTGATAAAACGCCAGTGAAATCCGCCCGGTGGTGATCTTGGTAGGCAGACGGAGAATTTCCACCTCGACCCGCTCCGTGTCGTCAACCTTAGCCTTATGGATGCGCACGACCGGAACGATTACCTCTTGCAGACTCAACCCTCCATGGACGAAGCGTTTGCCTGACCCTTGCAAGGGGAAGCGACCCAGACCGAGGGGGAAGGCTGCTGACCAATCTCCCGGCAGGCCCAATTGGCCGGCAGTGAATGTTTTGACCGCAGGATCGGCTGCAATGCCCTGCCCCAGCGCAAAGCGGCGGTTACGAAACAACCACTTGTCGGCAATAGGCAAAGGTTGATCGTCAGCCTCCTCCAGCGCAGACTGCTGAAACAGAAAACCGTGGTCCGCGGTGAGCAACATATTAGTGCCGTTAGCGTTGGCGATCTTGCGCAGAATCAGCTGCAATTCGTCAAAGGCGGTTTCGACTGCGGCAGTAGTTTTTGCCTCGGTCGCAGGGGAATCCCCCACCTTGTCGATAGTGTTGTGGAAGATAAATACGACCTCGTGGTCTCTGATCAACTCCCGTGCTTCTGTCTTAGTATTCATCTCTAAGAAGACTTCGGCCTGAACGGCCGTCGCCTTGCCATCAAGGGCCGCCGAAAGAATCTGATTTCGACCAGCAATACCCGAGGCGCTTTTGCCATCCAGGGTCACAGATCCATCAGGCAGTTGAATACTCCGTTCCTGACCAGGAAGAAGCGAGGCCATCCCAAGTTGAGTGTAGCTCGGCAGCCCCCCTAGAACCGCCTCAAGCTCCGCAGTCCAGCGGTTCTCCGCCCGCATCCTGGTAACCAACTCCGCAGCGGCCGCATAGCGAAGTGCGTCAGAGACTACCACCACAACCTTCTGGGATTTGTCCAGAAATGGTTGAACATACTGGTTGAAGAAATTGTGCTGCGCTGGCAACTTCTCACTTCCCCAAGCGGACATCCCGCGCACCTGATCGCCCCATCGATCTGACAGCGGCAGCAAGAAGTTGTTCACGTAGGTCTTCTCGACCCACTGCGTAATTCGCTCCATCAAAGCCACCTGCCCGTAGTTACGTAGATGATAATGAAAGCGACGATACGCCGTATCGATGCGATGCCACGAGGCCATGTAGCGACTGATACCAACCTCGATATTCTCGATATTCAGTTCGGCAGCCGCGAGCAGTTGTCGCAGTGAGATCGCCTGTTCCAACGCTTCATAGCCGTGTTGGTGATCGGCAAACCAGAAAGAGTTCCGGCGATACTGAATACTGGTCAACAGGCTTGGCTCACTGCCACTTTGCTCAAAGGTCCGGCACAAGCGGTGGAGGATGAATTTTTCAAAGGCTGCGAAGGTGTCAGCCTTTTCAACGCTCAGGATGTCGTCAAGGGCATCTAGTGCTTCAGCTACATGCAGATCAGCTTCCAACAGAGCAGACCACTCGCGGAAAGAAGGGTTATAAATCTGGCTGTCCTTCCAACGCTGTAGAAAAACCCGGGCATGAGGATCGAGTCTTGGGCCTGAATCAAGTGGATTATCCCAACGAAAGAGGGTCGTCACAAAATCACGCAGCGACGGTTGATCATTCGCATAGCCAAAGGCGATTCCAACCTCTTTCCAGAAGTGATCAACCAGCATCGCGGATCCAAAACTCTCCTGTACCGGATCAAGCATGGTCTCGGTGGTTGATTTCCCCAAAAAGCCGAGCAGTAAGGCATCAATGTCAGGGTCGGTCCCTAACAGAACCGCCATCATCTTTAAACGCAGCTTTATAGGATCTTCGTCAGACGTCAGTATTTCACGAAAGGATTGCAGCCGTTTTGGGCCTTGAAAAAAACCGATATGTTCCATCACCACCGGACGGAAGTCATACGACAAGCCGACCTCTTGCAAAGCCAGGGAGGCACGATCTGCTTTATACTCATGTCCCTGGAGCAGAAGATCAAGTAACCAGTTGTCGGCATCATTCGGGCGAGCAGTCGGGAAATACAGAAAGTAACAAGCCTGCGGATCGGGATCCCGATGAATGGTCACCTTAGTACCGAACTCGGTGCCCTCGACCTTAATCTTCTTGATTCCTTCCCCCTGAAAAGAGTCAAAAGCCTCATTCCACTGATGTTCCGGATCGTACCAGAAGATCAGGCGCTGGCGTTGAAACACCTGCATAAGGGTATCGTGAACACGTTTAACCGATTCCAATTACCTACTCCTCTTTCGCTGCCAAGCCGGGGATTACTACTAAGGCAGGCCCAAGGTCAGACTTTAACTTAAGGTAATTGACCTTCACCCCGTCATCAAGGTCGAGTTCGATGCGTTGCTGCGCCAGAGGCAAAAGGATCTCGCGCTCGTAGTCCTCGCAATCGCGTATGGCAGCGCGAATCTTGTCAACCTCCTTGCGGGCCGCGGTCAGCTCACGGGCCGGGGTCGATTCGCTGGCCAGAACGCGCTCGAGGTGCTCTAGGCGCGAGTGGAGTTTGTGAAGGAACTCGCGCAGGTAGTCATCGAGGACAAGGTTGGCTGTATCCTTGGTGTAGCGGTGCAGATAGACCAGAGCGCGGAAGTGTTTCTTGGGGCTCTGGAACAACCAGTAGATCGGACGCTTTTTATAGGTCTTGAGGTGGTCCTTGTAGTAGTCGGTGACAAAGTATTTGCGCAGATCCTTGCCCAAGGATTCCTCGATGAAGCGCAGATTGGCTTCGAGGGTGGCATCGCCAAAGGTCGCCCGGAGGAAATCGCGGGTCCGGGCCACAACGTCATCCTCGAACCACTCGCCATCGAGCACGGGGATGATGCCGTCCTCGTCGGGGGCGAAGGTGAGCTGGTCCTGCGGCCGCTGCACTTTTTCCAGATACTCACGCAGGGATTCGCCGGCGTCGGCGAGGATGAGGCCAGGTTGGTCGAGGGAATAACGGCCCATCATGCAACCGACGGCATAGGAGAGGAAAGCGGCCATGTCGCTGCGGGCCTCGGCGCGGGTCAAGGTATTTTGCTCCTCGGGCACTTCGGGTTGCAGTTCGCCTTCGAGGCCGTAGAGGGAGATGAAGATTCGGTTATTCTCCGTCTCCAGTTCCTGTATCCGGCGGATTGTGGCTTTGCTCTGCGCCTCCCAATTCCGCCAGCTCGCCTCCAGTTTCGCACCCTTCACCCCCGTCCGCAGCAGCGGCAGGTTGCGGAAATCCCACGAGGCCTCAAAGTTGTTCCAGTCAGCGCGAGCAAGAGCAATTGTCTGTTCAACTAAACCCGCAACGGAAGAAACAGTATCTTGCGACTCGACGACCGGAACGGAGAGAATATGGCCAAGCTTGAAGTCCAGCGTGGGCGAAAGCAGCGAGATAAAACGTGTTCCAACGAGACTATTCAGAAGGCCCGTAAAAAAAAGAAGTTTGGAAGCGGTGAAGGCGGTAGTCCCTTTGGCGTCGAAAAGAAATCCTACCGGAGAGTATCGGGCCGATAGCCTGCCACTCCCTATCGATGACCAGCTAACGCCCTCCCTAAATGAATATTCGCCGTTGTAGTTGTGTGAACGGATTCGTCCCGTCTTTTCGTCTGCGAAACATCGAATTTCGGCGCCGTCGTTTTGCCAATTTACGAGGTAGTCATTGTTGCCGAACCACCGGAGTTCTCCGCCACCCTTGTTGTAGGGGAACCACCTTCGACCCGACTTAACGCTGTCGGTTATAGTAGAACAACCGAAACCGGCCCGATTCAAGGAAACCTCATGCCAAAGGCGCAAAAACAATCCGTTAGAACCAGTGGCCATGCCCTCACGGGCTATTAACTGTTTCCCGAGGACGGGATTTTTCTCGAAGCTGAAAAATTCACGATCAGTCGCCCAGTAGCAAAGAGGCTCCTCCTGAATAACTCGAAACCGTTCAGTTACCACATCAAACCGCAAAGGACTCGCCTGATTCTGCACCGCTGAAAGGAAGTTTTGTTCTTTGAACTCAGAGTCATCACCGTCCACCAATCGAAAGAAATGCGCCGGTATATTCTTGCTAGGTTTTGTCCAGAAAGTAAACGCGGCCGTCTGCACAACCTCGCCAGAAATGCTGTCGAAGGCTCGCGCCCCAAGGTGTAACAATGAATCAAGGTGCCAATTCCGCAGGAGCGAAGTCCGGAAAGCAGAAAAACGGGACAGAAACATCCAGTTCTGCATAGTCACCATAGCCACCGCACCAGATTTCATCGCCAACATTCCTAAGCGTTCCATAAACACTGAAAACAGGTTGTGTTTAGATTCCGGGAACTGTTCGTCAACGAAACCGCGCAACATAACATTCATTCCACTTCGACCCATATATGGCGGATTGGCCACGGTAACGTGATACCGCGGGGTGAGTGCCTCGGCTTGCTCGATTACGCGCAGGACTTTGAGGTGCGTTTCCCGCATGGAAGGATGTCCTCCTAGATCCTCCCCCTCGATGGTGCGGCGAGCCGATGCGATGGCCCGCTCGTCGAGACACGGTTGAAGGAGCGAGCCGAAGTTCTTCGCATCCTCGAACTGGTGGAGAAGGTTGAGCATGGGCGGATTGAACAGGTCGCCCAGCCCAAGAACTCGGATGTAATCGCGAAGCTCGTTTTCCGCGAAGCGTATATCGCGCAGCTCAATAATGTTTGGTCGAACGATTTGTTCTGGCTGGAAGAAGCGACGGGACTTTTCCCGCGCCTTGAAAACCAGGGCCAATTCGGCAAGCTGGGCGGCCCGGGGGCAGATGTCCAGGCCGTAAAGATTGTGCCGTAGGATGAGGGCGGGAATCTCAGTGGGGGCATAACCTTCCTCCTCATAGATGAGGCTGAGTAGGTCGAAGGCGTAGGTGAGCATGTGCCCACTGCCGCAAGCGGGATCGACCAGGCGGATCTCCTCTGGCTTGGTGATCCTGAGAAAGTCGGTTTCGGCCTCACCCTCGATGTAATAGGGCATGTGGTCGCGGAGCTTGGACTGCGGGCGATTGAGCAACCAAAGGCGGCCGAGGGAGTTCTCCACCAGGTAGCGGACGATCCAGTGCGGGGTGAAGAGTTGAGTGACGGCGGGGATGTCCTCAGTGGGCACAACGCTCTTGCGGGCCATGACCTGAGCTTTGCGCTCGGAGATGTAGAACTGGTAGAGCCAGCCGAGGATCTCGACATTGGCCCGCTGATCGTCGCCGCAGTCCTCGTCACTGATCTCGGTGCGAAAACCGTGAACAACTGCATGCTCGGTGAGAAGGTCATCGGGCAGGAGCAGCTCGGTTTCGTCGTCAAGTTCTTCAAACAGGTTCGGCAGCAGGTCGTGGTAATAACGGCAGGAGGCGAGGACAAGGTGGCGATAGACCTCCCCCTGCGCATCGGCAGACGGAATGCGGCCATCGAGCAGGTCGTTAAGGCGAGCCACATCAGTAAAGGGCGTGAGTTCCGCAGGCAAGGCTCCGCTGCGCATGAGCTTGAGCAGCTCCGGCTGGGTCTCCTCGGCGGTTGTCGGTGTGATGACCCGGGCACGGAACGGATGCCAGCCTCGGGCATCGAGGAAGCGTAGGGCTGCCAGGCGGTTGAACCAGGTGTAGGCGACCCGCTCAATCATCCCTTTACGGTCAAGCTCGGCCTGCTCGCGTAGGCTTTCGCGCTGAGCCTGCATGGCCCGCAGGTCGGCGGTATCGGCGGTAAGAACGTAATCAAGTTTACGACCGACGGCCTCGATGAGCTGACGACGAACCTCAGGGGCGAAGGATTTCAGGGTATTGAGGTTCATAGGCTAATCCGGTTTCCTTTTAACAGTTCATCAGCAACAGCCTTGCGCAAGGCTGCCAGCCATTCATCCAGTTCAGTCTCGTTGGCGATAAAGGGCATTGAGCATGCGACCTTGAGCCGTCCCACTGCGACATAAGTCGGCTCAGGAGCGGGGGGAGGCGCTAGTTTTTGTCCGGGCGGCACAGGGGCCGGCGGCGGTGCTGCCAACCGAGCGGCAAGGGCGAGCTGCGCCGGGTACTCCTGGGAGGTGTAGCGGGAGAGCCGATCACGGATGGCGGACACAAAGCGAGCCGACGTTATAGCTTCGCGGGCTTCGGTGGTCTTGCCAAGAACTTGATCCTGACCGGGTACGTCAAGCTTAATGAAATCGTCGATGCTGCGCAGTTGGGACTCCCTCTGGTCCAATGTTGTATTGGCCGTCGTACGCTCTGCGGAAAGCATGGCATCAATCAGATTTCGGATCTTAGCGGCAGCCATCTTGGCGGTGGGGAGAACGGTTCCCCGAAAGGGGGTCTGCGACGCAGCGAGCAACTGCAAGGGTTCAAGCTCGGCCGGATCGATCTCGCCAAAGTTGGCTTCCTCTTCACGAAGGTATGAGAGGACGTCATCATAGGTTTGGCGCTGAGGACCGTGCATAAAAGATTTAACCGGAGCCAACAGGTCATCTTTGACATCCTGAAATTCGTCAGAAAAATCCGCCAGATGATTGAGCAGGTAGGCATAGTCCTTTTCAGCGATGATATTTATGCGGTCCGCATGAGGGCGAATCTGGTTAAGGAAAGAATAACGGCCCGCCTGATCAAGCAGAACCTCCAGATCACGCGCTTCCCCAGCGAGAGCTTCGCTGGTGAGTTGCGCCACCGAACGGGGGTCGGTGGCCACGTTCACACGATCGAAAAAATCTTGGAAAAATCGCTTGAGGGCCGACACCTTAGTGGGGTCAAACTGCTCCTGCATCCGCACGCGGATTCCCCCATGCTGCCGGGACTTTTTCAACCCTTCCAGGGCCGTTCGGGCATCCAACAGCTCGGCGTTACGCAGCTCGACCTTGCCCATTCGGAATAGACGTGCCACCAGCGTGAGAACAGCCATCGGATACCAGCCGTAAGGGCGGCGTCCAAAATTGCGAAGGACCTCTTCGACACTGGTGCGCTCACCATTGTTCTGGTTGCGCATGACGTAGGTGATCACTTCTTGTTCAGCTTCGGAAAGGGTCTGCCCACCGGCGGCGAACAGGTCATCTGCGTCGAGTAAAGTCTTGGTCAGGATCTTTTCGTCGTAACAGCCGCGCAGCATGCGCAAGCTCGGATACGCAAAGGAAATCAAAGCCTGGCTGGCCTTGGCAAAACGGTTGCGCGCTTCCCCTTCGCCGATGTCGGTTAGACCACTGCCGTTGAGATACAGAGGAGCCTTGCCCATCAGCTCGGCACAAAGTGCCTGAAGGGCTGAACGCCGCAAGCTGTTCTGGCGCTCGCGCTCGACAAGGATGGCCCGGCGCGATTCATCGAGGCTACCGCCTCTACTCTGCAAGACATATTTCTGGGTTTTGAGGAACAGGCGGGCATCGTTCACCAAGCGCAGATCGGCGGGAAGGATCGCCAGCAGTTCGGCCTTGCCGGTGTTCTGCGCGGCTAGGGTCACCAACTCAGCATGATTGGGATGATCAGTGGTTACCACGTGGATGGCCAGATCAGCATCACGGCCGATCAGATGGTCATCAAGCTTGCGAGCGTAGGTATAGTCCTGCCCGTTCCCCTC
>JBDNGT010000325.1:0-2575 GCA_041689145.1 Geopsychrobacter sp. | reverse complement strand
GAGATTGCAAAAAGAGCAAAAGTTAAAAGTGTAATTTTGATTTTCATAATTTTCTTATAGTTTTTGTCTCTGCAAAGAACCTATGTGTTTGTTAAGTTAATGTTAAGGGAGTGTTACTAATTTAATAAAGGTTGAAGCATCGAGTAGGTAGGGATTAATTCCCTAACTACCGCTCACACCAGCGTATGTACTTACGTGTATGGTGGTTTCTTAAAAGCCCCAGCACCATGTTGGTATGACCTTACATACGCAAATCGAAGCCGCAGGTGTTGGTTGTATTGATTTTCACCAGAACGCCAGTCGGACATTCGATTTTTGAATCGGGCATGTCCGACATGGACGTTGAGAGAACCTTAATACACTAATGCTTTCTTATCGACCCTCCTTTTGCTTATTTCTTTTTCTGTGCATCCTTTATTGGCTGGAACGGACCGTACTGATGCTGTTCCTGCGAAAATTTATCCGCATATGGCGGATACGGGCAGTCCACTGCTTTTTTCTCCAGTTTCGGATAGTCCTTCTCCAGACCGCTCATCTGCGGCCGCTCCTTGGAACTGAGATAGGCGGCGACATCGTAGGTGTCTTCATTGGTGACTGCCGGATGGTTCCACACCGTTCCCAGCGGCATGTTGCTATGAACAAAAGCGGCGTTGGTCAGCACCCGGTTCATCCCCGCTCCGTTGTTATAGCTGTTTGCTCCCCAAAGCGCCGGGGCGACATGGCTGCCCGAACCTCCGGCCGACATTGACTGATAACCGTCCCCATTTTTGCCATGGCACGACATGCAGAACAGGTTGTACACCTCTTCTCCCTTTTTTACATCTGCCTTGCGGTTCGGACCTTCGAATGAAGGTGTTCCCTGGCCATAAACATCCTTGGGCATGTCTTTTGATAACCAGTTCATGTAGGCGACCATTGCCTTCATCTCTTTGCTGTCGACAGGAAGAACCTTGCCGTTCATGCTGCGTGTGAAACAACCGTTAATCCGCTCCTCAAGTCCTGCCATTTTATCTGCGCGGCCTCTATATCGTGGGAATCTCTGGCTAACCCCCATCAAGGGGAGTCCGAACTGCTTGGTGCCGTTATTTTGGTGGCAGCTCGTGCAGTTCAGGGTACTTCCGGAAAAATGCATATTCTCATCTTTTGCACCATTACCCAGTTGTGCATACGTATCGGTCAAAAGCAATGCGCCGTAACGGATAAGATCACCTTCCTCTCCCTGGGGAATGTCTTTCATCAACGGTGGTTCCCAAGGGGCAGCAGTTGTTTTCATCTCGAGTGGCTGGGCTGTGGTGCGTTCCGCATCAGCCAGCGTAGTCAAAAATCTTAGGATATTATGGATTTCTTGGTCCTTCAGTTGTTTGTTTAGCTGCAAGTACCCCATCAGATCCACTGCCTCAGCCAAGTTGCCTACCTCACCGGCATGGAAATAGGGTGCGGTAAGGGTGACATTGCGCAGCATAGGAACCTTGAATACATATTTATCACTTTCTATGTTTGTGACCTCAAAGCGTCCAAGATCCTTTGTGTACTCATGGAACACGCCTATTTTCTGGAAGGTCATCCCGCCCAGATTAGGACCGCTATGGCACTGCACGCAGCCGACATTGATAAAGGTGCGCATCCCTTCCATTTCCTGCGCGGTGAGGGCTTGTTTGTCGCCGTCCATGAAACGGTCGAAGCGGCCCCGGGTAATCAGCGTTCGTTCAAAGGCAGCAACTGCTTTGGCAAAGTTATCAAAAGTCACAGGGTCTTTCTCACCAGGAAAGGCCTTTTTGAATTCAGCGGGATAAGAAGTTATGCCTTTCAGCCGTTCGGCCACCGCTTTACCATCGGGCATGCCCATTTCAATAGGGTTGAGAGGGGGACCCTTCGCCTGATCTGCCAGAGTGGCCGCGCGTCCGTCCCAGAACTGGGCAATCTGAAAACCGGCATTCATGGTTGATGGATCGTTGCGATTGCTAGATTTTCCTAACGCGCCCTTGCCTGTCTTGAGATGGTCCGCACCTGCGCCTTTATTGTCAATGGGGTGGCAAGAGTTACAGGATTGGGTTTTGTTGATTGAAATGGCTTTTTCGAAATAGAGATTCTTCCCCAGCGCAATCATAGCTGGAGTATCATTCTCACTACCTGGCATAGTCGCAGGAAGTTTACCGAAAAGCGCTTGAGCCTGCATGAACAGCACACCGTCTGGGGTGCCGGGTATCGCTTTGATTGTACGCGAGGAATCTACAACTTGACTCTTGGCCACTTTATTTTGGACCTTTGTTGTGGACTGGGCAGAGGCTTGCGAAATCAGATCCCCCCCATATTGGAAAAAATTAGTGCACTCAGCCCCGTTACTAAAAAAACGGCTGCTCCTATCTTTTTTAGCATAACAAATCCTCTTTTTTTTGTTGTGAATGCGTTCATGATTTTTTTGTTTTATTTATATTAATGCGAATCAAGGGTTAAAAAATTAGAGGAATAAAAGCCGCGGCTAATTTTCCAAAAACATGTACCAACAAACCTTTCGTTGACCTGACCTTGCTAGCCCTTTGAAAATCTGTTTTTTCAATCAACCAGTTGAAAAATG
>JBDNGT010000324.1:0-12396 GCA_041689145.1 Geopsychrobacter sp. | reverse complement strand
CTGAATCCGGTCCCAAACCCATCTGGAGTATAAAATTTCTCCCCAATGCAATCCTTCCTTCTTCATCTATCTGTCCAAAACTTCTAAGAAGCGTCATTTAAAATCCTTTGGATTTTAGTGGTCAGTGGTCAGTGGTCAGTGATCAGTGATCAGTGATCAGAAAAAACGCTTCGTTTAGTTTATTCTTCTCCTCCTTGCTCCATATCGATGCGCTTGCGCATCCCTGTTCGTTTGAAATCCAGCATATTCCCGTCAGGATCCAGTCTGGTCTCATACTTGGCCAGGATATCCATGCCATCCGGAATCGAGTGTTTCTCGATAACCTCCATGGTTATCAACCAACCATAGTCCTCTTTTCCTGCTCCTACGGTAGAGGAAACCTCCAGACCAGTTAGATTATTTAACTCCGACCGCGCTTTTAGGATTACTTCCGACATATTTATAGCCATTTTCATTTACCTCCTTTGGTTATCTGTGGTCAGTAGTCAGTGGTCACTGTTCACTGTCCACTGTCCACTACTTTACAGAAACTTTTTCCCCGCAGTTGGGACAAAATTTATAATCGTGTATATGACGCCAGATATGCCCACAATCGGAACATTCAAGGGTCAACCTCTGCCCGCATTCAGGACAACTCTTCAAACCCCCAGAAGTTATCTCTCCACATCTTGAGCATCGAAATGCGCCTATTCTTCCTTTTGTCTCCGGCATGTCTACATCTCCTCCTCTTTCATTTTTCTGATTTCCTCTAATCGATGCATCAATTTTGTTTCTTCCTTCTCATACGATTCATCGTCAATTTCTTCCATTTCGTACCGCATCTGAAGATGCAATAGTTCTTCATGGATACTTGATTCATCGGTCATCGCATCATATGCAACCTCCCTGAGCTTCTTTCCGACCCAGACGGTCAAATTGAGAGGGGAAAACAATATGTCATCTATTATAAAAGCCATAAGTTGTGTCCAAAGTCCATGTCCAAGGTCCAAATTGTCGGTTGTCCGTTGTTTGTTGTCAGTTGTTTTTGTACTGACCACTGACCACTATCTACCACTTCACCACAATCTCCACAAAATTACATGGCGGCACCGGCCCCACATATTTGAATTTCATCTTACCGTCATACCTCGCCGTCAATTTATCCACCATTTCGTCAAATGCCTTTTCACTATCTTTCCGGATCAAAAAGGCGCTGTTGGTAATCATCTGATCGCCGAAAACATCGTTTTTCTTATGCTCCACCCAGAGCCCTTTCAATAAATCGAGAATTGATTTTTCCTCCTGAATCTTCTTGGTCTCCAGGGCTTTTTTCACCATCTCACCCAACCTGACCTGATCTCGCTGCGGCCTTACCTTCTCTGACATCAGGCGATCCCTCAATATCCTGATATCCCTGTTTTCGTCCACGATTTCCTGGAAGGCGCCCTCTCTATTCGCCCACAACACTTTCAGGCCAAGCTCCATCTTGTCTTCCACATATATCAATAGTTTCTTAAGCTCATCATATCTGGCCTTTAAAACCTTTTCCATGATGAGATCCATTCCCTCTCCAATGGTCCCGAATCTCACCGGCAGCATGGGATAATATTTCATGGCCTCTTCCATGACCTTCTGGTGCGCCATGGTGTTGGCTCTTGTAACGGCATATTTAGCAACATGAGAAGTGCTGATCACGGCCCCGATGTCCTGGTAGCATACCGTATAAACCTCGTCTTTCCGGTCACCGATGCCTATGGGACCAAAGTTCTTCTCTTCGCCAGTTGCCACGATGGCATATATGTATTGGCCTTCTTTAGTCATTAGTCCCTGATCCCATATCCCAGATATTCAGTCAGTTCGTCGAATTTCTCTTTGTTTTTGCCTGATATAAGTTCTTTGAAGTAAGTTTTAACCTTTTCTATGTTTTTCACTTCTTTTACCTTGATGTCTTTTGCTATATATTGACATACCTCGTGAAAGGCCCCCATAAAAAGGACTCCTCTTTCTTCTTCTTTAAGGGTTTCATTAATGGTTTCCGCAATAAAGCGATCTCTCTTCTCCATCATTCTATCTTTATGGATTCTATAGCCTATGTAAGCCGTGGCCCTTCCCCAGAGTGATCTTGCCTGGGAAAGTTTAAGAATGCGATTATATTCTTCCTTAAGGAGTTCCACATCTTCCGTTTTTCTGAGCTCTCCACCTCTTTCCATCAAATCGAGGATAATCCGGAAGTTTCTGCTTCCTTTTCGGGCTCCTTCCTCAACGATCTTCTGTCCTAATTCACCATCCGCCAGTAAGCCGTCCTGATAGATCTTCAAATTTCCGGCATCCAGTTTCTTGAAATATTCCTCGATTTTATCCCAAAATATGATCACGCTCTGTTTATGCATCTCCCATCGCTCTTTCCCGCAGATATCGGCGCTTCTTTTGTCGATATCTGAAGCGATGCTTCCCAGATCAGAGTCCACATGGATAACGGGCACATAGAGCAATTCCCTCATTATCAATGCGCTCCCTGCTGCACCAGCGGCTTGATAACGATTCTTTCTCTTACGTCTTTTTCCCTGAAGGAACACCGCCCGTCCTCACAATAATCGCTGAGAAGCATGTAGGCCTTTGTTATATTCTCAAATCTCTTTTGCGCCTCCATATCACCCGGATGCTTGTCGGGATGAAATTTTTTGCTCAATCCCCGGTATGCCTCCTTGATTTCCATAGCTGTTGATTCCTCACCCAACCCCAACAGCTCCCTGGCACCGTTTATATCTGAAAAATCGTCTTTCTTTATTTCAAGCGTGCAGAAGCTGTAAGGCGGCAGGGGACCCACTATTCTGAAATTAACCTCTCCTTCGTATCGTTCGTCCAGCCGGTCAACCTTATCCCCAAAGATTCCCTCATTATTCTTATCAATCAGAAATGCCGCGTTCATTATCATGGAATCATCCATAACATCGTGGATACGACAGGCATTTGCTTCTTCTTTCAGGACACCCATTATGTCCGAAGCATGCTCATCCCTCTTTTTGTCAAGCAATGCTTTTACCATCTTTCCAAGGTCTAACCTGGCTTCAAGGTTCTCGTCAGGGGATTTTGATGCTATATCCTCCTTGAGTTTACTTATCTCCTTCTCTTCCCCGATTGCCTTTAAGACAGCATCCAGATTGCTCCACATGGCCACCACATCAAGTTCTATTTTGCCTCCCACATCCATGATGCTTGTCTTGATCTGGTCATAACCCTTCTCCAGGATTCTCAACAGTTCCTCTTTATCCCGGACTGCGGTTCCGAATTTCATCGGGATAATACAATGATTTCTCATGACCCTTTCGATAACGGCCTGATAAACGGCCAGATGGAGGAGAAGCGCTTCTTTCGGCATGGAATTAAATTGTATCAATGGTGATTCACTGACGACGGCGGCAATATCCTGATAGGGCACCGCGCATACCTCTCCCCCGTCAATGCCGGCGTAATCAAATTTCTTTTCTTCACTTATGTTGATGAACCCATAAATGTAATTCCCTTTTTCGCTCATGTGTTCTCTCCGTAAGTCGGAAGTCATTGGTCATTAGTCATTGGTTGCTTTCCTATGCATTCAACATTTTTCCTATCGCCTCAATATCCTGATTCAACGAATCAAATTGCATCTTATATTCCCTCAAATACTCAGTGGATATTAGCCAATGACTACTGACCACTAATCACTAACTACCGACAATGCTTCTTTAAAATGTTTGTCGGAAATCAAGAATTTCGAGTAATCTTCTATTCCTGATTCAATAAATTCCCTTATGGCCATCATGGAGGCCTTCCTGCATACTGATTCTATGTCCGCTCCCACGAGACCTTCCGAAGCGCCGGCCAGGGCATCAAGATCCACATCGGGAGCCAGGGGTTTCCCTTTTGTATGAATTTTGAATATTTCCAGTCTCGTCTTCTCATCGGGGATTGGAAGCTCCAGCAGGAAATCGAATCTACCGGACCTTAAGAGCGCCGGATCTATGATATCCAGCCTGTTTGTGGCCGCCATAACGACAATTCCCTTGAGTTCCTCGATCCCGTCAAGCTCCGTCAGGAACTGACTGATGACACGATCAACCACGTGGGATGCCGCGTCCGACCCCCTACTCGGCGCAACGCTGTCGATTTCATCGAAAAATATGATGCAGGGTGAGGCCTGCCTGGCCTTTTTGAAAATCTCGCGGATTCCTTTCTCGCTCTCTCCGACCCACTTTGAAAGGAGTTCCGGACCCTTGACAGAGATAAAATTTGTTTCCGATTCTGAAGCCACAGCCTTAGCAAGCAATGTCTTGCCGGTTCCGGGCGAACCATGGAGTATTATTCCCTTCGACGGAGTAGTATTCGCGTACTCGAACAATTTACCGTATTTAAGAGGCCATTCGATAGTCTCCTTTAATATTCTCTTGATTTCATCAAGTCCGCCGACATCGTCCCACTTTACATCCGGAATTTCTGTGAAGACTTCCCTGATTGCCGAAGGACTCACTTCCTTCAGGGCTTCCAGAAAATCATCCATGGTAACCTGAAGCGCCATCAGCGTATCGTAAGGGATCTCCGACATTTCGAAGTCAATGACGGGAAAAATCTTTCTCAGGGTGGTCATCGCCGCTTCCCGGCAAAGTGCCTCCAGATCGGCGCCGACAAAACCGTGAGTTATCTCGGATATGCGGGCAAGATCCACATCTTCTGCCAGGGGCATCCCCCGTGTGTGGACATCGAGAATTTGCAGCCGGTCGTTCTTGTCGGGTATGCCTATTTCTATCTCGCGGTCGAATCGTCCCGGTCTCCTCAGTGCGGGATCCAGGACATTTGGAATATTGGTGGCGCCTATAACAATTACCTGGCCCCTTGAAGCAATCCCGTCCATCAGCGCCAGAAGCTGGGCAACCACCCGCTTTTCTACCTGTTTTTCCCCACCCATTTCCTCGCGTTTGGGAGCGATAGCGTCGATTTCGTCTATAAATATGATGCTGGGCGCATGTGACGTTGCCTGCTCAAATATCCGTCGTAGATTTGCCTCACTCTCGCCATAGAACTTGTTCATAATTTCCGGACCACTGAGATTCACGATATAGGCATCCGTCTCATTGGCCACTGCCCGGGCGATAAGTGTCTTCCCGCATCCGGGAGGACCGTGTAAAAGAACCCCCTTGGGAGGATCAATGCCCAGCCTTTCAAAAACCTGTGGATATTTCAGGGGAAGCTCTATCATTTCCCGAATACGACGTATTTCTTTGCCCAGACCGCCGATATCTTCGTATGATATCCGGGATATCCGGCCGCCCTTGGCTTCTTCCCCAGTTTCTTTCAGACCTTGAATATTTATAACGGTTTTGGGGTGAATCAGCACCACACCTCCAGGGGAGGTTGATACAATCTCAAAATCCTGGGTTTTGGTTCCAAAGAGTCTTGCCCTTGCTATATCGCCCTTCATTAGCGGCAGCCCCTCAAGCAGGCTCCCTATATAGCGGGCATCGTGAGAACGCATCAGAGTCAAAGGGGCAACAACGATTTTCTGGGCGGGGCTGAATTCCGTCTTTTTTACCGTGATCTTCTCGTCTATACCCGCCTTCACGTTTTCCCGCGTGATTCCATCCAGTCGAACCAGGCCCTCGCCCCGATCTTCCATGTAGGAAGGCATGACTTTTGCCGCAGTTTCTCTTTTGCCACTGATGATAACTATATCTCCTACTTCGACGCCAATCTTTTCAAAATTGGCTGGATCGAAACGGATGATGCCCCGGCCTACGTCTTTTGACGAAGCCTCGGCCACCTTCAGTGTTAGCGATCTGTCCATTTTGGTCTTTTCCTTGTCTGTCATTGCGTACCCTGTTACCTATTCAGTGAACAGTGGTCAGTGCGTAGTTTCACTATTCACTAACCACTATCTTTATCTCCAGCATTCCATTTTTATATGACCAGGTCATATCTTCGGCCTTTGCCGGCCGGGAGAGGAGGATCTCTTTCTGATATTTTCTGTCTTCGCTTTCAGCGCTGATATTAAGGATATCCCCCTTGATTCCGATATTGAGGTCCTTTTCTTCGATGCCCGGCATCTCGGCAACAATATGGATCTCCTTGGGTTCTTCGAACACGTCCACGATGGGCTCGCGCACTTCCTCCACCACTGGCCCCTTAGGTGTCTTTTTGATATTCCCAAAGGACTGGACAGAAGGCCTGCCGTCCGCCATGGTGCGAATCCTGATCCCGTAAACACCCTTCAGATCCTTAAGCCCCTTGATTTTATCCAGGCCCTTGAAGCGTATTTCACCCGTTTTGGAAAGCTCGTCCCCCTTTTCCGCTAACTTGGTGGCGGCATCGATCAAATTAGTAAGTCCCTTGAAAATACCGCCAAGACCGAAATCAATGTCTATGCCCTCATCTTTTTTAGCCTTCTCTTTTTTCTCGTTTTCTTCTTTCATTATTCCTGTCTCCTTACCTCTTGTATGCAGAATGCGGCTTCCGATACCAACTGGCTGCCCACCGCCCAATACCCACTACCCAATGACTAATGACCAGTGACAGTTACCATTTCACCACAATATTTACGAAATTAAATGGCGGCACCGGCCCCACATACTTGAACTTCGCCTGCTGTTCATATTTTTTCACCAGATCTTCCACCAGGTAATCGAACTCTTTCTCCCGTGTTCTATCTATGAGGAAGGCGGCATTTAAAAACATGCTGTCCCCGAAGAGATCATTTGTTCGCACATCAATAGCCGATCGTTTGAACGTATTCAGGATCTTCCGGGTTTCGTCGTCCTTTTTTTCATCCAGAGCTTTCTTAACCGCCTTTCCGAGGGAAACTTTGGATGCACTGCCTGACTTGTTCGATTTGCCCTCGCCCTTCTTTTTTAACTGCTTAACTTCCTGATTATCCTCCGCTATTTCGCCAAAGATCCGGTTCATGTCTTTCCAGATTCCCTTTAATCCCACCTCGACCTTGTTATCCATGTCTCTCAGGAGGCCCTTGAATTCCGCATATCGCCTACGGAGGAGAGTGCGCACCTCTTCCGCACTTGCAGCAATAGTACAGAACCTCACCGGCAATACCGTATAATCTTTCATGATCTGCTCAATCACCTTTTCATGGGCCATCATATTCTCCCGATTGATAACGTACTTCGTCATGGGTGAACTGCTGATGACAGCACTGATGTCATTGTAACCTATGGTTGAAACAATATCCCCGCGCTCGCCGATGCCAATTGGTCCGAAATTTCGTCCCTCATTGCTTTCAATAATGCAGTATAGGTATATTCCTTCTTTGGACATAACTTTTATCCCTCCTTCCGCCTGGTATTATTCCTGGAACGTCCCTTCCATCTTCCTCAATTTTGCCAGCTTTAACCTCGTCATCTCCATGAGTTCGTCCAACAGGATCATCTTCTGTAAACCCATCCCAGATTTGAGAAAGATGCTCCAACAAGGCGGTCAGTCCTTCCCGTGTAAGCTGATATTGCCCTTTGGGCATGGCCTCCAGGTAGCTTTTTGAAATAATGACTTACATAGGTAGACGGCATAATCGGTGGATATCCCAAGCCTTTTGCTTGTCTCTCCTTTACCTATGCCTGCAGTACCAGCTCTTTCAACACAAATCCTTAAGACCTTGAGTTCATTTGGAGACATGGTAGCCCTCAGCAGTTACGGTTAATCGTATTTATTATCATCTGTTTGACTTTATCTTCAGGCTGACTTTGGGACCCATTTGTGTCAAAACTGAGCACATCCACGCAGGCTTGAACAAAATCACTGTTATCAGCCTTAGCCCCCGTGGCGGTTAAACTTAAAACCTTGGCGATCATAATGCTGGCCCGGATGGTGGGTTGAAGGTTATTCTCTCTGGCTTCCCTGAAAGTGCGGACAATATCCACCACCCTTTCGGCCTCCTCTCTGGGTATACCTGATTTGGCCTCCACAATGGAAACTTCGGTTTCCCGCTCGCAATGGTCCAGCTTGATGGTGATCATACGGTCTTTCAGGGCGTCCTGGACCTTATGCACTCCGGCATATTCCTCCGGGTTGCTGGTAAAAATGGCGCGAAAATCCGGTGAGACACGCAGATACCCGTCTTCTCCCCGGGCAGCCGGCAGATCCAGTATCTTTTCCTCCAGTATGGAGAGCAGCACATTGTTGGCCTCGGGCCGGGAGCGGGTAAACTCATCGTAGATGAGAGTAAACCCATGCTTGCAAGCCACGGTTATGCGGTTATCCACCCATGCTGGAGAGACGTTTTCTTCTGATTTAAGCACGGAATGGATAAAATTATCCACCGTCTTCTTACGGCGGTAGCCATACTGGCCGCCGATCAAGTCCGAGGTGCCGAACTCATCATCTCCGTGGAGCAGTATCACCGGCCTTCCGATCTGGCCTGCTACATACATGGCCATAGTGGTCTTTCCTGTGCCTGCCGGGCCGCTGAAGTGAATGGGAAAACCGGCCTTCATGTAATTCGTGGCCCGCTTTAAAACCCCCTTGACATAATCGGACTGGACAAAGCCAGGCTGATCCTTATCAATATTGATAGGCGTTACTTCCGAGACTTTTTCCATATAACCTCTCTTCTTCCAGATTTAACCTTTTAGATCCTCCCACAGGAGAAATGATTAAAATTCTTATCCGCCTTGATCACATAGGTAACAATCGGAGGCCGACCTTTACGCTCTATATTTCGTTTTCGCATCTCTTCCCACGGCTCGAATTTTACCTTCCAGCCTTCATTAACTTGCTTGAGCTGGATGATACGTCCTCCTTCGGCAACCGCATCTTCAAAGGCATGGATATCCTGTACGGACGATTTCCTGAAGCTGCTCAGGATCCGTTTTAAGATGATATCCTTCTCTGTTTTACGGAGAATATACGGGTCTTCAACTCTCTGGTAGGAAATGAGCTTGAGATCATCGTCAATTGTGGCCTGAAACACGGCAGGCAAGCTCTCCCCGTTTTTCAGGCGCCGCCTTTTTTCTTCCCAGGGTTCTATCAATATGCAACATCCGTCCTCCTGCCAAGTTGTGCTTATGAATTTCCCCAGGTCGGCAAAGGCCTCTTCTAAAAGAGTTTCTGCCGTTTCCGGGGGGACAGGTTTAGGTGCCTTCAAAAGATTCCGCCCGAAAGCCTGAAGGGCCTCTTCTAAGGCTACTCTCTGCTTAAGAGCCCTTTGCTGCTCGAGCCCTTGCTGCTCTCTTTCTGTGGCCTTTTTCTGCCTGGATTGTTCCGCCTTTCGTTCAATAGCAGCCTTCTCGCTTTCCACACCCCCACCGCGGCCCAATGCCATGGCCCATTCTCTCCTCATGATCTTACGGGCCATACTCTGGATGGATGCAGTGTTCAGATTCTTGGGCTTGTTTTGGGGCTTGTTTTGGGGCTTGTTTTGGGGCTTGTCTTGCTCCGGCCGGTATGGCTGCCAGTCAAATCCTTCATTCACACCGGATACTGGATGCTGGGTGCTGGATACCGGGTCTTGAATCTTGGATCCTGCTTCCTGGCCTCTGCATTCTGCATGCTGCTCGTCACTTCGGACTTGGGACCTTGGACTTAGGACCTTGGACTTGGGGCTTTGGACTTCGGCCCTCTCCATCTCCTCCCGTCGCTTCCATTCGAGGGCCTGACGCTCAAAAGCGGATACCGTTTGGACTCTAACTGGCAGACCCAGGGCCCTTGCCCGCGCCATGGCGGTTAGCTTGCCTATGGAAACAGTCTTCTTTTCTTCCATTTATTTCCCCTTGACGGCGACTACGCCTTTCCCCTGGCACATCATACAGGGGGAGCTTGTTATGAGGGTCGGCCCCCCGGATTGTGAGTGCCCTAATAATCAATTTTCATCATCTTCATCGGGTTCGGGGGTATTAATTTCTTATGCTTTTCCGTATTCAGCGTAGTACCTTCTCTCTCTGGGATCACATCCCCCAATTTATCAAGCTCTTCGTCAATCACAGAAATATCTTTTTCTATCTGTTCTTTTCTCTTTTCAACATTTTCTTTTTCTTGTTCCAAGCGTGTTTTGTTTTTCTTCAGGACAAACATCTCCAGATGTTCCGAATCCTTGGCCCGAGGTTTGGATCGTAACTTGGATCTCACGGCCGTCTTAATGTCCGACACCGTACGCCGTTTACTATGCATGCACTCCCCTTAAATTTCTGTTATCTGGCGCCTTCCCGTTTGTGAATGACAACATATTGTGCCTTGTTAGGTCCAGATACTTTGATTTCAACTAACTGGTCTTCTTTTAGATCCATTTCCTTTCGAATATTGCTGGGAATGGAAATCTTTCCCTCTTTATCCACCTTGGCAAAAGCTCGCATTAAGCCCATCTGTATACCTCCTTTTGAATTGAGGCTCGTCAGCAGAATCTGTGGTGAAAATCAGGTTCCGGTAACTTACCAAGTTCATGATACAAGGCGATTTGTAAGCATCTCAGCGTCCTAAAACCGTACGCCTTTCTCATAGTGAGTTTTGCTTTGAGGTTCAAACCCTCAATAGCACCACTGGAAAGCCGGCCCTAGGCTTTAAACCAGTTGAGAATCATCGGCTTGTGGTTGCGCAACATTTTGGCCACTTGCTTCATCGGTTTCAGATCGGTCTGCAACGTTCGGGTGACCCAGTTGTCGAGAAACGTGCCAGCGAAGTCTGGACGTTGATATTCCCAGAACCGTTGAAAATCCTCGCGCAGCAGGTAGCCCTTAAGCGACGCCAGATTGAGTTTCATCAGGTCATCCAAGCGAGACGTTTGCTTCTCGGATAGGTTCTCGGGTCGTTTCAGTAGCAACCAACGACCTCGCTCAAGAATATTCTCCTGGCCATTGGCTTTGAACTGTATGACTTCGCTACGGCGGATTTCATCGATCGCCTCGTTGAATTTCCGCATGGATTCAACTTTAACACCATGATCTGGGCAGTTCACCCGACGTGGCGCATAGCGGTAATAGACCTTGAAGGACAAGATCGGCAAAGACTCAAACAGCCGCTGTGGCTGCCTATCATAGATGTTACATCGCTTTCTGCATTGAGGGCAAATCGGTCGACTGTTACGGCGTGGCTCAATGTCAACAACCAGGGCTTGCCCCTTGTTAACGTTCATGACGCAGACGGTGCCATAAACGAACGACTTGAATCGTTCGACTTTGTTCAGTAGAGTCTTTATCAGCATTGCTTTTCTTTTGTGGAATGGATTGAAGTTCGCAACTCCATCCTAACTCCACGGGGGAAAACAATGCTCTATTTTTTGTTTTTATCTCAGCCTACCCACAGATTCTGCAGAGGAGGCAATTTTATTAGCAATGCTGATCAATCAATTTACCAATGACCTCTTTGACCTTGTCCTGATTGGTCTTGCTGCCGATGCGGCTGGTCTCCGAGGCCAGGATATCCATACAGGTCTGCCTGAATATTTTATTATTTTTGTCGACTGAGGCCTTGCGAACCTGAAGGGTCTTGGCGATCATCAAGCACCCCCTTATGGTGGGGGCAAATTCATAGGAATCCGACTCCCTCAGGCCCCTTACCACTTTAACGATCTTAGAGGCATCGCCATTGGCAAGACCCGACTTTGCTTTTGTTATATTCACCTCGGTCTCTTCGTCAAAATGATCCATATCCAGAGTGACCATACGATCACGGAGGGCATCCTGGCTGCGGTGTACGCCGGCATATTCCTCCGGATTGCTCGTAAATATAGCAGTAAAGTTCGGGTCAACCCGCAAGTAGCTGGCATCTCCTTCCCTGGCCGCCGGCAGGTCCAGCATCTTCTCCTGAAGAACGGATAAAAGTGTATTATTGGCCTCAGGCCGGGAACGGGTAAACTCATCGTAAATGAGCGTAAACCCATACTTGCAAGCCACGGTCAGACGATTGTCCACCCACTGTTTTCTCATATCCTCCTCGGTCTTGAGAACCGAGTGGATAAAGTTATCCACTACTTTGCGAACACGGTATCCATGCTGGCCGCCTACCAGGTCCGATGTGGAAAACTCATCATCGCCGTGGATCATAACCACCGGCCTGCCAATTTTGCTTGCTACATGCATGGCCATGGTGGTCTTGCCCGTTCCGGAAATCCCCCTCAGATGGAGGGGAAAACCGGCCGCTATATAGGCCAGCGACCTCTCGGTAATATCTCTGACGAAGGGGGTTTCAATAAAATTGGGCAGGGGATGCGGTTCCAGGACGCTTGTCATTTCATCTATCGGCATATAATTTTCCTTTTAGAATAGTGATCAGTGGTTAGTGATCAGTGGTTAGTGATCAGTGAGTAGGGGACAGTGAACAGTGGACAGTGAACAGTGGACAGTAAAAACAACTGACCACTGAAAACTGTCCACCGCTCACCGCCTATTTTTTAGTAACAACTCCCTTGCCGCCGCATTTCAGGCAGGGAAGGTAATCACCTTTTACAAT
>JBDNGT010000323.1:0-9388 GCA_041689145.1 Geopsychrobacter sp. | reverse complement strand
GTTGCAGCCCACCTGGTCAGAAATGTTGATTCACTGTCGCTGAGTTGCCTCGCTTGCTTCCTAAACCGAGAACTCTCCAGTCTCAGTCAGGCAGCATTTCGAGTAGAGCGACGTTCTGTAATGGATGATAGGTTACGCTGTGGATGATAGGTTACGCTGTAAGTTGGAGCTGGCGTTTGAGCCGTTGGGAATACCCATTTGTCAGGCCTGACCCTTTACTCTTTCTCATGTAACGATTAACCTCAAGGTTCGCCAAGACGTGAGACAAACGCCGGAACAAAAAGCATAGGGAGACGTGCGTGAAAAAACTGCCAATGTTTCTAACCTATTGATTTACAAAAGATAAATATTTTTCTTGACGGGGGCAATATAGAATGTCCCTCTTCCCCGGTTACAGGCTTAGTCCGCTGTGGCTACCAAAGCGAACGAGCTGCAACGACGCACCATCTGGCTTGCGATAGATAAGGATCAGATCTGGCTTAACGTGACAATCCCGATGATCATTCCACTGGCCGGACAGTGCATGATCACAGTATTTGGGAGGCAAAGACTCGTCATTAACGAGAAGCCTTAGAACTGCGCCTAAGTCGTCATCGATGCCGCGATGTTTTAGTGTTGCTTTAACTCGCTTATAATCACGCTTAAACGCACCAGTTCTACTAATCTGCCGCATTGAGATCCGCCATGAGGTCGGCAACAGTGTCAAATTTGGCAAGGTTGCCAGAACGCGCTTCCTTCATAGCTGCTATGGTTTCTGCGTTAGGCACCAAAGGCTCAAAAGGAAGCTTGCCCTCGCGAGCTACGCGAGTAAGCAGCATGCGCATTGCATCAGACACAGTAAGGCCCATAGCCTCAAGCACAATAGCGGCGTCGGTCTTTATCTTCTTGTCAATTCTGGTTGTTACAAGAGCGTTACTGGGCATAGTATCTATTCCTTTCAGCTTTAATGATTAACAATGTACATCAATTTTAAGCTAAAGTCAATTGAGTTGGTGTATTTGGGCTTTTCCGCGAGAAAGCCTGGACATATTTGCCATCCAATTCGTCATCTAGCTCTCTGTTTATTTCTTTGAAAGAAAAGTTTTTGACCGTGGAGCTTTCCATCCCGGTCATCAGACACCGCCGCAAGACCTCGGGATCGTCGGGCTCCAGGCTAGCTGGATTCTGGAATTGTTACAGGTGTTATTGGTAGGCACAAAAAATTCCCAGAAGCCAATGGCCTCCTAGGGATTTTTCAATTTTTCACCAGTTTAACGGAACCTCTTGAGAAACCTTCCGGGGCTTTTTTTAGGTTTGCCCGGTGGGATGATCCGCTGGCGACCTTGCAAAAGGCCGAGATTATTCGGGCGGCGGCTCTTGCGTCGGCTCAACCTTCTGGTCAGGACATGCGGGTTGCTTCAAAAGCCGCTGCAATGGCGGGTAAGACCCGTGCTGAGCTGACAGAACAGGGACGCAAAGAAGCAACGGAGTGGCTTGCTGGTGCGAAAGAAAGTACCCAGGTTGAACCCACTTCTGATATGATTTCTCCAGAAACCAAAACTGTAGGATCGAAAATAGCCACCTGATCGGACCTTCCTCCATGGCGCAATCGACCGAAAGCCGTATCTTGCAAGTGAAAAACAGCTGGCACCGGCTGTTGTGGGAGCAGGATCCCCGTCAACTTAATTTTGCCCAGGCGTTTCTCTTGCGCCAGCTGCAAACGGTGACTCTGGCTTTCCACGATTTTCTGCGCGATCGCTGCATGCTGCGCGCCTCGGCCCTGACCTATTCTTCGCTGCTCGCCATTGTTCCGCTGCTGGCTTTGACCTTTGCTCTCTTGAAGGCCTTCGGGGTGCAGAATTCTCTGGAGCCATTGATCCTCTCGAAGCTGAATGTCGGCTCTCAAGAAGTCGTCACCTCGATCCTCTCCTATGTCAACAACACCCAGGTCGGAAAACTCGGAGCGTTCGGGCTGCTCTTTCTTTTGATTGCGGTGACTTCGTTGCTGTCAAATATCGAAGATAGTTTCAATCAAGTTTGGGGGGTTAAAGGGATGCGTCCGCCGATTCGGCGCTTTTCTGATTATCTTTCGGTCTTGATGGTTGGGCCGGTGTTGCTGATCTCGGCGATGTCGATGACCTCATCCTTGACCAGTAATCGGTTAGTCCAGCGGCTGATCGATATGGATGTGGTCGGCAGCCTGATTCTGACCCTGTTTAAAATGGGTCCTTATCTGCTGATGTGGATCGCTTTTGCGATCCTCTATGTCTTTATGACGAACACCTATGTCGAGTGGCCGGCGGCGATTTCCGGGGGGATTCTCGGCGGTACGCTCTGGCAGCTGGCCCAGTGGACATATGTCAATTTCCAGGTCGGCGTGGCCAAGTATAATGCCATCTATGGAACCATGGCGGCGCTGCCGATCTTCATGATCTGGGTCTATATCTCATGGAATATTGTGCTGCTTGGGCTGGAATTTACCTATGCACGTCAGAATCTTCAGACCGGCGGTCGTGATCTCCATGGCTACGAAGTGAGTCGTAACTGTTACGAACGCGTTGCATTAATCCTGCTGGTGACCCTGGCCAGCCGTTTTTACCGTGCGCAGAAACCGCTCAGCAAGGAACGTCTGGCGTTGCAGTTGGGCATCCCGCCACGGCTCTGTGGGCACATCCTGTCGGAATTGGTCGGCCTTGGTTACGTCAGCGAAACGGGCGTCCGCCGGGCTAATCGCAACCGCTATCAACTAGGGCGTGCCGCTGATTCGATGAGCATTGTCGGAATTCTGGATGGATTGCGCAGTCAGGGCGAAGAAGCGCTGCACTTAAGTGACCGGCGAGAGGTCGCGATTGCGAGTGAAGCCCTGGCGAACTTCGCCAGGATCGGGCGTGAGGATTACGCTGGGATGAATCTGAAATCGCTGGTCGATCAGTGCGGACCATCTGCAGCTGAGATCGAAGGTCGTGAGTCCCGATAGGATTTCAGTTCAAATTTTCCATCAACCAATTCCAGGTAAGAAAATTGTTTAATCCAGTCGCCCAGCACGGTGATCTGCCCTTCTGCGGTGGTTGTCTGTAGCGGATAGTGGAAGTGACCGCAGACGAAATGATCGGCCCCCAGGGCCAGGGATTTTTTGGCATAAGGGATAACCAGCGGGGAAGGGTCACGCTGCTGATGTTTCTTCTTGTGACTGAGATCACAGAGGAAGTTACCGAAGCGCCAGGCTGAGTCAGGGGGGACAATTCGGGATAGAAATTTCAGGAAGCCGCTGCGCCAGAAGGCGCGCATCAGCAAGTAGCTTTTCGCCTGTGGATTAGCCAGATCCCCGTGGCAGATAAAGATTTTCTGACGGCCGAGGGTGACAATCTGCTGATCCGGGATTACGGTGCAATTCAGGGCGTCGGTAAAGAATGCCCCCAGATTGAAGTCGTGATTCCCCTCGACGTAGTAAAGTTGACAGCCATTGTCAGACAGTTGTTGTAACCGGCTGAGTAGCGGTAGGTGTTCTGAAAAGACAATCGAGCGATAGCCAATCCAGAATTCGAAAATATCCCCTAGCAGAAATAGCACATCAAGGTTACCCTGCTGCTGCTCGAGAAAATTCAGCAGATTCTGGTAGTTTTTGTCTTGAGGGTGGCGCAGGTGCGCATCTGCAATAAAGATAGCTCTCATGACCGCCAACTATAATCAGGCAAACTGGGTCTGTCAATCACTCTGAAATTGTTCCCCGAGGAGGAAAGATGAAATATCCAATGATTCACATCTGCTACCGCGTCCTTGATCTGCAAGCCTCAGAGGAGTTCTATCGCAAAGCTTTCGGTTTTGAGGTTGGTCGTAAGAAGGATTTCCCGGATGGGGGTTTCACCCTCAGCTATCTGGTGAGTCCCGGCCTGCCGTTTGAGCTTGAGCTGACCTATAATTATGGGCAGACAGAACCCTATGTCATCGGTGATGGCTATTCTCATTTTGCTGTTGGCGTTTGGGACCTTGAGGGTTCTCACCAGCAGCATTTGGAACTTGGTTTAAATCCGACCGCGATTAAAGGTCTGACCGCGGGAAAGGGAATTTTTTATTTTTTAACTGACCCTGATGGCTTCAGGGTTGAAGTCGTGCGTCGCGCCGCAGCAGAATTGGAGAACTGAAAATGGATTGTATGAATGAATTGCTGGCTAAGGGGCGTCGTCTGATTGAAGAGGGCGAGTATAGGCAGGCGCTGCCTTTACTCCATGAGGCTGAATCTCTGGGGGATGACAGCGTTGAGCTTTGTCTGTTGCTCGGAGAGGCGCTGGTTGAAGAAGGACAATCACAGGCTGCGCTGAAGTGTTTGCGTAAGGCGCAAAAAAATGAGTCTGAAAATATTGAGCTGCTCTACGCCTTGGGTGACCTTCTTCTGGAAGGTGCTGAGAATAACGAGGCGCTGGAGTGTTACAAGCAAATTGTCGAGCTTGATCCGGCAGAGGATGATGCCTGGGTCAGTCAGGCTCTGGTCTATGTCTCGCTGGAACAGCCGCAATTGGCTGAACAGGCCTGTCGGAGTGCGCTCAGGGTCAACCCTGAATCGACTTTTGCGCTGAATGCCCTCGGTGAGGTGTGTGACGCGCTCGGGCAAGAGAAAGAGGCCTTGGCTTGTTATCGCAAGGTGCTTGAACTCGACCCGGAAGATGCTCAAGCCCACCTGAACCTTGGCGAGTATTACTACGATAGCGGTGACCTGGCCCATGCAGAAAAGCATTGTCGACAAGCAATCGAGTTAGATCCCGGCTTAACTTTTGCCTGTCTGACTTTGGGGAATATCTGTATGGACCTTGATCGTAACGATGATGCGGCCAATTGGTTTCAGCAATTTCTGGCCCTGGAGACCGATCCCGCTGCCAAGCAAATGCGGGATGAAGTTGCCGCGGTTATCGAGGGACTTAACTCCTGAGCTAGGCATCATCTATTGATCTGGCGGAGACTATCATTGTGCTGCAGGGTTTAGTTTACCTATTGGGTTTTCAATTTACGGGTGAGGTCGTTACGCGCTTATTGAATTTGCCGGTTCCCGGAAATGTTATCGGCATGGCCATGCTCTTGTCGGCGTTATGCTCTATTTTGAGCTGATTGCTCGAGAGTGGCTGCCGATTATCGTCGGGACGGTTGTGAGTACTTTTGTGGCCCTGGCCCTGCCGTTGTGGCAGCGGCGGGAACAGGTTCTGAAACGAAAATTGCCGATTCTGGTTGGTATCTGTGCTGGTGCCTTGGCCTCGATTGCTTCGGCAGCTGGGACGGCCTGGCTGCTGGGTGCTAGTCCCGAGGTGGTGTTGTCCCTGGTGCCAAAATCGGTGACGACTCCGATTGCAATCGGTATCAGCGAGAAGATCGGTGGCATTGTCCCCCTGACCGCCGCTTTAGTGGTTTTGACCGGTTGTCTTGGAGCTATCTGTGGCCCCGAGTTCTGTCGATTGATCGGTATTCGTAAGGCGACATCAATCGAGCTGGCCATGGGTACGGCCAGTCACGGCATCGGCACCGCCCGACTGCTGGATGAAGATCGTTTAGCTGGTGCCGTCTCTGGCTTGGCGATCGGGCTAAATGGTTTAGCTACTGCGGTATTTGTTCCACTATTATGGATTTTTTTTGGTTGGAACTGAAGGCGAATTTCACCAAAGTCAAAAAGGCCTCCAGTAAACTGGAGGCCTTTTTGACTTTGGTATTTTTCAGGTACAGAATTACTTCTTTTTGTTTGCCTGGGCACGTTTGGCGGCTTTTAGTGGATTGATGCGAACATCATCGAGCTTGATGTCAACCTTGCGGTGGGTTGCATAGTTGCAAAGTCCGGTTTTCCACTTGGTAGAAGGGATCGGGAATGCGGTACAAACGTCGCCGATTGTTCCCTTAGCGATCCGATCGCAACCATTGCATTCTTCGACAATAACCTGACAGCTGCCACCTTGAGCGGAGCAGCCAGCTTTTTTCCAGAAAGTACATTCGGTACCAGCGAGTACGGTTTGGCACTGCATGATCGTTAATTCCTCCGATATTGTGTGTCTCTTCGTGTTCAGAGCGCCCATTAATACACAAAAGCCCTTGGTCGAGTCAATGCTTTTTTGTATTTTTAATCATCCGGGGCGGTCTGATCTGATTGACCCTGTCGGTTGGATTGTTTAGGCTGGGGCCATGATGCATAAACAACAAAAACTTGCTGAACTGACACGTCCACAATGGGAGGATCTATGCGAGCGTTGCGCCCGTTGCTGCTTTGAAAAGATCGATTTCAATGGACGTATTTTTTACACTAAAATTCCCTGCGCTCAACTTGATCTGGAGACCGGTCTGTGCCGGGTTTACCATGATCGCGATACGCTGATATCCGATTGTCAGCGTTTAACTCCCGAACTGGTTGCCGGTGGGATTTTGCCTTCTGATTGCCCCTATGCATTGCAGGTAGATAATTATCAGGGCCCATCGATGGTGGATGAGGAATGATTTTGGCTGCCCTGATCAGTCGGAGGAATGAGTTGTTAAATTAACGTAACTTTCTGTTGGAGAAAATAGATGAATCATATTACGTTTGGGACTTCTGGATGGCGTGGCATCCTGTGTGATAGCTTTACACTCGAGAATGTTCGCATTGTCTCACAGGCGATTGCAGATCATTTGCGGGCTGCCGGGATTGTGGATCAAGGCGTGGTGGTCGGTTACGATGCGCGCTTTATGGGGCGTGATTTTGCGCGGGAAGCGTCACGGGTTCTGGCCGGATCAGGCATTCGCGCCTATTTTTGTATGCGCGACACCCCGACCCCGGTGATCGCGCATGCCCTGTTGCAACGTAAAGCGGCCGGAGCGATTAACTTTACGGCCAGTCATAATCCTTATGACTATAATGGCATCAAATTTTCACCTGCCTGGGGCGGTCCTGCTTTACCTGAAACGACTCAGGATATTGAGGATCGAGCAAACGCGCTACTCGGTTCGATTTGCTACAAGGGGATGTGGCTTGATGATGCGTCAGATCAGGGGCTTTTTGTTGAAATCGATCCGGCGCCAGATTATTTTGCCCAGATCCGCAAGCTGATTGATCTGCAGGCAATCGCAGATTCGGGGATGAAGATCGCCGTCAACCCCCTTTACGGATCAGGCCGTGGCTATCTTGATCGGCTTCTGCGCGAGGCCAGGGTTCTTGTGGTTTCAATCAATGACCATGTTGATCCCTATTTTGGCGGTGAACCACCAGAACCGGCTGAGGCGCACATCACCGACTTTATTGATCTGGTCAGAAATGATGCTTCGATTATGCTCGGACTCGCGACGGATGGGGATGCCGATCGTTTTGGGATTGTCGATCGTGATGGGCGCTTCATCGAACCCAATTACATTCTGGCGCTATTGTTTGATTACCTGATCCGCCGCCGCGGTGAAAAGGGTGACGCCGCACGTAGCGTTGCGACCTCGCACTTGATTGACGCCGTGGCGGCCCATCATGGGGTTAAGGTGCTTGAAACCCCGGTCGGCTTTAAGTTCATCGGCGAATATATCGCGGCTAATCGCATTCTGATTGGTGGTGAAGAGAGTGCTGGTTTGACGATTCGTGGCCATGTGCCGGAAAAGGATGGAATTCTGGCTTGCCTGCTAGTTGCCGAGATGGTCGCAGTTGAGAAAAAAAGCCTGAGTGAACTGTTGGCCGATCTTTATCGTCGCGTTGGTGAGGTTTATACGCGGCGTATCAATCTGCGTTTGGCCGGTGAATTGGCTGAAGGGATCAGCGCGCGACTGAGCAATCCGCCGGCTCAAATTGGTGGGCGTAAAATTCGCGAAATTATCAGTCTGAACGGCAGTAAATATCTTTTTGAGGATGGTTCCTGGATGCTTTTCCGCAAGTCCGGGACAGAACCCGTCGTGCGCCTCTATGGTGAGGCTGGGAGTCAAGCAGCCTTGGACGAACTGATGAAAGCTGGAGAGCAGTTTATTTTGAATCGCCGGAGGCAAAGATGGTAGTTCTACTTCACCCGACTATTAGCTGGCAAGGGTGGCAGGAAGTAAAACAGAGTTCAGCCTTTCAGCAGCTCTCTTCTAGTGAAAGGATTCGCTTGGTGAATCAGTTACCCCATGGTCTCTGGTCCTGGGAAATGGGCGATAGCGCTGAAATTGATGCCCTCCTCGAAGGTCTTGGGCAAGAACGGCAAGATCAGGAATAGATTCAATGCTACAGACAAAAAAAGGGCGAAGCCGCAAGGCTTCGCCCTTTTTTATATCATGCTTGTTTTTCTTAACCGAGGATCTGCTTGAGATCCTCAGCTGCAGTCCCAATCGGGCTGATATTGAAGTTCTCGACCAGAAAGTTCAGAACGTTTGGAGTAATAAATGCCGGCAGGCTCGGGCCGATCTTGATGTTCTTGATTCCGAGGTGCAGCAGGGTCAACAGGATCGCAACCGCCTTCTGCTCATACCAGGAGAGGATAAACGACAGTGGTAATTCATTGACCCCGCACTCAAAGGCATCGGCCAGGGCCACTGCGATTTGAACGGCTGAGTACGCATCGTTACACTGACCGATGTCGAGAAGACGCGGAATGCCGCCGATATCACCAAACTCCATTTTGTTGAAGCGGTACTTGCCGCAGGCTAGAGTCAGGATGACCGTGTCTTTGGGGGCCAATTCGGCGAACTCGGTGTAGTAGTTCCGACCACTTTTAGCGCCGTCACAACCGCCGACCAGGAAGAAGTGCTTAATGTCACCCGCCTTGACGGCTGCGATGACCTTGTCTGCGACGCCGAGAACCGCATTGTGACCGAAGCCGGTGAGGATTTCTTGACCAGGAGCATCCGCGAAGCCCTCATGGGCGAGCGCGCAATCGATGACTTCGGAGAAGTCCCAGCCGTCGATATGTTTGACATCGGGGAACTGAACGCGATCCCAGGTGAAGAGGCGCTCTTTGTAGTTGTCTGCCGGCTTCTGAATACAGTTAGTGTTGAAGATGATCGCACCGGGGAAGCTCTGGAACTCCTTATGCTGATCCTGCCAGGCACCGCCCCAGTTACCCGCGAGATGGCCGAATTTTTTCAGTTCGGGATAACCGTGTGCCGGGAGCATTTCACCGTGGGTGTAGATGTTGATCCCTTTGCCCTCGGTCTGCTTCAGCAGCTCCTCGAGGAAACGCAGGTCGTGCCCCGAAACCAGGATCGCTTTACCAGCTTTGGTGCCCAGTTGGACCGAAGTCGGGACAGGATGTCCGTAGCGATCGGTGTGGGCCTTGTTGAGCAGTTCCATGGTGACGAAGTTGATCCGGCCGCATTCCATGGCCAGCCCGACAAGATCCATCAGCCCAAGGCTGTCATCTTGCAGATCGGTGAGGACCTTGTGGGTGAAGGCGTAGATCTCTTCGCTTTCGCGCTCGAGGATGAGGGCGTGATCGGCGTAAGCCGCGTAACC
>JBDNGT010000322.1:0-4441 GCA_041689145.1 Geopsychrobacter sp. | reverse complement strand
TTCGTTCTGCGCTGTACGGATTCGCTATCCTCGGAGTATTCGTGATAGGTTCTGGCAAAATTAAGCGTTGTAGCCAGCGCAGATTTAATCTCAGGCGTGGGGCAAGAATTTGTTTGCGACACATAAACGACACAATTTCGGAAGAATGATAAATCACAAGCGAGGATTCAATGAAGAAAAAGATACTCATCATGGTCTGTGGTCTGACCGCTCTCGGTCTGCTCATTGTCGGCGGATTTAATTACTATTCTGGGCAGATGGAGACTCAGTATCTAACGACGGCGGTTCCCTATGTGAAGCTGGTCATCCCTGAACTTTCAAAATGGGAACCAGCGATTGCCCAGAAATATATGTCGGCTGAGTTTATGCGGAAAACCTCGCCAGCGAATTTTGCCAAAATCATTACGGCGATGTCCAGACTTGGGGCGTTGCAAGAGATGGCAGAGCCTGATTTTGAAGAGATCTATTCGGGGGATACTCCGGACGGGGAGAAGCAGACGATTATCAGTTATACGATTAAGGCCAAATACGCGACCGGTGAGGCCACGATCACCATGGCTCTGCTCGATCATGGCGAAAAGTTCAAGGTGTATCGCTTCAATGTGGAATCTGAGGCTTTGGCTCTTTAATATGGATCCTCATCTTAAGAGGTCCGGCGTATGATCCGCAGTCTCATCCCCCTGTTGGCTGAATGGCCGCGTTGCGCAACCAGGCCGGTCAAGCTGCAGGTGACCAATTCGGCCATCGCGAGCTTGCATCGTGGTCACCCCTGGCTCTACGCTGAACGGATCAAGGCCGAGAGCCACCAGGGGCAACCGGGGGATCTGGCGGTTGTCTTCGACGCCAAGAAGCGGTTCGTGGCCGTCGGTCTCTACGACCCCCACTCACCGATCCGCATGCGTGCCCTGCGCGCCGGCAAGCCCGGCCCGATCAATCGTGATTTCTTTGCCGCCCGCATAGCCCGGGCCTTGGCGCGTCGGTTGCCGCTACGGGCAACCCAAACCGACGGTTACCGCATGATCCACGGAGAGAGCGACGGCCTGCCCGGGATGGTCATCGACCGTTATGCGGCAACCGCGGTGGTTAAACTCTATACCCACGCCTGGCTCCCCCATCTCTACGATTGTCTGGATTGCCTGCTGGAGCAGCAGCCTTTCGAGCGGATTGTGCTGCGCCTGAGTCGCGGGATGAGACAACACCCCGAGGCCTTGCGCGGGCTCGAAGATGGTCAAATTATCTATGGTGATCCGCTTGATGAAACCCTGATCTGTCGCGAAAATGGTCTGCTCTTCGAGGTCGACCCGATTCGCGGCCAGAAGACCGGTTTCTTTCTTGACCAGCGCGATAATCGCGCCCGGGTGGAAGGCCTCGCCAAGGGCCGGCGGGTGCTGAATGTCTTCTCCTACAACGGCGGCTTCTCGCTGGCGGCGGCGCGTGGCGGCGCGACGGAGGTGACCAGTCTCGATCAGAGCGGCCCCGCCCTTCAATCCTCACGGCGCAACTTTGCGCTCAACGTCGCAGTGCCGGCGATCGCAGCGGCCAAGCATCTGACGATTGAGGATGATGCCTTCAAGGCGCTGGCGGAATTGGTCAAGCAGGGGGTGAGATACGAGCTGGTGATCATCGATCCGCCCGCCTTTGCGGTGCGCCGCTCACAGGTCAAGGAGGCGTTAAACGCCTATTCCCGGCTGGCCCATTTGGGCGTCAGCCTGCTCGTCCCCGGCGGGGATATTGTCCTCGCCTCCTGCTCGAACCCGGTGAGTCCCGAGGATTTCCGCCAGACGATGTGCGCCGCCGCCGAGCGCGCCGGCCGCCCCTTGCGTGAGATCAGCGAAACCGGTCATCCCCTTGATCACCCCCTCGATTTCGCTGAGAGTCGCTATCTCAAGTGCCTGTTCGCCATCGCCTGATGGCATATAGCCAAAATTGCCACCAAGTCACCAAGGACACCAAGAAAATCATAAGCTTTTTAGGTTAAAATCTTAAATCAAAGGACTTGGTTCTCGCCTCCTTCAAACGATTACCTTTCCTTGGTGCTCTTGGTGCCTTGGTGGCTAACATTCTTTAGTTTGTCCGATTAGATCATCTGCTCCGGGTCGAGGAGCCGGTTCAACTCCTCTTCGGACAGAATTTTTTCGGCCTGCAGCAGGTCACGGATGGTTTTCCCTTCCTGATAGGCCTGTTTCGCAAGTTCAGCGGCCCGGTCATAGCCGAGGACCGGTGCCAGTGAGGTGACGAGCGCGAGGCTCTGTTCCACCAGTTCTGCGCAGCGCTTGCGGTTGGCCTGCAGGCCGGTCAGGCAACGCTCGCCAAACAGGCTGACGGCATTGGTCATCAGCTCGATACTTTCGAGCATGGCCGCGGCCATCAGCGGCATCATCGTATTCAGTTCAAAATACCCCCCCAAGCCACAGAGGGTGATGCTGGCGTCGTTGCCGATCACCCGCGCGCAGACCTGGATCAGGCTTTCGGCCATCACCGGGTTGACCTTGCCCGGCATAATCGAGCTGCCCGGCTGCACCGCCGGAAGTAGGAGCTCGCCGTAACCACAGCGCGGCCCGCTGCCGAGCAGGCGGATGTCGTTGGCAATCTTCGACAGGCTGACGGCGCAGGCCTTGAGCGAGCCACTGACCGCCACTAGCGCATCGCGGGCGGCCTGGGCTTCGAAGTGATTAATGGCTTCACGAAACGGCAGGCGCGTCTGTTTGGCGATCAGGCCGATGGTGCGCGCGGCAAATTCTGCGTGGGTGTTGATGCCGGTCCCGACGGCTGTTCCGCCTAAGGGGAGTTCGTAGAGCCCGGTCGATTCGGTGGCTAACCGTTCTTGGGCCAATTTTATCTGGCGGGCATAACCGCTGAAGACCTGACCGAAGGTCAGTGGGGTGGCGTCCTGTAGATGGGTTCGGCCGATCTTGATAATGTCAGCAAATTCCGTGGATTTAGTGGCAAGCAGATTCTCCAGTTGTTGCAGGGCCGGAAGCAACCTCTCTTGGAGTTGTTGTGCACAGGCGATATGAATGGCGCTGGGGAAGACATCGTTGCTCGATTGGCCGAGGTTGACCTCGTCGTTAGGGTGGATCGGTCTGCCCGCGACGTGAGCGCCAAGGAGCTGACTTGCGCGGCGCGCGATGACCTCATTGGCGTTCATGTTGCTGCTGGTTCCAGAGCCAGTTTGATAGATATCGACCGGAAAATGCTGGTCATGGCGACCGCTCAGGATTTCGGTGGCTGCATTGGTAATTGCGCTGGCGCGGTCATGCTCGAGTAGTCCGAGTTCGGCGTTGACCAGCGCGGACTGCTGCTTAATCAATACCAAGGCATAGAGCAGCGCGCGTGGAATCGGCTGCCCGGAGATCGGAAAATTTTCAACCGCGCGGGCGGTTTGAGCACCATACAGGGCATCAAGCGGAACCTGCATGCTGCCGAGGCTATCTTTTTCGGTACGCGTACTGCTCATGCTGCAAATCCTTTTTAGTGATGGGCGACCAGATTGGCCAGTTATAAGAATATCAACCGACTTTCACCTGTCAATGCACTTTCCTTCTTCTGCCGCTACGACTAGAATGGCCGCAATGGAAAATCTGGCTCTATTTTTAATACTTTTTTCGGCGGTTATGCACGCATTGTGGAATCTGCTGGTCAAGCAGAGTCGGGACAAGACGGTGTTTATCTGGTGGATGTTCAGCTGTGCCTTTGGTCTGATGAACCTCTACATGCTGCTGCCGGGCCGTCCCTTTCCGCCGTTTAGCGCGCGCTATCTGCTCTTGACGTCGAGTGCCGCTGTCTGCTTCGTACTCTATCATTGGCTTACCGGTAAGGCCTATCGCGAGGGGGATCTGTCGATCACTTATCCGTTGGCCCAAACCTCGATGCTCTATGTGCCGATCTGGGGGGTACTGCTGTTGGGGGAGGAACTCTCTGCCGCAGGCGTGATCGGTATCCTGTTGATCATCGCCGGCGCTTATAGTATTCAACTTCGCCGCCTCAGCCTGGATGAGCTGCTGCGACCCCTGCGCAGCCTGGGTGATCGTTCTGTGCAGTCGGCCTTGCTGGCCGGGCTGATCTACTCGGTCGGGGCGATCATCGATAAGCAGGGGGTCAACAGCTACAGCGCCTATCCCTTTACCTACACCCTGGTGATCTTTATGCTCGGCTATATGACCCTGAACCTGTTGCGCCCCTGTTATCGCGGGCGGGTCCTGGCCGAATGGCGCAACAGCCGCAAGCTGATCCTCTGGTCAGGCCCAGTGATGCTCGGCTCATTTCTGACCTTTCGCTACGGCCTTCAGCTGTCACCGGTCAGTTATGCTGTGCCGCTGCGCCAGGTCAGCCTGTTGATCGGGGTGCTGATCGGCATCTTTTTCCTCGGCGAGTCGTTTGGACGGATGCGGCTGGCGTCGACCGGATTGATATTGGTCGGGGTCGCTTTTATCTGGCATGG
>JBDNGT010000321.1:0-9471 GCA_041689145.1 Geopsychrobacter sp. | reverse complement strand
TACGGAAGGCCAACGCATGACTCGGGGTCACGGCTGGTCGCTAGCCTTTACCATGTAGCGGACTTTCACCGCCCGATCCATGCCGGCTTTTACCGGCGCTTTCAGCCTGACCCCTTGAATAGATTGTCAGGCCGGATTCGCTTAGATGAAAAATCAGGCGATCTCAACCAGGCTGCGTTCGAGAATAGCAAGACCTTCTTCCAGTTGCAGATCAGGAATGGTCAAGGGCGCCAACAAGCGTATCGTATTACCGTAAATACCACAGGAGAGCAAGATCAGTCCGTGCTCGAGGACTTTTGCGGTCAGCAACTTGACCTTGTCAGGATCAGGGACATGGCCACCACGCTGTTTGACCAGCTCAAAAGCAACCATGGCTCCGAGACCGCGCACATCGCCGATCGGTGTGGTGTCTGGGCGCTGTTTCATTGCATTGATCCGCTCGATCATGCGTGCACCAATGCGTTTGCTGCGCTCGCAGAGTTGTTCATCATCGATCACATCAAAAACCGCTTGAGCTGCGGCGCAGCCTAGAGGGGTGCCGCCGTAGGTTCCGCCGAGTCCGCCAGGCTCTGGAGAATCCATGATCTTGGCTTTGCCGATGACTCCCGAAAGGGGAATGCCGCCGGCCAGGGACTTGGCGATCGTCATCAGGTCGGGTTCGATGCCGTAATACTCCGTAGCGAAGAGTTTGCCGGTGCGGGCAAAACCGGTCTGAACTTCGTCACAGATCAGAAGGATGCCGTGCTTGTCGCAAAGTTGACGTAGCGCCTGCATAAACTCCTTGGGAGCAATGTAGAAGCCGCCTTCGCCCTGGACCGGTTCGAGGATGATCGCCGCTACCTGCTCCGGCTCGACGTCGGCTTTGAAAAGCCGTTCCAGAGCGTTTAGGCTGTCCTGGACACTGACGCCGTGATGTGCGATCGGGAACGGCGCATGATAGAGCGAGGCAGGGAAGGGGCCGAATCCGGTTTTGTAAGGCACCACCTTGCCGGTCATCCCCATGGTCAGCAGGGAACGGCCATGGAATGCACCAACAAAAGAGATCACCGCCGGGCGCCTGGTGTAATGCCGTGCGATCTTGACCGCATTTTCCACCGCTTCGGCGCCAGTGGTCATCAGGAGCGTCTTGGCATCATTGATCGGCGCAAGCTGATTGAGGCGTTCCGCCAGGGTTATGTATGTTTCGTAGGGCACCACCTGGAAGGCGGTATGCACAAAGGCCTCACATTGTCTGGCAATCGCTGCCATCACCTTCGGATGGCGATGACCGGTATTGCAGACGGCGATGCCCGCAGCAAAATCGAGATAACGCTTGCCGTCGGCATCCCAGATTTCACTGTTTTCAGCTTTGACGGCAAACACAGCTGTGGCTGATGCGACTCCCCTGGGAACGGCGGCATTACGACGTGCAACCAATTCAACGTTTGACATAAGGTTCCTTTCTTGGTTGTTAATTTTATAGGCCTAAAAATGCCGTCTTGATATGAGGGTCGGCCATTAATTCCTTGCTGTTGCCCTCCATCACTATTTGTCCCTGCTCCATGACGTAGGCCCGGTCACCAATTGCCAGGGAGTTAACAACATCCTGTTCCACAAGAACAATAGTCGTTCCGTAAGTTTCCGCAATCTTTTTAATGGCAGCGAAAATGCCTTTTTTCAGAACCGGAGCCAGTCCGAGGGAAGGTTCGTCCAGCATCAGAATCCTCGGCTGAGCCATTATACCACGAGCGATGGCGACCATTTGCTGCTCACCGCCACTTAAGGTCCCGGCTAACTGCTTTTCGCGCTCTTTAAGCCTTGGGAACAATGTGTGGACATCAGACAGGTTCTTTGCAAAACCCTCCTCGGCATGCTTGCTGTAGGCACCCATCTCCAAATTTTCATACACAGTCATCTGTGAAAAAAGTCGCCTTCCTTCCGGGACATGAATCAAGGCTTGTTCGACAATTTCATCAGGAGGCAATTCATGGATCGGTTTGCCTGCAAACTCGACTCTCCCAGAGCTGGGATTGATCAACCCTGAGATAGTTTTTAACAGGGTCGACTTGCCCGCTCCATTGGCGCCGATAATGCTGACAATCTCGCCTTCCTTAACATGCAGGGAAATGTCGAAGAGCACCTGAATTTCACCATAACCTGCACTGATATTCTCAATGTTGAGTAGCGACATATTCATCCCCCAGATAAGCTTTGATCACTTCTACATCAGCGACCACGTCATGCGGGTCGCCTTCTGCGATCTTTTTGCCGAAATTGACGACATAGATCTTTTCAGAAAGGCTCATAATCGCTTGCATGATGTGCTCAACAATAACAATAGTCACACCTGTCTCATTTATCTTCCGGATGATCGGCAACATGTCCGTGACCTCCATAGGGCGCAGACCTGCCATGACTTCATCCAGTAACAACAACTTCGGCTCTGTGGCCAGAGCGCGAGCCAATTCCAGTTTTTTCCTTTCCGGCAGGGTCAAACTTTTTGAAACAACATCCTTTTTATGGTCAAGCTCCAGAAACTCGAGAACTTTAGCGCTTTTCTCTCTGCTTCATGAAGGTGCTTGGTGTGGGCGAAGGCGCCGACCATCGTATTATAAAGAACCGTCTTGCTGGCAAAGGGTTTAACTACCTGAAAGGTTCTGGTCACCCCGAGCCGGCAAATTTCATAAGGTTTCTTACCGGAGATCTCCTTGCCGTCAAAAACGATACTGCCGGAGGTGGGTGGCAAAGCGCCGGCAATGCAATTGAACAGGGTCGTTTTGCCTGCGCCATTGGGCCCGATTACACCGACGATCTGTCCGGATTCGACATTCATGGAGATTTCGTTAACAGCGATCAGGCCACTGAATTTTTTTGTGACCCTGGTTATTTCCAGTAATGGCATGGTTGCTCCTTCATGTATCAATCGGCTTTTTTTGCCGAGTCTGTCCCATCGGGGCCGCCCTGTTTACCGAGCCTGTTAATGAACAGCTTGTTGAGTAAAATCTTCACCGGTTCCACCAGGCCTTTCGGGTAGTAACGCATCACTACAATCAAGATCAAACCGAAAATAACCAGATGCAGGCCGGGAAGCATGGAGCCGAAATAGATTCGCGTCAATTCACTGACCGGTCGCAGTAACAGCGCGCCAAGAACCGGGCCGAGGATGGTTCCCCGTCCGCCGATTAGAGCGATAAAGGCAATCTCAAAGGAGAGGTCGAGCCCCAGAATTGATTTCGGGTAGATATAAAGCATTAACTGCGCATAAAAGGTGCCGCCCAGCCCTGCAAGGAAACAGCTGATGGCCATGGCGATCAACCTGTATCGGGAAACCTTGATTCCAAGCGCTTCGGCAGCCTCAGGTTCTTCACCCCCGGCTGCCAGGTAATAGCCGATCTTGGAATTCATCATGAAATAGGTCAAAAGCAGTACAATCAGCAACATGGCCAGGATGATGTAGTAGTAAGGCAGCTTGCTGTCGAACTGAAAGGCACTGAAGGAGTTCTCCGTCAGCTTGATCGAAATGCCACTCGGGCCATTGATCATTAATGGTCCAACCTGTTTGACATTTTCGACTAACACCCGCATGCCTTCACCTACGGCAATAGTCGCCAGGGCAAAGTAGGCGCCACGTAGTTTAAGCGTCGGCAGACCGATAATCACGCCCATCATGGCAGCCAGGAGCCCCCCGACAATCATGCCCAACCAGGGGCTGATGCCAAAGGTCTGGAAAAGCACAGTCGAAGTATAGGCGCCTATGCCAATAAAAGCCGAATGTCCCAGGGGGAGCACCCCGGCAAAGCCACCGACAAAATTCCAGGTGGACGTAAAATAGGCGTAAAGAATGATCAGAATAAAGATCTGCATCAGGCCCGGGCTGGTCACAACCAGCGGCAGCAGGAACAAAGCGCCAAGCAGCAACGCACTGATAAGCAAAATAATAGGTTTTTGGTTCAACAACTGCTTCATTATCGTTCTCTCCCGTTCCGGAAATAAGTCCTGATTCAGGTTAAAAGTCCTGTTTCATTCCGAACAATCCAGATGGTTTGACCAGCAAGACAAACAGAAACACTCCATAGAGCAGCAATTCTGTCCAGGTTGATGCCATAAATTGGGCGCCGACATTCTCAATGATGCCGACGATAATTCCGCCCAGGATGGCCCCTGGAATACTGCCAAGGCCGCCCAGAACGACAATGATGAAGGCTTTGATGTCGAAGGTGACACCAACGGTCGGATAAACATAGTAGAAAGGGATGAGTACGCATGCCGCCATACCACAGCAAGCACTGCCCAAGCCGAAGGCCACATTGTAAATCTTGACCTGTTTGATGCCCATCAGGGAGGCGGCTTCGCGGTCGAGGCTGGTGGCCCGAATGGCTTTTCCCATCTTAGAATGCTTCAGGAACCAGTAGAGGTAGATAGCGCAAACCATGGTGATCGCGGCGCCGATGACTTTCGGCACCAGGAAATACATGTCATAAAATTCAAATATCTGGCCGGTAACGGAGGTTTTTGCGACGCGGAACTCGGCACCGAAAATCATCAGGGCCAGGTTGTCCAGGACATACCAGATGCCGGTCGTCACAATAATGACGGTTATCGGTTCGCGAACGTCCTTTTCTGCCTCGAAAATAGGCTTGATAACAAAGCTTTGCATATAGTAGCCGAACAAATAGAGGAGGGGGACCACCACTGGAATGGCAAAATACGGATTCCAGCCGGTGAGAATGACGAACCAGTACGCAGCAAACATTCCCACCATGAGAATCGAACCATGGGCAAAGTTTATTATTTTCATGACACCGAAAATCAGTGTCAGCCCTACGGCCGTCAGGCCGTAGATCGATCCCATGAGGAGGCCGTTAATCAATGCTTCAATAATGCCTATCATGCAAACTCCTTCGGCAGCAAAAGCGGGGCGAAGAATTCTCTTCGCCCCGCAGTTCAGCCCTCCAGCTTATTTCTCCGGTTGAGGAAATACCGGGGTGTAGCCGGCCCTTCTTACATTCTTCGGCCATACGGTGATTCGCTCCATTTCATTGCCTTTGGAGCGAGTCTGCACGATAACCAGGCTGGCGTTCTTGTTCTGACCGGTCTCGTCGAAGTCAATACAGTCGTAGGAAAGCAGACCGACCTTGCCGCCGCAGACCTGGATCTCCGACAGGGTCTTTCTCAGGACTGCCGGATCTGTGGACGCAGCCTTTTCAAGAGCTTCCTTGATAACGTACATGGCAGCGTAGGCATCCACCGACTCACCATTCATATTGTCACCATAGAGTTTCTTGTACTTTTCATTGGTCTCTGTCAAGCCGGGGCGATTGAGATCGGCTTCCCATTCGACGATATCAAACAGGTACTCGGCATTCTTGCCGGCGGCCTTCAGGAACGAGGGATCGGCATGCCCGCCACCGCTTGAAATGATCGCTTTAACGTTGACTCTCATCTCGGCCATAGTGTTGGTCAGCAGGATCGCGTCGGCTGCGTTGGACGTCAGAAAGACGACATCAGGGTTGGCACGCTTCAACTTGATGACGACAGGCGTCAAGTCGCTGGCGGTGCTTGGATAGGGTTCGTTCAGGACCACCTCATAGCCGCGCTCCTTGGCCAATGGCACCCACTTCTCGGCAAAGCCAACACCCCAGTCGCCATTTTCATAGACAAAGGCGACTTTCTTGACATCAACGTTGAACTCTTTCTTCATATCATCGAGAAAGACGAACTGATCTTTTGCCCACCAGCCGTCTTTTGCGGCAATCCGAAAAACGTTCTTGAAGCCGCGCTCGGTAATGGTGTCGCGAACCGATACCGGAACGATGAAAGGAATGCCATAACGCTCGGCAACCTGGGTGGTCGGGTAGGTCACTGCCGAATTCCAGCAGCCGGTCAAGAGAGTCACATTATCGGAGTTGATCATACGCTCAGCTGCTGTAACGCCGATAGTCGGATCACTTTTGCTGTCGGCAAACAGCAACTCAAGCTTGGCACCACCCAGCGACTTGATGCCTCCCGCACTGTTGATCTCCTCCACGGCCATCTCCCGGGCCTGCTTGCCCTGGATACCGACTGATGCCGATGGTCCCGATAATGGGATGATATTACCGATCTTCACGGTGGCTGGTGCCGCCTGCGCGACTCCAAATGAACCTGTCAACATTGCTAGAGCAACAACAGGAACAACGAGCTGTTTGAAAATTTTCATGCTTGTCTCCTTTCTTTTGTCTTTTCCGCATTCGCGGAGAGTTAAATAGGAGTCAGCGGTAATCCCGATGACTTCCCTTAAGAACAATTGTAGCGGAACCGGTTCCTTGGACACAAGTTTAGACGATGCCACCTATTAGGTAGCAACACCTGTGCCAGACAGTCGCAACAAAGCAACATGCTGTTTTAATATCTGTTTTAAAAAAGAATAACGTTTGTTAGAGGAGAAAAAAGGCAGGGTCAACTTTAAGGTCAACCCTGGTTGACCTGGTCAACTCTGGTTGACCTTTAACGGGATTACTTCGGGGGGTGCTTCTTCAAGCGCTTATGCAAGGCTTGTTTGGAGAGACCGAGCAGCCTGGCCGCTTGGCTTTGATTGTGCGAGGTGATTTCCAATGCCTCTTCGATGGCGTAATTCGTCAACTTTTCAAGCGTAGGGAACTGTCCGAACAGTTTCTCTAGTGAGTTGTCCTCGAGATGTTCTGTCCGGGTCGCCGGAACGCTTCCTCCCAGTCGCTCAGCAATAAGTCCTTGAGAAATTTCCGCACCGCCACAACGAGCGACGGCATCAAATAGGTAGGTCTTCAGCTCGCGAATATTGCCGTAAAAAGGATGGCGGAGCAGAAGAAACATCGCTTCCCTGCTGACCAGAGGAGTCTTTTTGTTCATGTCGCGAGCCGCGTTCTCAACCAGATGTTTAACCAGCAAAGGGATATCTTCCCGACGGTTTCTCAGGTGAGGGACTTTGATCAAGTGGGTGCTGAGTCGGTAATAGAGGTCCATGCGAAAACCACCCGATTGCCCGGCCATCTTTTGCAGATCTTTGTTGGCCGCAGCAACGACCCGCGCCCCGCAATGTTTCGGTTGATCGGCTCCCAACGGATAATACACACCTTCCTGGAGAAAGCGGAGAAGCTTCACCTGCGAAACTTCACTGAGGTCTCCTATCTCATCGAGGAAAATTGTGCCATTCTGAGCTCTTTCGAGCAACCCGGGACGGGCCTTGTCTGCCCCGGTATAAGCTCCCCTGGCATGGCCAAAGAGGGTGTCGGAAAAGAGTGTGTCATCCAGGCCGGAAACATCCACGGCCACAAAATCCCCAGGCAGGCCGCTCACATCATGGATGGCTTTTGCTATCAGCTCTTTACCAGAACCTGTTTCCCCAAGCACGAGCGTCGGTTGGCCGCTCTCAGCAATAGCCTCGATATATTGAAAAATTTCCATCATCTCGGAATTTTGTGTCACAATTTTTGCGAAGGCCATGTGCGAGGGCCTGCTACCGAAAGGTATTCCCTTCAGCGACATTACCTCATTGCGTAATGTGCCGATTTCGAGGGCGTTGCGCAACGATGAGCCAAAGGTCGCCAGGCTGATCGGTTTGACCAGGTAATCATGCGCACCTAATTTCAGACATTCCACAGCCATTTCAATTTCCGAGTTTGCGGTCAATATGATTACCGGAACTTGAGGACGTTCTCTCTTGATCAGACGAAGAACCTCCTGTCCTGACATATGCGGCATATTAAGGTCCAAAAATACGATAGGAGCCTGAATCTGCTGCAATTCTTCCAAGGCCTTACGGCTATCAGAAATTGTCTTGATATTTTGAACTCCCATCGATTCCAGAAGGAAGCTGTAAGCATCCAATTCAGATTGCTCGTCATCCACTAAAACGATATGAGGATTTTGCCTGCTCAGGTCCAGCATTATGCACCTTTCCGTCTTGAATTAATCATAACCTCAGACTTTGGAAGCTTTATGGTGAATTGGGCACCAACTTTGGTGTTTTTTACTGAAAGTAACCCGTTCATCTCTTTCTCTACTATGATTTTAGCCATGTAGAGACCTATCCCGGCTCCTGACAAGGTTCCCTTCGTTGTAAAATAGGGGTCAAATACTTTCGTCAATAAATGTGTGGGAATCCCGGAGCCGTAATCTTGAACACGTATGATAACCTCTCTGTCATCGTTGGAGACATCGATTTCGATCCGCCGAAGAGCATTATTTGTCTCTTGTAAAAGCCTGGCTTCTATCGCATCCCTGGCGTTTGCCAGTATATTGACCAAAACGTGGACAAATTCACTCTGATAGCCGTACACAACCAAAGGCCCCCAAGTCTCATTATATTTGATTTCCAGGGCTATTTCACTCTGTTTGAGCTGTGCCTGCATCAATTTAACGGCGCTGTTGATCACCTCTGCAATGTCGAACGGGACCTTGCTTTTACTGGGGCGGAAAAAATGCCGAAAATCATCTATTGTCTTTGACATGAACTGAATTTGGGCATCCGCCTCAGAGGTCAGCTTTTGAACGAAATGCTTATTGATCTTGTCGTTGTGATATGCGGCCTGAAGACTTGCTATATAGGTTGACAGGGTGTTCAAAGGTTGCCGCCACTGATGGGCTATAGCGCCGAGCATCTCGCCCATGGCCGCCATTTTCTGGGCCTGTCTCAATTGTTTCTCCGCATTGACACGTTTCGATATGTCCCGGATACTCAACAGGGTCAATTCTTGATCATCAAGTCGCAGAATTTTTAAACCAACTTCGGCCGCAAACTCCGTGCCGTCCGAGCGCACGAAAGTCCACTCAAAGAACTGCTGCTCACCGGCTTTGGCAATGTCGATAATGTCTCGTGCCATTTCCATGCTTTCTCGACCGTTCGGTTGAAATTCAGGGGAAAAATCGAGCATATTCATGCCTATCACTTCTGCTCGCGGGAAACCGAACATCTCCACTGCTTTTTCGTTGCATTCCAGATACTGCAAACCCTTGCTGAGCAAAATAGCGTCATTTGCGACAAGAAAGAGAGTCTGGTAGGAGGTCTCAACTTCTTTGCGTTTGCTGATATTCCACTGAAGATCTTCACTGATTCCTGTCAGTTCTTCCTTATGTTGCTGAACTGTTGACTCAAATCGCCGGTTGAAGACAAACAGGACAAGTACGCTGCCGCCTCCGACGAGCAGAGTCACCAGGGCCAGGACCCCGAGTACAACCAGCACCTTCTCAACGGCGAGCAGGGCTGTCGCCTTCCTTGTCAGTTCATAGGCCTCAAGCCTGGGGACGGTCGTGCAAAGGAACCAGTCGGTATTGGTAATTCTCTTGAAGGCAAGAATCTGGTCCTGACCAGTGTCCCTGGCCTGGTAGGCAATCGCCCCGGAGGTTGACTCGCTAAATCGGCCCAGTTCGCCGGCGAGTCCTGGCTCCGTTTCCTGCAACTTCACCTTCATGACATACTCGTCATTCGGGTGAACCAGAATGGTACCGTCTTCCTCGACGATAAAAACATACCCC
>JBDNGT010000320.1:0-33376 GCA_041689145.1 Geopsychrobacter sp. | reverse complement strand
CATCTCTGTGCAGATTGTATAGTCCTGGCTACCCCAAGGATCGTATTTACTTACTTGTATAGCTCCATTCTCACCGGACTTGCATCCGTTGTAGACACCTGCATCCATGACCAGCGTGCGGGCCTGATTCTCGTTCTGGGCTCGGACTAGAAAGGGACCCCACAGCCTTCTGCCTTCCCATATTTTATCGTTAGGTTCATTGATGGATAGTTTCCATATTTTCATGACTACCCCCGTTGGTTGATGATGCAAAACTTTAGTTAACGAGAGTGAGGCTTGCAAGGTTGCAAGCCCATAGCCCCACTTAATAGTTGTGCAAAATTATTCATATTCATTTTGAATTTTCTTCAAGGACGTCTCTCATGCTCTTCCCCTTCAAGCGACACAGGCAGCCAATCAATACTTCCGTTTCGGAATCGCCCGGGATGATAAACTCTCCCTTCACCTTGCCAACAATAAGCCCAGGCACCGCAAGAAATTGAAATTCAGCATTAGGTGCATGCACAACTTCGTGGATATCGATATGAATACGACCAAGCTCTGGTCCCTTATCTAATTCATATCTACTGATAATTTTTGTTAAAACTGCGCCATCGTCTAGATTCGATTTAATCACATTGACTCCTCTTCGAGACATTTCGTCCGATAAGCGAAGGCACAATGCCCTCACACGGATCACTATGCCGCCCTTAAAGTGGAATAGATAGGGTCAGGAGAAGTGTCGCCGTTCCGCTTAATACCGCAGCCCCAGAACAACCACCAAAACCACAACATCTAGTGCCATAAACCGTCACGCCTCATTAAATAATGTGCCACCTCAAATATAGGTGGAGAGGAGGGGGGCTGGCTCGACCTCCCTAGTTTCAGTCCCTCCCCGAAACCGACAGACTCAAACTGCACAATACATAGCTGGTACTGCGTCCGCCGCCCTGCTCTTTGCTCAAGATCTGGCGCCCGAGAAGGTCTTTAATATCCCTCAAGGCCGTGTCTTGAGAGCATTTCCCCAGCTTCGCCCATTTAGATGACGTCAGCTTTCCCTCGAAACCATCAAGCAACCGGTTGATGAGAGTGCGCTGCCTGTCGTTGAAAGTTTCCCCGGAGTGGGATTCCCAGAACCTGGCCTTGCTAAAAATGGTCTGCAGGGTTTCTGCCGCGGCTTCGATGGCGCGTTTGAGGCAAGAGAGGAACCATTCGATCCAGAGTGAGATGTTCAGCCCCCCCTTCTGACACTGCTCCAGGACCTCGTAGTAGACTTTTCGTTCCCGCTGAATCTGCGTGGACATGCTATAGAAACGCCATGGGGTGCGCTCGGAGCGAGCCAGCATCATGTCGGCGATGGCTCGGGCAATGCGCCCGTTACCGTCATCGAAGGGGTGAATGGTCACAAACCAAAAATGGGCCAGGGCCGCCTTTATCACTGGGTCCGATGCGAGGGGGGCATTGAACCAGCGGATAAAGGCCTTCGTTTCGGTGTCGAGGCGGTCAAAGGTCGGAGCTTCGTAGTGGACCTTTTCCCGGCCGAAGGGCCCGGAGACGATCTGCATGGCACCACTCGATGCGTTCCGCCAGTTGCCGACGGTGATCCGCTGCATACCGCTTCTTCCGGTGGGAAAGAGTGCTGCGTGCCAGGCGCAGAGGCGCTCTTTGGTCAGTGGAGTTTCATGGTTGCCGGTGGCGTCAAGTAAAACTTCAACGCTACCTTCCACATGCCGATCGACGCTGGCCGGTCCACCGATATCGATGCCCATGCGTCTGGCGACCGAAGAACGCACCTGTGCCCGGTCGAAGGTCTCCCCCTCGATTTCGCTGGATTTGAGAACATCCTGGGTCAGGGTCTGCAGGCTTGCTTCCTTCTGCAACGCAAAGCCAAGAGCCTCCATGCGTCCCAGAAGTCGCCCCTGCTGGTGGCGGACCTCGGCAAGCAGAACCGCCAGTTTCCCTTGATCCCATCTAAAGTCAGGCCATTGGTCTTGCTGGTGGATATACACATATTCTCCGTAAGTTTTAAGGAGATTATGACCCGTAATCGCCGCGTTGACAAGGACATTCTCTGCACAAGTTGCGTTGAATAAGAGTCCTATTCGCCGCAACTATACGCCATAGTGTCATAGGGGTGTTCGGCGTCAACTATCCTGTCCGTTCTTGCGTCAATTACCCTGCCACTTGACGACAGATAAAACGCAGGGGATCTGTAGATGTTGAAACCGTCATCCCCGGCGTGATCTCTGCGCGATGTTGTCTATTCATAGATTATGCTTTCTTCTTGTTCTGGCTTGTTTTCTTGGCTATGAGCCCAAACAGCGGGGAGAGCATATAACCCACGGCTGCGACAAAGACAATGAGGAGGGGCAAGGTATAGTGATCACGATGGACCCCCAACGCCAAAAGGAAGAGAAACGCACCAAGGGCAATCACCCGCACGACTTTGGGGATTTTCGGCAGTATAGAGCGCCCGAAATGGGCATAAGGCACACGGGAGACCATCAGCACGGCGATTAGAGTAATGATGAACCCGCTAGACACATCATTGGCAATTAATACACAGGTAGTGCCCACCATCAACGCAGCGGCGGGTGAAGGCATCCCTGCAAAGGTGGTCACTCCCCCCAGAACCCCCTGTTTTCTCTTCTCGACGACAAAGCGAATCAGGCGATACACCGTCGCGCCAACGTATACACCCCCCATCACGATTCCGATCCACAGGTGCGAAAACGATGCGGCGGCGATCAGCCCCGTGGTGAGCCCGAAGCTCGTCCCGTCGGCCACATCGTCGAACAGTTCCCCTTTAGAGGTAGAGCCCCACCGCTCGGCGGCACGGCCGTCAAAGAGATCAAGGAACTGTCCCAGAAACACCAGTCCGAGGGCATAGACCAGGGGGTGACCAGAGAGCACCACCCAACAGCCGGCGAGCCCGCAGAGCAAGTTCATGATGCTCAGAATATTGGCATACCAGTAATTGGGGACGAGCTTAAAGACCGTAGAGCAAAAGGCGAGGCCCGTACAAATCGCTAAAAGCGGCAAAATAGTGCGCCCAAGGAACACCAACGGCCCATAGATCAAAACCAGGCCGACGACGACCAGGAGCACAACCACGAGAAAGGTCTTGGCTTTTCCAAACAGGTTCGCCGCCTTGATCTTTGAGAATCTCCTGGAGATCTGGCCGATGACATCGAAAACCAAAAACAGAGACACCAGCACTGGATCCAGCCACCCTTGCCAGGCCATGTAAACAAGCATGGGACAGTACATCAGCTTATCGGAGAAAGGGTCGATCGACTCCCCTTCCTCTGTGTGTAGGTCGCATTTGCGGGCGATATCTCCATCGGTGATATCGGTGATCATCCAGAAGGTGAAGAAGAGAAAACAAAGCCGCGGATAGCCCATAGACAGCATTATCACGGAGACGAACCCCATGGGATATCGAGCCCGGCTGATGGCGTTGGGATGGAGCCAGGCGTGGCTGCGGACCCATGTGATCTGTCGGGGTGTTCGCAGAAACCGGATCACGGCGAAGCGCTCCACCCCAAGCATCAGAAGAACAGGAAGTGCTATCTCAATCAGAATTGAACTGTAGGCTGTCATGGCTTCTCGGGAAAATTATTAAGGTTTGATTTCTAAGTCAGGCCCTTTTCAAATGCATACTACATTAGAATAGGTGTATATCCCCGGTTTAAGTTTGAGTTAAGTAGGGTGCCCCGCCATCTCACCCCCTGATCGGGTCGACGCCTGGCTCTTGCGACAGATGACTTTGCTGGCCATACCGATAATGCCCCGAAGAACGAGCATTCTCCAGGGCATTATTTTCCTTATTGTCGCGACCCTTTAATCTTCGAGTAACACGGCATGGGCCGCAGCCAGGCGTGCAATCGGCACCCGAAAGGGCGAACAGGAGACATAGTCAAGGCCGGCGTTGTGGCAGAAGATGACGCTTGAGGGTTCACCGCCATGCTCACCGCAGATCCCCAGCTTGATATCGGGACGCGTCTGGCGACCCTTCTCACAGCCCATTTTAATCAGGAGTCCGACGCCAGCGGGATCGATGGCGACGAAGGGATCGGTCGCCAGGATCTCCTGCTCGACATAGCCGGGCAGAAACTTGCCCGCATCGTCACGCGACAGGCCGAAGCAGGTCTGGGTCAGGTCGTTGGTGCCGAAGCTGAAGAACTCGGCTTCGGTGGCAATTTCATCGGCAGTCAGCGCGGCGCGCGGCAGCTCGATCATGGTACCGATCAGGTATTCGACCCTGACACCGTAGCGCGCGATCACCTCATCTGCGACGCGGATCGCATTCTTACGCAGGAGTGCCAACTCTTTAACGTGGGCGACCAGTGGAATCATGATCTCGGGGATAATACTAAACCCTTTATTCTTAACCAGTTCGCAGGCGGCCTCCATGATTGCCTGGACCTGCATGTCGTAGATCTCGGGATAGCTGATACCCAGCCGGCAGCCACGATGACCGAGCATCGGATTGGTCTCATGCAGCGAGTCGACCTTTAACTGCAGGGCCTGCGGCGACACATCCATCCCCCCGGCCAGTTCGCAGATCTCGGCGGCGGTCTGGGGCAAGAATTCGTGCAGGGGTGGATCGAGCAAGCGGATGGTAACCGACAGATCCTTCATCTCGCGGAAGATGCCGAGGAAATCGCTCTTCTGCATCGGCAGGATCTTGGCCAGGGCGACCTCGCGCCCCTCACGATCCTCGGCAAGGATCATCTCGCGTACCGCCATGATCCGCTCGGCATCAAAGAACATATGCTCGGTGCGGCAGAGGCCGATCCCCTCGGCGCCGAACTGACGCGCAACCTTGGCGTCGTGTGGTGTATCGGCATTGGTCCGCACGCGCAGGCGGCGGATCTTGTCGACCCACACCATCAGAGTCGCAAACTCGCCGGTCAATTCAGGTTGAACCGTCGGCACTTCACCGAGCATCACCTCGCCGGTCGAACCATCGAGGGTCAGGATATCCCCTTTTTTGACGACCACACCACCAGTCGCACTAAAGCTATCCTCGGCATAGTTGACGCGGATAGCGCCACAGCCCGACACGCAACACTTGCCCATGCCCCGTGCAACCACCGCCGCGTGTGAAGTCATCCCCCCGCGCGCAGTCAAGATCCCCTGAGCGGCATGCATGCCATGGATATCTTCCGGGCTGGTTTCAATCCGCACCAGAATGACCTTGCGTCCTTCCTTGGCGGCGGCCTCGGCCTCATTGGCACAGAAGACCACCTCACCGCTGGCGGCACCGGGCGACGCCGGCAGCCCCTTGGCGATCACCTGGCGTGCGGCATTCGAATCGAGTGAAGGGTGGAGCAACTGATCGAGCTGGCCAGGAGAGACCCGCAGGATGGCTTCCTTTTCACTGATCAGGCCTTCCTTGACCATCTCAACGGCGATTTTAATCGCCGCTTTAGCGGTCCGTTTGCCGGTCCGCGTCTGCAGCATATAGAGACGACTCTTTTCAATCGTAAATTCAATATCCTGCATGTCCCGATAATGCTTTTCGAGCGCCTGTTGAATCTTCATCAACTGGGCATAGCTCTCGGGCATGACCTCTTCCATCGAGGGGAGAGAGCCATCGCCCCCCGCCTTGTTGATCGGTTGCGGGGTGCGGATCCCGGCAACGACGTCTTCCCCCTGCGCATTGACCAGAAATTCGCCAAAGAAGAGATTTTCCCCGGTTGAGGGATTACGCGTAAAGGCGACACCGGTTGCGCAATCATCGCCCATATTGCCGAAGACCATCGATTGAACGCTGACGGCCGTTCCCCAAGAGGCCGGAATACTGTGCAGGCGGCGATAGGTGACGGCACGCGGATTCATCCAGGATCCGAAGACCGCGCCGATCGCGCCCCAAAGCTGGTCCTGAGGATCTTCAGGAAAAGGGGTACCGAGGGTCTCCTTGACCCGGTTTTTAAAGAGTCCAACCAGTTGTTTAAGATCAGCGGCCGTCAGGTCGGTATCCAAATCAACACCGCGCTCCTCCTTCATCTCCTCGAGCAGATCCTCGAGCCGATCGCCATTCATCCCCATCACGACATTGGCGTACATCTGCACAAAGCGCCGATAGGAATCATAAGCGAAACGCGCGTCATTGCTCTGAGAGATGATCCCCTGGACGGTTTCGTCATTCAGACCCAGATTGAGGACCGTATCCATCATCCCCGGCATCGACGCCCGTCCGCCGGAACGGACCGAAACCAGCAGCGGATTGGCGCGATCCCCGAAGGTTTTCCCCATCATCTGTTCGACGCGCACCAGATGCTCAGCCACCTCTTCGCGGAGTCCGGCAGGGTAGTGCCGATCATTGTCATAGTAAACGCTGCAGACCTCAGTGGTCAGGGTGAATCCGGCCGGGACCGGCAGTCCGATGGCGGTCATTTCCGCGAGATTGGCGCCCTTGCCACCGAGCAGGTTGCGCATTTCGCTCGAGCCCTCGGCATGCCCGTCACCAAAAAAATACACATACTTGGCCATCTTCACTCCTCCTTAAGGTTATGTCTCAAACATCAAATAAAAAGGCCGAAAAACCGAGGTCACCCAAGGCTCGCAAAAGACCGGGAACAGGCGCAGATCAGCCACAAATCGATTAAATCTGGAGTTGAGGTGCGCATGGACCCGAGCTTCATCAGGATGAACCTTTCGGGCGATAACCGGTCTCGGCCATCAAAAAACATAATTATCGGGGATCAATGCCGACGGGCAGGGACCCAGGCCTTAAGCGGCAGTGCCCGCTGCCGCCGAAATTCAGGCTGAGATCTTGGAGAAATCCGCGATATCGGTGAACAGGTGCGAAACGGCGGTCAATAACGCCAGACGATTGCTGCGGACCTTCTGATCCTCGGCCATGACCATGACACCCTCAAAGAAGTCGTCAACGGCCGGGCGAAGACTTGCAATAGTAGCGAGCACGGCGGAATAATCCGCGGCTTCGATCTGCGGCCCAAGACCGACCTGAACCTGAGCCAAACGTTGCTGCAGGTTCTGCTCACAGACCGATTCAAACAGACTCGGATCGATCGCCTGCTCGACCCCGCCCTTAATTATATTGACAACCCGCTTGAAAGCAACGGCCAACGGCTCAAAATCTGCGCGTGATTTGAGCTCAGCTAAAGCCTTAACTCGAGCCAAGGCGTCGGCCGGCTCGTTGAAGCTGGCGCTGAGTACCGCATCGACCACGTCATTCGGAAAATTCTGACCCACGAGCAGATTCACCATCCGTAGACGGATAAATTCGATCACCTCTGCGCCGATCTCAGCGATCGGGCGCTCGGCCTTATGCTCAAGGAGTGTAACACTCCGTGCAACCAGATGTGGGATGGAGATGGGATAATTCCCTTCTAGGATGATCGACAGGATACCGATCGCAGCGCGGCGTAAGGCGTAGGGGTCAGCCGTGCCGGTCGGGATCAGACCGACCGAAAAACAGCCACACAGGGTATCAATTTTGTCGGCGATTGAAACAAAGGTGCCGACATCATCAGATGGCAGCTGGCCGCCTGCCTTGGTTGGCAGGTAATGTTCAAAAATCGCCGTCGCGACGCGCGGGTCTTCCCCTTCGAGCAGAGCATATTCACGCCCCATGATCCCTTGCAGTTCGGGAAACTCATAAACCATTCCGCTCTCAAGATCGCATTTGGCCAACAGCGCCGCTCGCTCAACCAACCCTTTGATTTCTGGATTGAGTTGCTCGGCCAGTTCTGCCGCGAGGATTTTAAAGCGTTCAATCTTCTCGTAACTGGTCCCAAGTTTGGCCTGATAGACGACTTTTTTGAGTGACTCAAGCCGGGAGTCGAGGGATCTCTTCTGGTCTTCCTGCCAGAAGAACATGGCGTCAGACAGTCGCGCCCTGAGGACCCGTTCATTCCCGGCGATGACCACGCTGGGATCGGTCACAATCGTGTTGGCGATGGTAATAAAGTGCGGCAGCAGCTTGCCCTGTGCGTCGATCAGGGTGAAGTAGCGCTGGTGTTCGCGCATGCTGGTGATCAACAATTCAGGTGGCAAGGCGAGAAAGCGTTCTTCGATATTCCCCGCCAGCGCCTGAGGGGTTTCGACCAGATAGCTGACCTCTTCCAGCAGCTCGGGATCGGGGTTGATCCGCCCACCCAATTTGGCGGCCAGTTCGGCCAGTTGCCCCTCGATCAGGCTGCGGCGCTTGTCAATCTGCGGAATGACATGCTGGGCTTCAGCCTGGCGCAGATAGTCTTCTAAACTGCTGACCTTAAATTCGGCCGGGGCCATGAAACGATGGCCCCGCGACCGATTCCCGGTCTGGATATCGCCAAAGGTGAAAGGCACAACCTCACCGCCATAAAGCGCGACAATCCAATGGATCGGCCGGACGAAACGGACATCAAGGTCTTTCCAGCGCATCGATTTTCGAAAGGGGATCCCCGAAACAACCGATTCGAGCAACGACGGCAATTGATCGACAGATTCGCCCCCTTCGATCACCTTGGAGATGAACAGATACTCACCTTTTGGGGTCGCAATCGTTTGCAACTCTGAAAGTTCGACCCCGTTAGTGCGCGCGAAACCTTCGGCGGCCTTGGTCGGCTTGCCCTCGGCATCAAAAGCAATGCGCGCTGGGGGACCGGTAACCTCAAGCTCTTGCCGTTGCTGCTGACGGGCGACATCGGCAATCACGATACACAGGCGGCGCGGGGTCGCAAAAGTCTGGACCTGTCCATAGGCGATGCGGGCCTGATCGAGCTCCTTGCACAGCAGCCGCTGCATATCCGCAAGCGCCTTGGGGATAAATCCGGCCGGAATCTCCTCGGTGCCAATTTCAAGAAAAAGTTCTGCAGACATTCTATTCTCCAGTCGAAAAAGGGGGTCCCTTCTTCGTTATCAATAAGTCAATCAGCCCTGCTTGAGCAGCGGGAAGCCAAGTTTCTCGCGTTGCTTGACGTAGCCTTCGGCGCAGTGCCGTGCAAGGTTCCGCACGCGGCCGATGTAGCCTGCCCGTTCGGTTACCGATATGGCACTACGTGCATCAAGCAGGTTAAAAGCATGAGAGCCCTTAAGGACAAAATCATAAGCAGGCAAAACCAGCTCTTTCTCGGCCAGGCGGATACACTCTTTCTCATACATATCGAATAGTTGAAAAAGCATCCCGGTGTCAGCTTCTTCAAAATTGTAATGCGAAAACTCAACCTCGGACTGATGGTGAATATCGCCATATTTGACCCCGTCGACCCATTCAAGGTCATATACGTTATCGACCCCCTGGATGTACATGGCGATCCGTTCGATCCCGTAGGTAATCTCTCCCGAAACTGGTTTCAGATCGATGCCGCCAGCCTGTTGAAAATAGGTGAACTGGGTGATCTCCATGCCATCGAGCCAGACTTCCCAACCAAGGCCCCAGGCACCGAGGGTCGGCGATTCCCAGTCATCTTCAACAAAACGGATATCATGGGCCAGCGGATCGATACCGAAGCTCTTTAGGGAGTTGATGTAGAGATCCTGGATATTCTGCGGCGAGGGTTTAAGGATCACCTGAAACTGATAGTAATGCTGCAGGCGGTTGGGGTTCTCACCGTAACGCCCGTCAGTCGGGCGGCGCGAAGGCTCAACATAGGCGACCTTCCAAGGTTCGGGGCCAAGCACGCGCAGAAAGGTTGCGGGGTTAAAGGTTCCTGCGCCCTTTTCCATATCGTAGGGCTGCTGGATGATGCAACCCTGTGCAGCCCAATAGTTCTGCAGGGAAAGAATCAAGTCCTGAAAAGTCACGGGTCCTCCGTTGTGGGTTTATACAGCCACCTGAGGGCGGCGGATTCATGAAATAGTGATTTTAGTGCGGGCAGTCTAGCCGCCAGCATAAGGGATGTCAAGGCTGGTCAAGGCCTGATGTCTGCTGTAGAAAATGCAGGGATTTAGGCGCGTGGGGCAGGATCGACTGCAGGACAAGGGATAAGATGAGCGCCCCCTCTTGAAGAGTGCGCGCGCCGAATCGAAAGCCGTTAAAGAGCCCAATCGGGGTATGCAGTGAGCGCGACAGGCTACCAAGAGTCCCCAACCCGACACGCAGCAGTGACCTGCCATCGGCTAAGACATCTGCGCAGAGATCACACAGGCTGCCGCCTCGCACGGGGTCGAAGGCGACATCGGTTGCGCTAAACGGAATAAAGCATTCGCTACAGTGGAGCAGGTGGGGGATATAACCGAGGTGCTGGACCAGCCTTAACTCGAAAAGCAAGCGGGCCAGAGCTGGATCCCCTTGGGCTGCAAGACAATCCAGATAACCTCGAAGCAAGGCAAACAACTCCAACTGCCCCTCACCCTGCGGCAGCAGCATCTCTAAAACCTCTACCGCATAACTTGCGAGGGCGAGGCTGGTCAGAGACAACCTCAGCCCTTGCCGAGATGCAATCAAGTCGGCATCGAGCAGGGTCAGCAATTCACCTCGGCCCGGTTGCCAGCGTATTTCGATCTGCGAGAAGGGTTCGAGTGCCGGGCCAAAACGCTTAATACTTTTACGCGCGCCGCGCGCATATCCGCGCAGCACCCCCTGTTCAGCGGTCAGCAAGGAGACAATCAGATCGGATTCTCCATAGTTGATCTGACGCAGGACAATGGCAGGGCTATTGCGAGGCTCACGCCGCACGTCTTGTCGGTTCAGGCAGCGTCGTGGACTGGCCACGACTGAAAATCAATAACATAGGACATTCTTTTGAAACATACTTTTAATTTCAAATGATCTGACATGTCGAAATCTCCTCTTTCCTGTAGGTAAAAGTTAATACTTCTATTGGTTGCGGCCTGTCCACTTTTTGAATTGTCTGTCTGCGCCCTGTTGAATTTATTTAGCTTTCACTCGAAACTTCCGCAACCAAAGCCGAGCTAGGGCAAATTCAAGCGACAAAATAAACAAACCTAATGGAATTACCAAGATTGCGGGCCCCGGAAGAACGATCATAACAATACCAATCAACAGTACCGACGAACCAACGAGCAGAATGACCACCCGACGTGCCTGTCTGTAGGTCATTAATACCAGTTCCTCAATTTCATCGACGATTGGTGATAAAAGCGCCACTGGATCGCTACTACCAACACAGTTTCGGGGTTTTCGGGGTCAGGATTGCAATGTTGCAAACTTAACCAAAATCCCATGGCCACAGGTACGAAGTTCAATGCTCATTATTGGCGGTAAGCTATCAGGCAGCAGGAGACTGCACCCTTTTTCATTCCGATCCACCGCCCCCATCAACCAACCACCGCCGCAATGTCGCGCAATTCATTCAGCGGCTTGGCCCGCTTGTGCTGGATGATGTCATCGTTGATCTTCAGGATCACCCCCCTGATCAAATCGCTGGGGCTTTGGATGTGGGTCAGGGCCTTGAGTTCGCCGACCTCATCGGCGATATGCTGCCCTTTAGGCGAAATCCTTTTCGCCGACTTCCCCTTGGCCAGATCGCTCGCCAGGTACTGTTGCAGCCGCTTCGGCGGGATCTGCTGGCTGGCGAGGGCGTGGACATAATACTTGATCAGGTAGGGGACGAACTCGGTGCCGCAGCCAACCCTGGCGCTGGCCAGATTGAGGATATCGACCATGTGGGCCGGCACACGGCTTTCGAGCGGCTTGCGCTGTTTCTCCAGGGCCCGCTTGACCGCCGGGGTCGACTGCTGGGGCAGCACGCAGACCTGATCGCACTGCTCGCAGACCCCGACCAGCACCTGGTTGACCAGGCCGCCGCCGTCACTGAACGGCACATCCCGCAGCTGATAGGTCACATCAACAAACGCCTTGCACCTGGTACAGGCGGCCTGCTCGCGATCACCGACTTTCAAAATATTCATGGCTGTACCTTAACCGGTATAAATCCCACGAGTCCTCCTCCAACATAAAAAAGTGTACGTCAATCATCGTACATCGTCAATGCGATGTCTGAATCAAAACGAGGGCAGATTTAATCTCAAATATTCCATGACTCCGGAAAAAACTGGCGCACCTTCTCCCCCGCCACAAACTTCCCAAACAATCGATAATTCCCCGTTTCTCTTCTGACCCTGCCGGCCGGAATCACCGAATTAATCCGTAGCGCAGCGGCAAAAGAACGAACCCGATCAAGAGTCGGCTTGCGACACAGATCGGCGGCCTTCCAAGCCTCGCTGGAGATCAGCGCTTCACCGGCCCAGTTGTTGGCCTCGCTTTCCACCGGACTAACCTCCGCCTGATCGAGATCATCAAAAAAGACATCGCACTCATCACAGTCAAAATGCAGGGCGATGTGGGCCAGTTCGTGACACAGGGTGAACCAGAAGTTATCGAGCCGATCATGGCGCAGGGTCAAGGGCCAGCAGGGATACGCGGATCTTCCAGGCGGACAGGGCATATCCATCCGACTGACCACCGGTTCTTACATGCTGGCGCAACAGCGCCGGCTCCAGGGTATAGTCTCCGAGCGGCGCTGCCCATTGGTTGAGATATTCCTCGGCCCTCTCCTTGATGACAGCTAAACCCTTGTCCACCCCGGACAGCCAACCTCTGCCCATCATCGTCTTGAGTGGGAAATGCTGCCAGTCGACCCCCACCAAAGAGGCGGGGCGTTTTGCCACCGGTTCCTGGAGCAGAACCTCGGCAGGGATCTCCAAATCGGTGTGGAGCTTGCGCATCATCGCCAGACTCAAGGGCCGTTTACCGGAGAGGACTTCGGAGAACTTGCTGCGACTGCCCAGGTAAGGGGTCAGATCCTGCTGCTTGAACCCCGCCTGATCCATTCGAAAACGAATCGCCTCGATGGCGGTCGGCAGCTCGACGGGGTGGGCTTCCTGTTCATAGAGTTCGATCAGGGTCGCCCAGAGCTCAAGCCTCTCTGAATCGGCAGAACCCGGAGTCGCATCCATCAACAGATCGAGCTGTTCGAGGACGGCCCCATACTCCCCTTCATTTTTGATTATTTTAGGAATCATCAGATTGTCTCCGCATCAATAGCGTCATACTTTTTGTGGGTGCCGACAAAACGGATCCTGACTACTCCGTGGTCGTAATTGATCTTGACGATCAGCCGGTACTTGTTTCCACAGATATTAAACACCACCCGCCTATCTTTCAGAATGCTAGCGCTGCGAAACTGGGCCTTGATATCGGCCGGTGAAAAGACTAGCCGCACGGTATGCTCGGCGGAGCTCACCCTGAGCAGCCACTGGTAGCCCTGATCATCCCACTCGATCTGGGGCCGCAACCCGTGGCCGGCGGCGTAACGCAGGGCAACTTCTTCGAGCATCGTCTTGCCTTTTTCGAGTTGATCTTCGGCCGTCTTTCGTTCTCCTCGCTTAAAACAAAAAGAACCGCCCAGCGGCATAGCCGAGTGAGCGGTTCTGATTCAAACTCTATTTACGTACGATGAATCTCTTCATCATCCCCCTCTTGGTCATGATCATTATTCATTAAAAAGGCAGTGTCCCCTTAGGGTTCCGGCGCACAACTGTCAAGGAAGCCGTCGGGTTACGCCCCGAACTCGGCGCTAATGGTTTGCCTTATCGCCCCAGATTTCTTTTAAGCGTTGGTCGCGACCGCAATTCCAGCGATAGAGTTTGTAGCGGACGGGGCTCTTTTTGTAATAATCCTGATGGTAACTTTCATCCCCTTGAATCGGATAAAAGGTTGAAGCATTCCGGATCGGCGTGAACACCGTTTCTCCGGGGAACTGCTTTTCGACCTGCAGCTTGGATTCTTCGGCAATTTTTCGTTCGGCGTCATTCGCCACGAAAATCGCACTTAAATAACTTGGTCCCTTGTCGCAAAACTGTCCTTGATCATCGAAGGGATCGATATTGACCCAATAATAAACTAGTAGCCGCTGGTAGCTGATCTTCTGCGGGTCATAGGTGATTTGAACCGATTCGACATAACCCTGATGTCTGCCGTTGTAGGTCGGATTCTTCAAGGTGCCGCCGGTAAATCCCGAGACCACATCGGTGACCCCTGCAAGTTTTTCAAAATCCGATTCCATGCACCAGAAACATCCGCCGGCCAGGACCGCTTTAGCAACCGAGGCGGCCGAGGCCGTTGACGCGCATGCCATCAGGCTTGCGAACAAGACAATGAGTAATTTGTTTTTCATAGCACCGCCTTTAAATGTTGTGAGAGACCGTCAGCAACAAGCTGTTACCTCATCTGTTACCTCATTCATTCACTTGAACAGCTTCAAGTATTCGCCATAGCCTTCTTTTTCCAGATCAGCTTGCGAAATGAATCGCAAAGCCGCCGAATTCATGCAGTAACGCAAGTCGGTCGGCGCTGGTCCATCATCGAAAACGTGACCCAGGTGGGAATCTGCGAGTTTGCTGCGCACTTCGGTGCGCACCGAGAAGAGACTGCGGTCCTCAATCTCGACGATATTGTCCGGCGCCAAGGGGCGCGTGAAACTTGGCCAGCCGGTTCCAGATTCATACTTGTCGGTGGAACTGAAAAGCGGGACGCCGGAGATCATATCGACGTAGATTCCGTCCGCGTGATTGTTCCAGTAGGCATTGTCGAAGGCCCGCTCGGTGTCATCGTTGCGGGTCACGGCATACTGCAGCGGGGTCAAGCGGCGCTTAAGCTCCTCATCCGTGGGGACCCTGTAGCTGGCTTGCGGGGCCATGGTCTCATCCTTGGCCGAATCCATCTTCAGGTCATCCGATTTCATCTTCATCCCGTCTGACTCCATCGATTGAGACATGGCCGTTGCATCGCTCTTTTGCACCATGCCCTTCCCCTGGACCTGGTGAAAGCCGAACAGAACCAGCGGCAGGCTGAGCAGGGTAATTGTCATGATTTTCATGTTACCTCCATTCTTTCTGATCCGGCCATGACAAAAGCCGCGGCGGTGTCTTCCTATATGCGCATTATACGCCGAAACGTATAATGACTGATTAAAGGGCAAATAAAGATTAGGTAAGGTTTGGGGGGATAGGAGTTCAGGAAAATGCAATGGGGCCAGGAAGGTCAGATTATAAACGAACCATCGGCAATAAAACCGATCAGGTCGTTGTTGGTCTTTTTAGCGACTCTTTGCTTTATCCCTTGATGAAAAAAGAGTAAAGGCCCTCCGGTTACAAAAACCGAAGGGCCTTTACATTTACCTGATTTTCTTACTGTAAATCAAAGAAGCGATACTTAGAATTCAAGCTAAAACGAGACGTTAAGCTGGGTCGGTGTGCCTGAGGTAACGTAAACCGCCTGGTATTCATCTGTCGAACTGTCGGTCAAAGAGGTTGACAGGGTTCCCTTCCCGGGATCGGAGCCACCGCCACAGGCAGTCAGGAAAAACCCGGCCACTAAGCAGAGCAGTAAAATGTACACTTTATGCAAAATTTGCCGTTTCATACTGAAGCTCCTTTTACGCCACCCCTAAGGGATGACACTTTAAGTTAAACGGTGCAAAATGAAGGTCAGGTCCAATCATTTAAAACGGGTTTACCGGATTTTCAAGCAACAACTGCGTATTGAGTTTGGTCAAGATGGTGATTCGCAACGAACGTGCCAGAAAAATTTAAGTATGGCGCGAGGTTAAGTTCCTGATAATACTTAGAAGAGGGAAAGTCAAGGTACTAAGGAGAGGGCGAATCCGTCAGAGTCCCCATCGTAAGTTGCAGATCTGTCATATATGAAGACTCAGGATGTTCTTAAAGTGGACCGGAGGGGGGCAGCCCTGGACGCGGGACAAAATCAATACGCCAACGGCCAGCCTAATAATTAAGGCTGGCCGTTGGTGTAATTTTACAGATATTCAATTGCTTATTCGAGAAAGGCTTCACTAAACCTTTCGCCTTGCGCATTACCATTTTATGCGCAAAGGACAACTCATCCCTTAAGGTGCGGTAACGGTATTCGCGATCAAGGTCACCGCGGTCTGGGCCAACGCTCTTCCGCTCAGCACGGCACCGGTATTCATCGAAATCAGGGTTTGGCTCAGGATAATACCTTTGACGTCAGTCGCTGTGCCGAGGGTCGCATTACCCGCGACCTGAAAGAAAACATTCTTGGCCTGGGCGCCGCCGAGCAGGGTCACCTTAGCGTCGTTGTTCACAGTAAGGTTGCCAGCGATTTGCAGGATCCAGATATCGTTGGGGCCACCGGCAAGAGTAACGCCGACATTGGTAACTAAGACACCTGTGCTCCATTTGTAGAGACCGGGGAGCAGAGTTTGGCCACTGATATCACCGGCATAGAGTTCAGTAAAATCAGGATTGGGTCTCCCCGCGGCATCGGTGTAAGCAGTCTGCATATCGCTTACCGCGGTGGTCATTTTGGTCGGGGTCGGCTGAACATAGTCGGCGGCGAAAATATTGCCGGTCACCAAAGAGGATGTGGAAAAAGTTCCCGTGGAATCCGCAATCAAGCCAAATCCGGTCATGGCTGTCGCCGCAATCGGGCTAGAGCCAATATTTCCAACAATTGCGGTCGTGCCGGTGGTGGTGATTCCTGTTTTTGTCAGAATCGCAAAATATCCGGCGGTGCCAAGGTTTACTGCAGAGGGCCCTGCGGCGGCGGCGAAGGCGGGCAGACTAAACATAAAAACACTCATCACCATCATTGATACCAGATAAACTTTTCGTCCGATAAAACTTTTCATAAAATTTCCTTTTCCTTGAATCGATTATGAGGTCACTCCCGAACTTTCACAATAAAAAATCCGGGTGACCACATCTTGTTCAAGGAGTTGATACAGCATGGAACGCGCCAAAAACGCAAAAACCGGGGTAAATGTACCCAAAGGCCTGATTTTAAGGGATAAAGTTTTAGGGGGACAGGAGGGGAGCAAACGAAAACCGACCGCGGAATCCGTCAGACTTAACGAATCCGCCATCAATGAGTGGAGTTGTTGTTTGAAACCGTAATTTTCGATCAGGGATTTTTTTTAATCCGCGATCTCTTTTATGGCATCGGCAAGAAGGAAGTCAGGATTGAGGTTGGCTCTCTACCTATTATATAGGGAAGCATAATTCATTATATAGGGAAGCATAATTCCGGGGAGGCACCATACTTAATTTGGTTTTACTTTCGGACCAGGCTTACTCTTTCGCAAGTCTCAACTCAGAAGGACACGATGATCCCCGCTTTGGCGCTAATGTCGGTATTCCAGTCGGTTTCCTCCCAGCTATGGCAAAGGACACTGGCAAAGGGGTGCATCGTCGGCTTGAATACAGGCTTTGTTCTTAGATAGTCGATGCCTGCCCGGACACTAAGGCGCTTGAGAGGAGTGTAGCTGTGGAAGATATCCGAGGGCCATGCGGTGAGCCGGACCCCATTCCATTCCCAGCCGCCGAGCAGTTCCACCGTCTCGAAGCTCAGGTTGATGCGGGGCTGCTAGGCATCTGCATCCTTCCAACCGGCCCAGCGCACCAGGCCGAAGCTATCGCCGAACCCGACTGACCCGAGTCGGTCCAGAATTGCAGCTCGGTAAAGATCAAGGTCATGGCGAGCATTTTCAATAATTGTACCCGGCATGCCGGGGAGATAACTGCCGGTAAAAAGTAAGTTCGCCCGGTTAAGTTTCTCGAATGCTTCGGCATGCTCATCGCGAAATAACAACCTGAATCCTTCTAACGCACAGTAATAAAAATCTTGGGCATCGACATGGATGCGCCGCCGATCGATTTTTATCCCCACGGCCCCGGACATGAGTGGATTGAAGCCGAACTCCTTGATCAGGAACTTTTTGAGCGGCCGGATCAGGACCTCCTCTATTTGGCGGCGATGGGTCGGGGTCAGCGGAACGTCCCACACCGAGCGGCAGATGCGGTCCCAGGTGAAGAATATGTCCAACGGCGAAAGAAGTGAACAGAATATCAATTTGAGTGTTTCGTCTGGCCAATCGTTCGCAACCACTTTTCCATCGATAGAGATGCTGAAGCAGCCCAGGGTTTTTATTTCCAGCATGGTGGCCGGGATAGTCATAGGTCTCCACCTCAATAGATAGCAATACAAAGTCAGCAGCAAAGACAATAGTGCGCAGTGTAACCAAGCAGATAACCAGCAACAAATATGCCAGCGTCAAACGCTAAGGGTTAAGAATATAAGTATATGATTATAAAGGAGAAAGAAGAAGAATATCGGCAGGAGGCGGGGAGGATGTTGCCTGAAGAATCCGCCAAATTTAACATAACCGCAACATCTGGAGGATTCTGATCTGGTTACAACCTTGTCCCAACTCCCTCCAATTTTAGGAAGGTGGGGGATGTCGGTACAAACGACGCAGGGGCAACGCTCACCGTGCAATCCCTAATCCGCAAACTAAAATCCAAACATCAGGTCATGACATTCAGCCGATGACCTTTGACTTCCTTGGCACCGGTGGGCCAGAGGAACCCACCAATCCATAGAGATTAATGCGCAAACAAATAAGGTGTATCTGGATAAGAATCTGAATGATTGAGGAGGGTCCTATGGTCGCGAATCAGGATGAACGGCTATGTGAATACCAAAACCAATTCAACCTGCATCAATCCTACGGTATCTGTTGCGGCCCCTGTTATGCCTGTGACAGCGTGCAACAAATACCTACCAGGCCCGACCGCAATGCCGACGACCAAGGACTCTAAGCATAGGACGACAAAGCCCCGCAGGTTTGACTGCGGGGCTGGGCAACAGAGCGCGGCGGCAAGAGCTAGCAGGCTCTACTGACTTGCGGCGGAAAGCAGGTCATGCCAGCCATGTGCATATCTTCTCCATCGCGGTCACGACCCGTGCGCAATTCGCGCGTAAAAACTCCAGGTCCAACGCTTGATCATCAGCTACCTGCTCAGCCGCAATGAGGGTTTTAGTACCATCAAAATCCACGTAGGCGAGCCGTGCGGTCAACTCGGTTGCTGGTCGACCGAAGCAACTCCCCGGCAGGATCGCGACGCCGGTCTCTTCGAGCAACCGGGTACAGAGTTGGACGCTGGTGGTGATGCCACGCGCCGCAAGCCTTGCGCCTAATGGACTAAAATCGGGGAAGGCGTAAAATCCACCGTCGAAAGGGGGGAGCTGCAAGCCAAGGCCCGCCAGAGCGGCATGAACGTTTGTGCCGAGCGCCTTGAGGATGCGGCGCGACTGCCTCAGGTAGCGCTCGAGCGCCACGCTGCCGCTAAAGGCACAGACCGCGGCATGCTGGATCGGCGCGCTGACCGAGGTGAAGGTCTCTGAGGAGACGGTCGCCATCGCCTTGACCAGCCATTCCAGCTCCGGCGGCGCGACAAAGGTGCCGAGTCGCCAACCGCCGGCACCACACCATTTGCTCAAACCGCTGCTGATGATCGTTCCTTCTGGATAATGGCGAGCGATGGAGCGATGCTTGCCATCGAACTGCAGCTCGCCGTAGATCTCGTCGGAGAGCATGAATGATCTTGTATTTGCGCGCGACCGCCGCGAGCGCCTACAGTTCGGCATCGCTATAGCTATAGCCGGTCGGGTTATTCGGATAATTAAGGATGACGATCCGCGGCTTGGCAGGGTCTTCGGCACAAACCGCTTCCAGCTCATCCGGGGTGAGCAACCACTTATTCTCGGCCCGGGTCGGCACCCAGCGCACCTGACGCCCGATGATATGCGCCTGGGGTGCATAAGAGACCCAGCTCGGAGTCGGGATCACCAGGTCGCCGTAATAAACCAGCTGGAGGATAAACATCAGCTCTTTTGAACCCGGCCCGACCAGCACCTGTTGCGGTTGATAAGCCAGCCCCTGAGTCCGCTCGACATAATCGACCACCGCCTTTTGCAGAGCAGGCAGGCCGCGCACCGGCAGATAATCCTTCTGGTACGCATTGGTCTGCAGGGCGGTAACCACCTCCCGCGGCACGGGGAACGGCGATTGGCCGAGCCCGAGCTTATAGGTCTGTTTGCCGCTGGCGATCAGGCTGTTGGAGAGCTCGTTGATTTCGAGGGTCGCCGAAAGCGGCAATCCGCGGACATTGAGGTTGAGATGCATTTCGTGGCTGGCTTTAGTGTTCATGATCTGGCCCTTTATGTCAGTCGGTAAAATGACGCTTTAAGTGACCGCTGAGCATCTGTTCGTATTCGGCCTCACGATCTTCTTGATAGACCAGCGATGAGGCAATTTCACTGGCGAGAATCGCCGCGTGATACTTAGGCGGCAACTGTCCAATCCGCTTACGGTAGCGCGGGGTCTCACGCAGAATACGCGGCAGGTGCGCCAACAAGGCTCTGCGATACAACGGCTTATTCCAAAGCTCGGGGTGGCCCTGAAAGTAATTAAAAAGCCGCGCATAATGGGCATTGATCTCTTTGGAAAGATCGGCTGAGATGTCCGTATAGTTGCGGACACCATCAAATTCTGCGTAACGCCTGAAGATCAGACGGGCTTCATCGGCGGCCCGTTTTTCTAGAATTTCGAGGACGTCACCGACGTATCGCTCTTTGTTGGCAAAAAACTCTTTTTCACTCAACAGCAGGTTGGCAATGATCTCATAAGAGGAAGAGATGACCCCGCACTTGTTCGCCGAAGCATCGCGCATAATAACAATCCCCTTGGCCTGCAGTTTATCGCGGGCCTCAGGCGTGATAAAGGAATTGGCCCCTTCGATGATGGCCCGCGCACTCGGCTTGCCATTGATCAAAAACTGCGACCAGTTACCGGCGTGAATCGTTTCGGGACGGCCACCGGCCGGGATAAACAGGTCGGCTTTCACCTCGAAGATCAGTTGGTTGAAGAGTCGGTAGAATTCGTCAACCGTGATCCACTCCTCGACCAGCTCCGCCCCTTTGCGTGAGACCTTGCGGTAGAGTTCACGCAACCCCTCGCGTTTGGTATGACTGCGGAAGACCATCAGTCCGCCATCATGCAGGGCATTGGGATCGAACTGGTCGATATCTGATTTCAGCACGACCTTCTGTAACGCCTGGTGATCGGCCCCTGCGGGATCGACCAGCGCGCCGGTGCCATCGAGGATCAGGCGGATCTGCACCTTCGGGCAACGCTCGAGCAGTAGACGCAAGGCATTACCCGCCACGTCACCGGCGGGACCACCGGTCAGCTTGACGCTGAACGGATCTTTGCGGACATCGATGCCAAGATGTTGCAGGGTAATCTCGGCAAAGGTGATCACGCCGGTAGATGTCACCCCGTACTCTTTGTGATTGATGCCGAACTCCTTGCTCGACATCACGCCCGGTCCCAGAATATAGCCACGTATGGTCGAAATTCGCGCAATCGACTCGATCATTTCATCATGCATGTTCTCATCGGGACCGAGCTCGATCGGCTCATCTTCTCCATAGTAATCGACCACGCGCGGATCGCGGGCGACGCCGTTGTCGGTGACGAAGATATCGAGAAAAGCCTGAATAAAGCCGTACTGCATTTTGTACAGCCGCCGCGTCAAGATTTCGGGATTATCGATGTCAGCAGCGTCCAGCGCCACCACCATCTTCGATCCTCCCTCGTAGATATCCTTGTTTTTCAAATGCTGGGTATGCGCCAGAACGTAGTTCTCACGAAACAGGGTATTGCAACTGGTGGTGAAATCATCACGGTTTTTAGCCAGCACAGTGCGCCAGCCGCCCCGCGCGATATCGGAGAAACCGATATGATAACCGCTGCCGTGACGGCCAAAGAAGAAGGTCACGCGAAAAGGGCGTTCCGGCGGCAGGTCGGCGGTAAATTCTTCGCCCAACTCCTCCAGATAATCCGGGTTAAGCCGAAAGGCGAGTGCGTGCTTTTCAGCGACGAAGAAATTGGTCTTGAGCGTATTTGTGATAAAGATCAGAGCACAGCGGTAGACCGTACGCCGGATACTGTCAAGATAGGCGTGGCCGGTATTGTAATCAGCGATCGACTGCGAAAGGAGCTGCTGTTCGCGCTCATAGTTCTCATCGCGGCCAGGCAGCTGAGGCTCAAAGCGCAGGCGAAAGAGCGCGACCAGGCGCAGCGTCATCTCAAGGTCGGAGATAAACGCATGTTCAACTTCCTGAAAACTGAAGCGATCCGGCTGATTATGCGCTAACGAGGTATGACAGAAACTGGCGAAGGCATTGGTCAGTGAGGCATCGACCCCTGTCATCTTCCCGTTCGTCAACAACTGCCTGTAGGTTTCGGACGTGGTCGACAGGATCTGAGTATTGAACAGCTCCTCTTCCAGCTGGTTGTAAAGAAAACCGTCCTTGGCCAGAAGTTTTTTCCCCTCGCCCCGCAGATAGAAGGTGCCCAGAAAGTAGGTATGCAGACCATTGTGAATGGTCAGCAGGTAGGCCCTCTTAATCCCCAGTCCTAGGCGTTTGTAGACCTCCATGGTCTGCTCAAGAAAATCAAGTTGCGGTGGATTACCGGCGGCGAACAAAATGCGATACTCGGGTTCATTATGCAGCTCTCCGGCCGGCTCGGCGTCAAAATAGATCCCGCCACTCTGCACCGCCTGTTGATAGAGCCAAAGGATCTGGGCGACACGCCGCGCTGGGGAGAAACGCACATAGCTTTCATTATTGATCCAGAGCAGACGGATCTCTTTATCTAAACGGGCAAAATCATATTTCGGATAATGTTCTTTCAGCGCATTTTTAACTTCACGTTGCAGGCGCAATGGAATGCGCTGTTCACCGGCGGCATTAATCTCTTCGGCCGTGCGGCGGTCAAATTCGAAGCGCTGCAGTTCAAGTTCTTCACCGAGGCCGGGGACCGGGCCGTAGGAATGGGTAAACTGGGCGTAGGAAATTTCACGTTCGCGCAGCAGACGCAGGGTTCGATAAAGAGAGCCCGGCTGATTGAGCCGGGCCAGGATCAAGGTCTTCTCGGTGTCACGCAAGACCAGGCGCTTATTGCGCTTAAGATAGGGGAGCTGGATAGCCAGCGATCCAATCGCCTCAGCCTCATCGTGCATGGTCACCGACAGGTAAGCATGCATCTGCTCCTGTAACCACTGCAGGTTAGCACCAGCATCCAGGCAGCGCGCTGTGATCGATTTTGAAACCTGACGAAACCAACGGGATTTTTCTGTTTCAGTCATTAAATATCCTCTTTGATATCAGTTGGTTATGGACCAAGAGATCAAGCTAAACCGGTATTTCAGAGCGGCACATGATCTTCTGCGCGACACTGCCCAAAAATGCGTACCCAAGTCGCCCCTTGCCGTGCGTCCCGATCAGCAGCAGATCGGACCCGCAGCATCAAGGTTCGCCCAAGATAGTTGAAGCCGGTGGTCCATGCAACACCTCAATCCGCTCGATGCACGCCAAATTCTCGGGGTGATCAGCCAATTCATCGCGGAAAAAGGCACGGAATCTCGCTCTCAGCTCCGCTGCCACCAGATCATTGTGTACCAACTCGTACTCAGCCAGACGTTCGTTCCCCATCGCGATTGAAATATAATTGATCATCGCCCGATCAATCTCCGGCAACTCATAGGTGGATTTCAATACTCGCCTGAGGTGCGCGGGCGGCACAGACCACATAACGCAACACCATGGCAGCACCATTATCCTCGGCAGGCACAGCGGTTACGGCTCGCAGGCAGAAAGGTAGCGCGAGTAGTGACCTAAAAATGGGCATGCCCAGGTGTCCGCGGAAAAGGGATGACATCGCGGATATTCTCCATGCCGGTCAGATACATCAGCAAGCGTTCAAAACCGAGGCCGAAGCCGGCATGCGGACAACTTCCCCAGCGCCGGATATCGAGATACCAGTCGAGATCACCCGTAGCGATCCCTTGGGCGGCCATCTTCTGTTGCAAGTGCTCCAGGCGTTCTTCACGCTGACTACCACCGATGATCTCTCCGACCCGCGGCACCAGCAGATCCATCGCGGCCACGGTTTTGCTGTCATCATTGTCGCGCATGTAGAAGGCCTTGATCTGCTTGGGATAATCGGTGACAAAGACCGGCCCGGCATAGATTTTCTCGGTCAGGTAACGCTCATGTTCCGACTGCAGATCACTCCCCCATTCGACCGGAAACTCAAAGCTCTGCCCCGACTGCAATAATTGCTCGACCGCGCGGGTGTAACTGACACGGTGAAACTCGGCATTATGCAGCCCCTGCAGTTTGTCGATCAGCCCTTTTTCGATCCGTTGATCGAAAAAATCGAGATCTTCAGCGCACTGTTCCAGCGCATAGCCGACCATGTAACGTAAAAATTCTTCGGCCAGATCGCAGTCTCCGGCCAGATCGCAGAAGGCCATCTCGGGTTCGATCATCCAGAACTCGGAGGCATGGCGGCTGGTATTGGAGTTTTCGGCGCGAAAGGTCGGGCCGAAGGTATAGATGTCGGAAAAAGCGCTGGCGAAGAGTTCCCCTTGCAGCTGCCCGCTCACGGTCAGCCCGGTGCGCTCAGCAAAAAAATCCGCGGACCAGTCAACCTGCCCCTCTTTTTGCGGCGGTTTTTGCGGGTCGAGCGTCGTCACGCGAAACATCTCCCCTGCCCCTTCGCAATCATTGGCGGTGATGATCGGGGTATGCACATACACGAAATGGCGTTGTTGAAAAAATTGATGGACGGCAAATGAGAGTACGCTGCGCATGCGGAACACCGCGCCGAAGCTGTTGGAGCGCGGTCGCAGATGCACGATGCTGCGCAGAAATTCGAAGCTGTGGCGTTTTTTCTGCAACGGAAAGGACTCATCCACCCCGCCCAGCAATTCGATCTCGGTCACCTGAAGTTCCCACTGCTGCCCTTCGGCCGGGGATGCGATCAGTTCTCCGCTCACACTCAGGCAGGCCCCGGTGCCGAGACCATCAGGCAGCCCGTCCAGGAGCTGCGGAGCAACCACCAGCTGCAAGCTGGCGAAACAGCTGCCATCGTTCAACGCAATGAAAGTAACCTCTTTGCTGCGGCGCACCGAACGCACCCAACCGCAGACTTTCACCGCCTGGCGGGGTTGATTGTCCGTAAAGATTGTTTTAATCGCAACGCGCTTCTGCATTCCGGCTACCTCCAAGGTTTGATCTGACCCAAAGAACTGTGAGTCTAGCACAGCTTTCCCACGCAGAAAATGGATCTGGATTTTTCACCAATTGCCCCCTCTCCCTTAGCGCTGCGCGCCACCATCGGGAGTCGAGGCCGCAACGAGAAGAGCCCCGGCAGGGATACCGGGGCTCTTCTCGTTGGCAGGCGAATTCTTCTGAAAGCTACTGGATATCCTCAGCCGGAACAATCAGCATCTCCACCCGCCGGTTCAATTGACGACCGGCTTCGCTATCATTCGACACGCGCGGCTCCGACTCTCCTCGACCGGAGGTCAGGATCCGCGCCGACCCCACACCGCGATTCGCCAAGGCAAAGCCGACCGACTGGGCGCGCTTTTCGGAGAGTTGCTGATTATAAACCTCGGAGCCGACGTTATCGGTATGCCCGATAATCTGGATACGGGTCTGCGGATAGCGGTTCAGAATCCCGGCCACCTTGTCGAGACTGCGCTCAAAGGCGGGCTGCAGACGTGAGGAGTTGAAATCGAAAGAGACCTCGGAGTTCATGGTGATTTTCAGATTTTCATTCTGCAGCCGCTCTACCTCGATCTGATTCGCGGCACGTTCGGTAGAGAGCTGCTGCTCAAATTCAGCCTGCTGTTTATCCATATAATGGCCGGCCCCTGCGCCCAGGGCTCCACCTGCGGCACCACCAATCAACGCACCCTTCAGCGCCCCACCGGAATGATCCGCCTGATAGCCGATAATTGCGCCGGCCACCGCCCCGAGCCCCGCGCCGATTCCTGCTTTTTGTTTGGTATTTTTGTTCGGGTCATTCGGCTGTATACAGCCGGCGAGCAAAATGACCAAAACACTCAGCGTAATAAAGGACATTTTTTTAGATTGCATTTGTATAGTCTCCATAATGGGTCACATCGGGCTATTTATAAAAATATCGTTCTGCAGATTCTAACACAAAGGACAGATTCTCGAATGGCCAGTTTAGCTATGTTCGCGGGCCTTCAAAAAGGTAACCCCGGCCCACTCTTCCATGGTATGCCCCAAGCGCCATTCGCTGGCGGCCAGATAGGCCAGATGCCCTTCGGCATCCTCGGCGAGATCATGCAGATGTTTTTTATGAAACTCGGCCAGCAGCTTCTTGTCATCACACTGAGTCCAGCGCGCAGTGGTGTAATTGACCCCTTCGTAGACCGCCGCGACACTGTATTCAGCCTTGAGCCGCTCCATAGTGACATCAAACTGCAGCACGCCAACCGCCCCCAGAATAAATTCTGAGCCGGACAGCGGCTTAAACACCTGGACCGCGCCTTCTTCAGCTAGTTGGAGCAGGCCTTTTTGCAGCTGCTTCGACTTGAGCGGATCCTTGAGCCGCACCCGGCGGAAATGCTCGGGGGCGAAGCTGGGGATACCGGTAAACTTCAGCTCTTCTTTCGGGGTGAAGGTGTCGCCGATCTTGATCGTGCCGTGATTGTGCAGGCCGATGATATCACCGGGGTAGGCTTCTTCGACATTGGCGCGATCCTGGGCCATGAAGATGGTGGCATTCGACAGGATGACCTCTTTGCCGATGCGGTGATGACGGACCTTCATGCCGCGGGTGAACTTGCCGCTGCAGATGCGCAAGAAGGCGATCCGGTCACGGTGAGCCGGGTCCATATTGGCCTGAATCTTAAAGACAAAGCCCGAGAAGGCCTCTTCGGCAGGCTCGACCAGACGGGTCTGAGTCATGCGCGGGCCGGGTGCGGGCGCTAATTCACAGAAAGCATCGAGCATCTCCTCGACACCGAAGTTGTTGATCGCACTGCCAAAAAAAACCGGACTTTGACTGGCCTTCAGATAATCCTCGCGGCAGAGCGGGTTGGCGGCGCCCTCGAGCAGTTCGATATCTGCGCGCAGTTCATCGGCCTGTCTGCCGAGCAGCTGATCGAGGCGCGGATCGTTCAGATCGGCAATCTTGATCCGTTCTCCGCTGCGCCCCGAGCCGGGGGTAAACAGGTTCAATTCTTTGCGGTAGAGATTGTAAACCCCCTTGAACCGCTTGCCCATGCCGATCGGCCAGGAGAGCGGCGAACACTCGATCTGCAGCTTCTCCTCGATATCGGCCAAGAGGTCGAGGGGTGCAAGCCCTTCGCGGTCGAGCTTGTTGATGAAGGTCAGTACCGGGGTATTGCGCATCCGGCAGACCTCCATCAGCTTTTCGGTCTGCGGCTCGACCCCCTTACCACTGTCAATGACCATCAACGCGCTATCGACGGCCGTCAACACCCGGTAAGTATCTTCGGAGAAATCCTGGTGACCGGGGGTGTCGAGCAGGTTGATCTCATAGTCGTGATGATTGAACTTCATGACGCTGGTGGTGACCGAGATACCGCGTTCCTTCTCGATGCTCATCCAGTCACTGGTCGCATGTCGATCGGTCTTGCGCGATTTGACGGCACCAGCCATCTGAATCGCGCCGCCAAACAACAGGAGCTTTTCGGTCAGGGTGGTTTTACCGGCATCGGGGTGACTGATAATGCCGAAGGTGCGGCGCTTGGCGATCTCTTTAGACAGTCTGTGACTCAAAGAACTGGTTCCTTCTCTTGCAGAAAACTGACATTTTTCGAATAAAAACAACAACTGAACCGACATCACAGCCGGATTGATCACTATAGCTCAAATTGGAAGAAGACTGAACTCCCTATTTGCAGTACCGTTTAATCGGCCTGATCTTTTTTTTTCGGGTGGGGGGAGAACGGCTCAGAACTTCACAAAGATCAGTCTTGACCCTCAGCGTCTCAAACGATTAAGGTGCTGGTGCCTTTTATCAATAAAATCCAGGGAGAAACGAGAGCATGGCCGTATTTGAAGTGAATCATCCGTTGGTTAAACATAAACTGGGGCTGATGCGCCACGCCGATATCAGTACCAAAGACTTTCGGGAACTCGCCTCGGAGGTTGCGCGTTTACTGACCTATGAAGCGACCAAAGATCTCGAAACCGAAAAGGAGACCATCGCCTGCTGGAACGGCCCGGTCGAAGTCGACCGCATCAAGGGGAAAAAGATTACCGTCGTGCCGATTTTGCGCGCGGGGCTGGGGATGATGGATGGTGTCCTCGACCTGATACCCAGCGCCAAGGTCAGCGTCGTCGGACTCTACCGCAATGAAGAGACCCTGGAACCGGTCACCTACTTTGAAAAAATGGCCGGCGATATGGAGAACCGGACCGCGCTGATCCTCGACCCGATGCTGGCGACCGGCGGCTCGCTCGATGCCTGCATCTGCATGCTGAAAGAGCATGGCTGCACCAGTATTCGGGGTATCTTTCTGGTCGCCGTCCCCGAAGGACTCGCGCGGGTCACCAAAGCACATCCCGAAGTTGATATCTATGTCGCATCGATCGATGAGCGTCTTAACGAAAATGGCTACATCCTGCCCGGACTGGGTGATGCCGGCGACAAGATCTTCGGCACCAAATAAGACGGCGGCGCAAAAACTTTCCAACTGCTGCGTTGCCTCAATGGCTCTCGTTGCTTCGACGTAAAGAGGTGCGTCTCATTACTCAACAATAGCTTATCCCTGAAACCAGCATAATATCTCGCCATGCGTTGTTTTTCGATGGTCTCTCGCAGCCTGGAGATGCCATTCCTATGCTCTGCCTACCGGACATTTTCACCCGGTACATCGCTGCATCGGCTTGCGCAATAAGCGAGTCCGGGTCCTCGCCATGATCCGGATAGATCGCGACACCGATACTCCCAATCACAGGTATATACCTATTTTTACCATTACCTTCCTTTCCGACATTCAAGATCCTCATTCAATATCCAGGGCAAGCGTCGACGCTCTTGATCTATGCAGGCACGAATTGTAATAACTGCAGTTCTCACGCAGGCTGAAACATGTTAGAAACTTGTCTTATCCCCTGACTCAAAGACAAAGGATCAAAACCTGATGAATTTTCAGAAAATCGGCCTGCAGGTCCCCCATATTTTACTGCCGAAAAAGGGCACAGACATGCGCCGTTGGGCAGTCATCGCCTGCGATCAATACACTTCGGACACAGGATACTGGCAACAGCTGGCGACCGACACTGCGGGTTCAGCTTCGACTCTCAACCTGATTTTTCCAGAGGTCTATCTCGAAAATTCTGACCCTGGAACCCGTATCACTGCCATCAACCAGGAGATGGAAAGTTATCTGGCAGATGAAATCCTCTGCATTCAGCCGAAGGGTTTTGTCCTGATTGATCGCAAGACAAACGAAGTCGAGTCGCGCAAGGGGCTGATGGTCGCACTCGATCTTGAGCAATACGACTACAACAAAGGGGCGACCTCCCTGATCCGCGCCACGGAGGGAACGATTCTGGACCGACTTCCGCCGCGCATCAAGGTTCGCGAAAACGCACCGATCGAGTTGCCGCACATCATGGTTTTGATCGACGACCCGGAACAGACCGTGATCGAACCGCTGTTCGACAGCAAGCCGGAGAAGCTCTATGATTTCGAATTGCTGGCCGGGGGCGGGCATATCAGGGGTTACCGGGTCGACCGGCAAGAACAACTCGAACAGGTCGTCAATGCACTGAACAAGCTTGCCGACCCGCAGAGCTACCACGACCGCTATCAGGTTGAAGGTGAGGTTATGCTCTACGCCATGGGTGATGGAAATCACAGTTTTGCCACCGCCAAGGCGATCTGGGAGAAACTCAAGCAAAACGCCGCTGACAACGCAACGATCATGGAGCACCCGGCCCGCTATGCGCTGGTCGAACTGGTCAATCTGCACGATCCGGGACTTGAGTTTGAGGCGATCCACCGGGTGCTGTTCAACATCGATCCGAATCATCTTCTGCCGTCAATGGAGCACTGGTTCAATGATCGTGGCGAACAATTTTCATATACCCCGTGTGAAAGTCTGGAAGCAGCGCAGGCGTTGGCGGCGCAGCAGAGCGAAGGCCAGGGGTTCTGCTCAATCCTGGCGGGCGCTTACGGCTACTGTCAGCTGAAGACTCCGCAGCTAAGCCTGAATGTCGCCAGCCTGCAGGCTTTTCTGGATGGCTACCTGGCAGCACAACCTGCCGCGCGGATTGACTATATCCACGGTGAAGCGGCCGTCAGCGGCCTTGGCAGGCAAACCAACAATGCCGGTTTCTATCTGGCTGCGATCTCAAAGAATAACTTCTTCCGTACCATCATTCTCGACGGCGCGCTCCCACGAAAAACATTTTCGATGGGAGAGGCTGACGAAAAACGCTTTTACCTGGAGTGTCGCAAAATCAGATAATACAAGCGGCCACTGGAGAACTAAATAATGACTCAGGTTCATCATGTTGTCTTCGATCTTGGCAAGGTGCTGGTCGATTTTTCCTACAGCCAGTTATTCCCTCTCCTGCGGCGGCGCGGTGCGCTGATTCGCGACGTAGAAGACTTTGCCGTGCGAGTCAAACTGGCCGACTACGAGCACGGACGAATGTCAACAGACGACTTTCTGCATGGAATCAACGGACTGCTGAGTGCACCGCTCGACGTAGTCGAATTGAAAAACGCCTGGTGCGGCATATTCACTCCGCAGCCACAGATGATGACCCTTGCGCGACGCCTGCGGACCCAAGTCGGGGTCTATATCATCTCAAACACCGGCAAAATCCACTGGGATCACCTGCGCGAGCGTTTTTCTCTGAACGATCTCTGCGACGATGCCTTCGCCTCCTGCGAGGTCGGCCAGATGAAACCTGCGGCGGGTATCTTCGCCACTGCTGAAGAACGCTTCGGCTTTACCCCGGCAGAAGTGGTATTCATAGACGACCGAGAAGAGAACGTTGCCGGGGCCATAGCCTGTGGCTGGCAAGCTATTCAACACCAAAGCTATGCCCAGACCCGCGATGCCCTGATTGAAATGGGGCTTAGCCTGCCCGCCGGTTAAGCGGATCGAGGAATAATCATGAACAACACAAACAGCCGGCTGGTTTATTCAGACGAAATCGGCACAAACTGCCCTCGATGTACCAGACCACTCAAAAAGTGCAACTGCGCCGCAGAATCAAAAACTGCTTTGGGCGGAATAAAGGTTGAACGCCAGACCAAGGGGCGCAAAGGGAAAGGGGTCAGCCTGATATCGGGCGTACCGCTGCCTGAAAGTGGCTTAAAGGATTTGGCCAAAGAGTTGAAACAGAGATTCGGCTGCGGGGGCACAGTTAAAAACGGGATCATCGAAATACAGACCGACCAGCGCGATCTGTTGATTGATGAGTTACACACAAGAGGCTACTAGGCCAAGAAGGCCGGGGGCTGAACCTCAAGTCTATCTTCTACGCTTATTTACGGGCCTGCCATGTCAAGTAAAACAGATCGTTCCGTCTGCCCTTACGACTGCCCCGACAGCTGTGGCCTGCTGGTCGAGGTCGAAAACGATCGAGCCATCCATATCAGTGGTGACCCGGACCACCCGTTCACGCGCGGCAGTCTCTGCGCCAAGATGAACCACTATGAAAAAACCGTTCATTCGCCACGGCGCTTGACCGAACCCTTGCTGCGTTGTGGAGAGAAAGGGGAGGGGAAATTTCGTCCTGTCTCCTGGCCCGAGGCGCTGAGCCATATCGCCGATAACTGGCGCAAGATCATCGCCGAGTTCGGACCTGAAGCCATCCTGCCCTATTCCTACGCCGGAACCATGGGGATTATTCAGCGCAATGCCGGTCACCCGTTCTTTTATCGCATGGGGGCATCCCTGCTCGAACGGGGCATTTGTTCGCCAGCCAAGGAGGCCGGATGGTCTGCGGTCATGGGGGGTACCCCTGCTCCCCACCCGGACGAGGTTCTCAGCAGTGATCTGGTCATCCTCTGGAGCAGCAACGCGGCAGCGACCAATATCCATTTTCTGCATCAGGTGAAGCAAGCCAAGAAACGCGGGGCGCAGGTCTGGGTCATCGATCTTTACCGTCATCAAACCACGGCTATCGCTGACCGAACCTTTCTGGTAAAGCCCGGCAGCGACTGCGCCTTAGCCCTCGGGATGATGCACGTGCTGGTGCGGGACGGCCTGTGCGACCTGACGTTTATTGCCAAGCAGGTTCAGGGGTTCGACGAACTTCAGGCCAAGATCCTGCCCGGCTACTCGCTAGATGCCGTCAGTCGGATGACCGGTCTCGCCCCCAAAGTCATAGAAGAGATGGCTCGGGCCTTTGGCAACGCACGAGCCCCCTTTATCAGCATCGGCGGCGGAGTTTCGCGCTATACCAATGGCGCCATGTCGGTGCGCAGTATTGTCTGCCTGCCGGCGTTGGTCGGAGCATGGGCTAAACATGGCGGTGGCTGTTTTGTCGGCACCAGCACAAGCGCCGCCTTTGATATGACGCTGGTTGAACGCAAAGACTTTCTGCAGGGAAACCCGCGCAGCATCAACATGAGTCGTCTCGGCGAAGCCCTCAACGAGCTAAACGATCCGCCGATCAAGAGCCTTTACGTCTACTGCTCAAACCCGGCAGTGGTGGCTCCGGATCAGAACCGAGTTCTTAAGGGGCTGGCACGCAACGACCTGTTCACCGTGGTGCATGAACGCTTCATGACTGACAGCGCCCGGTATGCCGACATTGTTCTGCCAGCGACGACCTCGCTTGAAACCAGCGATATCTACCGCTCCTACGGCAGCTACTGCGTCCAACGCACTCGCCCGCTGATTCCGGCAGTCGGCCAAAGCAAATCGAACCGTGAGGTCTTCGCCCTGCTGGCGACCGAGATGGGTTATCTTGAACCCTTCTTTCAAAAAACCGCGGATGAATTGATCAGGCAATTGACTGAATCGCCCAATGACTGGTGGAACGGCATCGACATGGCTGCCTTTGCCGACGGCAGCCCGGCGCAACTGAGTCCACCGAAATCGGGCTTCGCGACACCTTCGGGCCGGATCGAAATTTTCAACCCACTCCTCAAGGAGCAGCTGCCGCGTTACCTACCCCGCGTCGCGAAGTCTCAGGCCCTGCAACTGGTCACCGCACCGGCCCTTAAAACCCTCAACTCCACTTTTTTCGAACGGGATGATCTGCACGATGGAACCATGCGGCTCAAACTGAATCCCAGCGAAGCGCAAAAACGTGGGCTCGGTGAAGGAGAACAGGTAACCGCATTCAACGATCTGGGACAGGTTGAGTTTATATTGCAGCTGGATGATGAGATTCCCGCCGGCCGGGCTGTCGCCGAAGGGGTCTGGTGGCTTGAGTTTGCACCCGGAAACCGTACAGTGAACGCCTTGACGTCACAGCGCCTGACCGACAGTGGCGGCGGAAGCACCTTTTACGACAACAGAATCGACATCAAAGCATCGGCGAAAAATCTAAAGAATACGACCTAAACCAGTTCTAAGCGCCGAGCTGATTAAGAACGAAGCCGTTAAGGGCCGCGCTGAACTTTGGTGGAACACTCAAAACCATGTGGATATGGTCACTTGTTGCGTTTCCTTCCACCAACTCAACACCTTTTTGACGACATAACTGACGGATAATTTGACCTATTTCCCGTCGTATGCTTCCAAAAAGAACTTT
>JBDNGT010000319.1:0-2170 GCA_041689145.1 Geopsychrobacter sp. | reverse complement strand
TCCTTTGGTGCATCGTACCGGCGCAAGGAGTTGTGGGTTATCTCCCCCATGCAAAACCCTCGCTTTTTTTGACGATGGCTGCCACCTTCACCACTGCGGCTTCACTTTTGTAAAAGTATCCTCACCTGTACTTTTGTTCACGTAGCCAAACTGGAAAAGTTGTATGATTCCATTTCGTTTGTAATCCCTAAACGCACAATGAAACATCCCCCCGTCTTGTCTATACGGGTAAACCACCATGATGCTGTACCCCTCATGTTCTGGGGCAATGACTCCGATTGTTTTCGCCTCAGTTCGCAAGATTATTGCTTCGTATGCGTCAGGGGGCAAAACGACATTGGCTAACGCTAGGCAAGAGTTCTCGGCCTTGGATTTAACCCACTTATCTATATCGTACTGCCTAAGATCTTCCGATTCCTGGGCAAAAGAAATCACAGGTAACGCACACATAGCTAGGGTAAAAAGTAGTCTTTTCATACCACACTCCGGCATAGTCAGCAGTGGTGTTACATAATTTTACCGTCAGCACCCCCATATGACAAAATGCACCCACCAGAAGTTTTCATAAGGAATTTTACTGTTATCACAGAACCTTTAATAAGGTTATATCCCGCATTTGAATTTGAAAATTCTACTCTTAGGTCCTGTATACCTTTCCCGTCAAGATTTAAAGAAGCGCTCGACGCATCTGCAAGTTCAACAGTGCCCTTCCATGTGAGCCAGTGATTTTTGTAATCCGAATCAAATATATCCGATTTTTTTGCATCACTGTATTTGCTCTCACAACCTGTTTTTGAAGTAACATCCCAGTAAGTTGCATTGCTCACAGGATACTCGTCAGGATGCTGTGTAGGATAATCTGGGTTGAATAACCTGTGCAGTATAGATCGTGAAGGGGGGTTTATGTTGCCCTGCGATTTGACCTCAAGATCAGGAGTGGCCTCGTTAGATTTCGAGTTCACTTGCCTTGCTTCTGTAGACGCGTTGCCTGATGTAGATGCAACTCTATTTTCAATGCCATCTTGAGCACCAGACATTATAACAACAAACCAAACCAACCAAGAAAACGACAAAATCCTTGCAAGAACAGAATGGCCTTTGCGCAATGTAAACCAAGAGAATATGAAAGGCAAGAAAAGTATACCCGCGCCCAGCAAGGCACTGACGATGCGCTTTTCTGGTGCAGCATTTGCCTTTGGTCTTTCACAATTTGGATAGACTGGTGCAGAATCGCTCATTTCCTTCGGGGCAGCGTCCTGCTCGTCGATCGCCGCTGTCCCCAACTTCTTCGCTGCACGCTCCGACGCCGGCCCGTCATACGACTTGCTGTTCCCGGTTTTGTTGTACTCGCCGCATGATTGACACTGGAGCTTCTTCTTTGTCAGGAACGTTCCGACGCCAACCAACAACTTCGAGCGCGTCGTCCGCTTCTCGGTGAAACCAGTACCACCGCAGTTCCAACAACGCTGCCGACCCTGACTGTCAATCCTGATATCCTTCATGCTAAAGCTCCTTGTAGATGTCTGGGCATTGTCACACGAGGTGAATGGCCAGCGCTGCGATCTATTCGATTGAGCGCTGCCGAGTTCATGCCCTTTGAGTTTTGCCCATTGGCGACATATCGGCCACACAACCAGCACGGCTAAAATAAAAAGAAAACGGCCAACTAGAAGTTCCCTAAGTAGCTGTTTTCTCTTGCTTATTTGGAGCGGTAAACGAGATTCGAACTCGCGACCTCAACCTTGGGAAGGTGGAGCAACCACTAGGCAACCCATGCAATCGGTTAAAAATGGTACCGGGAGCGGGAATCGAACCCGCACGGCCATACAGCCCCAAGATTTTAAGTCTTGTGTGTCTACCAATTCCACCATCCCGGCATTTATTTTTTTTTCAATCCGATGCACCACAGATGCACCAGTTACTTAAAACCCCATAACCACCTGTTTTAATACCCTTTTTTCTTGACCAAGAATTGATTTTAAGTCCCTTGCGTCTACCAGTTCCGCCACCCGGGCATGGGGACTCTATATTAGTGATTCAGACGATCCTGTCAACCTTATACATGGGAGAAAAATTCGATTTTTGGATCAACGTTTAACAATCCATGTTTCTGGCAAAGAGCAATAAAGAATTCAAGTCCCTTCAGGTGATTTCCCGTCAACGAATAATC
>JBDNGT010000318.1:0-2589 GCA_041689145.1 Geopsychrobacter sp. | reverse complement strand
TTCTGATGCTCGTAGAGCATCGACTCTTCCTGGATTTTGGTACGCTGGTAAAGGGTCTCCATCGCGCCGAGCACGCCTCCACGTTGACTGATCTGCTCGAACTGTTCGAGTACCGCGGCTTCGACAAGATCGGTCAGCTCCTCGACGATGAAGGCACCCTGTAGCGGATTCTCGTTCTTGGCCAGCCCCAGCTCCTTGTTGATGATCAACTGAATCGCCATCGCACGGCGCACCGATTCTTCGGTCGGGGTGGTGATCGCCTCGTCATAGGCGTTGGTATGCAGCGAGTTGCAGTTGTCATAAATCGCCATCAGCGCCTGCAGGGTGGTGCGGATATCGTTGAAGTTCATCTCCTGCGCGTGCAGCGAGCGGCCCGAGGTCTGGATATGATATTTCAGCATCTGACTCTTGGTGTTGGCGCCGTAACGATCGCGCATCACCACCGACCAGATGCGCCGCGCCACCCGGCCGATTACGGTGTATTCTGGATCGAGACCATTGCTGAAGAAGAAGGATAGATTGCCGGCGAAGTCGTCGATACGCATACCACGCGCCAGGTAGTACTCGACGAAGGTGAAGCCGTTCGACAGGGTGAAGGCCAGCTGGCTGATCGGATTGGCGCCGGCCTCGGCGATATGGAAACCACTGATCGAGACCGAGTAGTAGTTGCGCACCTTTTGATCGATGAAATACTGCTGGACGTCGCCCATCATGCGCAGCGCGAACTCGGTGGTGAAGATGCAGGTGTTCTGCCCCTGATCCTCTTTCAAAATATCGGCCTGCACCGTACCGCGCACGGTCTGCAGGGTGCAGCTCTCGATCTCGGCCCGCTCTTCGCTGGAAGGCTCACGCCCCTGTTCGCTGCGGAAGTTAGTCACCTGCTGACGAATGGCGGTATTCATAAACATCGCCAGCAACATCGGTGCCGGACCGTTGATCGTCAAAGAGACGCTGGTCATCGGGTCGCAGAGGTCGAAGCCTGCAAACAACTTGTCCATGTCGTTCTGGGTGCAGATCGAGACCCCGCTCATGCCGACCTTACCGTAGATGTCGGGTCGCTCGTCCGGGTCCTCGCCGTAGAGAGTGACACTGTCGAAGGCGGTCGAAAGTCGCTTGGCCGCATCACCCTTGGTCAGAAAATGAAAACGCCGGTTAGTCCGTTCTGGGGTCCCTTCGCCGGCGAACTGGCGCTTCGGGTCTTCGGCGGTACGCTTGAAAGGGAAAAGCCCGGCGGTATATGGGAAGAAACCGGGGGCGTTCTCCTTCATGCACCAGCGAATAATCTCGCCATAATCTGCAAAATCTGGCAGACAAACCCTGGGGATCCGCGTCCCCGAGAGGGTGGTAGTAGACAGCTCGGTGCGGATCTCCTTGTCGCGCACCCTGGTGATCATCAGCTCTTCACGATAGGCTTTTTTGAATTCCGGCCAATGTTCCAACAGCTTAAGGTTCTCAGCGCTCAAGCCGGCTTCAGTCTGTGCCAGCAGGGCGTTAAGCTCGCTGCTTTGGCAATCACATTTTTCGGCGAGCAGTTCACGGGCACCAGACAGCTGGTAGAACTGCCGACCGATCTGGGTCTGGTCGACGATCTGCTTGCGGTAAGCCTTGGCGGTGTGGGCGATCTCCGCTAGGTAGTTGGCCTGTTCCGGCGGGATGATCAGCTGCGCAATACTCTGCCCCTCGCGGACCAACAACCGGGACCGCCAACCGAGCGCGCACTTGAGGTTCAACTCGTCGACCAGCGCGCGGTAGAGCCGGTTGACCCCGATGTCGTTAAACTGGCTGGCGATGGTGCCGTAAACCGGCAGCGCCTCATCGGCCACATCAGCCGTGTCGAACAGCTGCCGGTTACGCCGGTACTGTTTGCGTACGTTGCGCAGGGCGTCCTCAGAGCCGCGCTTCTCCATCTTGTTCAGCACAATCAGGTCGGCGAAGTCGAGCATGTCGATCTTCTCCAGCTGAGTCGGTGCGCCGAACTCGCTGGTCATTACGTAGAGCGAAACATCACAAACCTCAACGATACCGACGTTGCCCTGCCCGATCCCGCTGGTCTCGACGATGATCAGATCGTACGCGGCCGCCTTGAGCACCTCGACCGCCTCATGGATTGCGGCCGAAAGTTCGGTACGCGAGTCGCGGGTCGCCAGCGAGCGCATGAAGACGCGAGGGGTGTCGATGGCGTTCATGCGGATGCGGTCGCCGAGCAGCGCGCCACCAGTGCGCCGGCGAGTCGGATCAACGGACAGGATCGCCGCGGTCTTGTCTGCGAAGTCACGCAAAAAGCGCCGCACCAGTTCATCGGTCAGCGAACTTTTACCCGCCCCGCCGGTGCCGGTGATGCCGAGGACCGGCACCGGCCGGCTCAGTTCGCGCACCCGCTGCTGGGTCGTCTGCAACTCGGGATCCGCATGCTCAATCAGCTGCTCAGCGGCGGTAATCAGACGCGCTACCGCCTGCGGATCGCGCTGCGGCAAGCGTTCCAGATCCTGTTCCAGCTGATGGGGTGGCGCGAAGTCGCACTGCTCCAGCTGATAGTTGATCATCCCCTGCAAGCCCATGCGCCGCCCATCCTCCGGGGAGAAGATCTTG
>JBDNGT010000317.1:0-14216 GCA_041689145.1 Geopsychrobacter sp. | reverse complement strand
CGTGAACCCATGTGGAAAGTTCACAGCCGCGGTCAACAACTCATTTCTTTTTAGTCCGGTAGCATTTCCGTGCCCTCTATTCTTAAGCGCTCAAGCTCGGCTATGCATCTATCAATATGATAATCCCACTCAGCCCCAAACGTAAATTCCTTGTCGATCACCGACATCGCGCGAAGGCGGACAGCGTGAAACTTCTTACCCATTGGCTTTATGCCCTCAATATCAAAGATGCTATTCCCCATAAAACGCTCCTATCAAATGTTGCCAGAAAATGACTAATCAAACAGAGACCAATTTCCCTGCATTTCGACACCACAACATGGGAATGACGGCAAAGCAACCCGAAGTAGATGTCCCGTACTTACACTGAATGACATACTCCGTATTCGAGATCGTCTACATTCGGAACGGACAAATGACACATCCGGGGGGTGTCAAGGTAGTTGCCGTCTCAATTTTCTAAACTCCTACATTGCGAAAAAAAATCGGCAAGATCGCCATTCGCTGTATAAAATCAACTTAACTCACTAACTGCGCCATTTTTTTACCCGGGAACGCGCGCTCCTTAAACAATTTCCTGAGTAGTATCAATCTTCCGCAGCTACTTTTTAGCTAGTACTCGTCATGCCCGCGAAGGCGGGTATCCAGAGGTTTTACACGGGCTTCTGGACTCCCGCCTTCGCGGGAGAGACGAACTTTTCTTTTACGGCGGAAGATCAGTGTTAATCAGAAACAATTTTGAGCAGTGCAGCAAGTCGGGATCAAACTATTGGCCAGTCTCTTCGGGCTCCCCTTTTTCTGGCTGAGCAATCTCAGTTGGTTCGTTCAGGTGATATTCTTCACGCAGCTGCTCTAGGTGTCGCTTTTCCAGGTCATACTTGGCCTCTGCCTTGGCTGATTGGCGGGTCGCCTTGTCGAGTTGCTGCCGAGCTTGAGCCAGCTCTGCATATAATCTGGCAACCCCGGCATCGTCGCCTTGCTGGCGGGCAGACAGCAAGTTCTCCAGGGTCTCCTCAATGAGTGCATTATACTTCTGGACCTCTTTATCTGCCAGCTCCTGTCGTTGTTGAGCGGCGGCAAGAGCATCTTCCCGTTCAGCCAATAATCCGGCGGCACCCGATTCGGGTTCGGCGTCCAGCTCTATCTGCTGTGCGGCAACGATCAAGGCGACCAGGGGCAACTTCGCCAGTAATTCATCGGCCACCTCGCCTACGCAGTCGACAATCTGTCCCTCTTTCAAGGTTAAGGGCAAGAAGACCAGGCTGGCATCCGCCGAGTGGTGAATAATCGTCGAGCCACTACAATCCTGAACAACGACAGCTTCAGCGTTGATCCGTGCCTGGTCCAATTCTTTGATTAATTCTGCTTCTGTCGCTTCAGAATCATCATTCTGTTCAGCGACCAGGACCCTTAAACGGGTCTGCTCCCAGAATGGCGCACGGGTCATCAAATGCCCCAACAAGAGCATCAAGGCCCCGCTGTTTCCTGATTGATACCAGATATCTATGCGCCGTTCGTCAGGAGTCTGTTTCTCAACCCGCAGCCACTCTTCTTCCTGCGCGTCCAACACGACCAGGTTATAGCCGAGCCGCAGAGCAGCCCGCAGATTTTTGCCGAATTTCTTCAACTGTTCGGTAAAAAAACGTTGTGTGTTGCTATCCTGGTGGTTCAGCAGAATGGTGTTGGCCCGCAAGGGTCCAATCCCGAAGCTTTGCAGCAGCAAGGGTGCACCGCTCTCAAAAGAGGGCGCACTGATGACCAGCGGAAAAGCCTCTACGCCAGAGTCGGTAATGTCGCGGTGAAGCTCTTTTTCTGTAGCACCTATAAGGCGTGTCTGTTGGACACCAGTCCCTTCGATGATCTTGACGAGGGTGGTCAGACCGCTGTTACCAACCAGCCAGGCAGAAAATCTCAGTAAACGTTTACGTCGTTCGCTGTCGTCAGAAAAAGCCAAAACCTGCGGTCGCCAGTCACGCGGGTGTTCCAAATCGTGTGAAACTTGCAGCAGATGTTCCCGTACCTGTTGTAGATGGTATGAGCGCCGCCCGTCCGCCCAGCGACTCTGGCGGACGCTGTGCTTGAGATATTGATACAGAATAAAGAGGACGGCCACGGCCAGCGTCCCGGACTTCCAGTCGATGGCGAGCATTGCGACCAGGCAGATGAGCGCTCCGGCCAGACTTGCACGCTTATGAAACCATTTGAAACGTGGTCTGAAGGATGGGCTAGCGGCCCGGGCTTCGAAATAGGTCGCGTAATTGAGGAGTCCATAGGAGATCAGGAAAAACATCGCGACGACGCTGGCAATCAGGTTGAGGTTACCCAGCCCCACCGTCAACACCGCGATTGTGGCGGCAAGAAGAGTGGCGCGTTGCGGATTGTTTGCCGGACCAACCCCTTTGGCAAAGAGGTTCAGGACCGGAAAAATTTTATCCGCGGCCAATGACTGCAGAATGCGCGGTGCGCCCAAAAAGGAGGCCATCGCCGAGGAGAGTGTTGCGGCAAACACGCCGGCAGTGATCAGGAACGACAAGACCGCCACCCGGTTCATCGCTTGATAGTCGTTTGTCAATGTTTCTTGTGGCAGGGTGCCGGCAAAAAAGACGGCGGCAGCAATATAAACCAAGAGGGAGATCCCCACGGCAAGGAAGGTTCCCAGCGGCAGACTCTTGCCCGGGTCACGCAGATCACCCGACATACTCACCCCTTGAGTGAAGCCGGTGACTGCGGGGAAGAAGACGGCGAACAAGATCCAGAACGGCGGGCCTTCTGCGGTTGACGTCCAGTTGGAGCGAAAAACTGCACTGTCCCAGTTCATGAACCCGCCGATAAAAAAGGAGAGCAGCGCCAGGCAGAGTATCCCCATGACGACAAATTGAAAGCGGGTCGCCCAATCGGCGCCTTTCCAGGCCAGCAGAAACAGACAGGCAATGGCCCCAAGCGCGACAATCTGGGCCGTCATCCCACCGGTGCCGAACAGGGCAGCGGCGACTTCGCCAAAGCCGATGCAATAAAAGCCGATGGAAACGGCCTGGGCCAGAAACAGGACCAGGCCGAGGGCGCCACCGAACTCGAAACCGAGGGTTCGGGATATCAGGTAGTAGTCACCCCCACCGCGAACCGTCAAATTGGTCGCTATTGCAGACAACGACAGGCTGGTCAGAACCGAGATCGTGTTGGCAATCAGCAGGATCAGCAAGGCCTGCCGCAGGCCCGCCGCGCCGACCACATAGCCGAGGCGCATAAACAGGATAATACCGAGAATGGTCAGAATACTTGGCGTAAAGACTCCGGAAAAAGTCCCGAGCTTATTGGTCGGTGCGCCACTTTCAGCGGTTTTATCTGTGGGTTCAGTCATGTGATACTCCTGGGGTCATCCCGTTCTTTTTCCCAGCAATTCCTCCGGTCTGGTGACCCCTTTTAAGAAGCGCCCGAGAATATCCGCCCCGGTAATAATTCTTTTTTCTGTTCCCCAGACAAGGACCACATCTTGAGCGATGGCTTCATCATCTGAGTGGGTATTGGTACTCTTCAGCTGGAGGATCACGTCGCCGAGTGAGAGCTTGTGGTCTTCAACAATAATTGGCATATGACAACATTTCCAGGGTGAAAAAGCGCTGGTATCAAGCAAGGCGTCGCGCAGAAATTTATCGGCATCGAGGACATAGCGGGGTCGGCCCATTGGATCGATTATTACGGCCCATTTTTTATGGGATCGTGCAACGGCCTGAATAAAGAGGTCTTCTTTGGCGCGCAAAAATCCCGGGAAAATAATCTTGCCATTGCGTTCTTTGAAGGTCAGAATGCTCTCGGGGTCGATCTCTTCCCCTTCATCAATGACCAGCAGATCGTCTATCGCCAGAAAATTCATGGCCCCGATCCCTTCGAGGAGGTCAATATCACTGTCTTCTGCAGCGATATGCTTTCTAAGGATTTCGCTGATATCTTTCTCTCTGAAATACTGAATGCTCTCCTTGCCCAACCACAAATCAAGCAGTAACGCTGAAGGCCTGGTGACCGGATAGAGAAGGTACTGGTAGAAATGCAGAACCGGACTGAGTAACGCTGCCATCCGCAGCGCGTTTCGGGAAAAATAGGCTTGCGGAGCAATTTCCCCGGCCAGGGTAATAACAACCGTCGAAAAAAGAAATCCGAGGACCCCCGTGAGCACCGAGTTAGACAGCAGGGTCAGCAGAACATTGATACTGACATTGCCCCACAAAATGGTAACCAGTAGAAAATTTGAATCTTCCCGGAACTGCAGAACCTTTTGCGCGGCAAGGTTACCATTACTTTTCTCGACCTCAAGCCGCAGACGACTGACGCCAAAAAAAGCCAGATTCAGCCCGGAAAACATTGCCGACTGGCTGACGCAGAACAGAATTCCAATCCAGACAAAAAGTTCCATTGTTGCTCCCCATCAGAAAAGTCGGCTCAGGCTTAATTGGTTTGGTCCCCTGACAAGCTCAAGGCCTGACAACGTTTACCACCAGATACAGGTTGTACCCGACGTACGCTGTCAACAGAAACAGCCCCCCCCCGCCATCTTCAGGGCGGCCAGCGAAATCCCCAAGCTGTGCAGCAGAAAATCGCCGATCAGGGCAAAGGTCAGCAGGATCAGGCTTGCCACCAGGGTGCCGCGAATCGCCATCGAGCGTCGAAACGCGCTCGAAGCCTCGGGTGTCATGTCAGCAAAGAGCACCGCAACATCGATCGGGCCGATCGAAAAAGGTTGTAAAGGCGACGATTGCCGTTTCCAGCATGAAAATCCGTTCTCGATCAAAGTAGCTCTTTTGGAGTAACGGGTGGGTCCTGTTTTTTTAGATACAGCTTCTGCTGGATCTTCTTGATAGTCTTCTTGACCCGCCTCAGCCATAAACGGGCCCAGGCAAATTCGATGGCCAGAATTGAGAGACCAAGCGGAATAACCAGAATTGCCGGTCCCGGCAATACGATCATGACGATGCCGCCCAATAGGAGCGTTGAGCCGACAACCAGAATGACAATCCGGCGGGCATATTTATAGGTGACTGTTGCGAGATGCTCCAACTCTCCGATAAATGCGCCCTGGATTCTCAGTTCCCTTAATTTGCGCCGAAAGGCCCCGAAGTTGAGAAGAATCAGGGTAACAACAATAACCGAAAATCCGATCCAGACAATGTGCGGCATTTCAATCCTTTAATCGGGTCCTCTAAAGAAGACAAGTGCGTGATGTTTCATGGTTGTGAGGTGCCGCCGTGGTTGTGAGGTGCCGCCGTCAGTATGTTCCTTGGAACAGAAATCTGCGATGATCCTGCAGGCTTCATCTGCGGATTCAGTCTGTGGGCTCGCTTCGCAGAGCGCCACAGCACTGGCATCTTCCTCGGCCGATGGAAAGAGCCTGTGTTTTGTTTTCGTCGTCATCTCTGACCCCCTTGGAACTGTCATTGCTAAATCCCCGTTATGTAACGGCGTACCTCAGCATGGCCGACAATAAAAAACCCTGCCATCTGAAAGTTTCTCACGATTTCACAAACAATCAATAACTCACTGCGGTTTGAGACCAGCTAAGTGTCAGGCTTTTCTCGCCGCTGACTAGAGATGCCTGGATTTAACGGTAGACTTGCTCTGTACCGGGCACTTGCGTCCAGATTTTATCAACCAGAGGGAACCCGATGCCTGATTCTGATAACGATCTCGCCCTGGTTCTAAGTGGAGGAGGCGCCCGCGCTTCCTATCAGGTCGGCTTCCTACGCTGCCTGGCCCGTCATTATCCCGAGCTGAACATTCCGATATTGACCGGCGTCTCAGCCGGCGCTATCAATGCTGCGTTTCTCGCCAACCATCGAGGATGCTTTGCTGAGGCGGTGGAGGACCTCGCCCAGCTGTGGCAGGGGCTCAGTGTCGACCAGGTGTTTCGCACCGACAGCTGGAACCTGACCAGAATCGTCTCGCGCTGGGGGATCAATCTGCTGTTCGGCGGACTCGGGATTACCCCTGAAGTTCGCGGCCTGGTCGATACCACACCCCTTCTCCAGCTACTGCAGCGACGCCTGGCGCACCATGGAGAGATACTGACCGGGGTTGGAGAAAATCTGAGCCAGGGACGCCTGAAGGCTCTCGCGATAACCGGGACCAATTATGGCACCGGCCAGGCGGTGACCTGGGTTCAGGGCCGGAATATCGAGATGTGGGAGCGCCCGCATCGGCGCAGTGTTGCGACCGAGATGTCGCTCCCCCACATTATGGCCTCGGCCGCCTTACCGCTCTTTTTTCCGGCCGTGCAGGTCGGCAATGCCTGGTTCGGCGATGGCGGTATCCGGCAATCGGCGCCACTCTCCCCGGCCCTTCATCTGGGAGCCCGCAGCATCATGGCCATCTCGACCCGCTATGAGCGCTCGATAAAAGAAGCTGACATTCCGACAGTCCATGGCTATCCCCCTCCGGCTCAGGTCCTGGGAGCGATGATGGATTCTGTCTTTCTGGATGTGCTCGCCCAGGATGCACAGGCCCTCGAAATGGTCAATTGCCTACTACGCAAGATCCCGTCCGGGGCTGTACCGGGGCCGGTCCCGGTCAAGTTCTTTCTGTTGCGTCCGGGCTGCGACATCGGGCAACTTTCCCACCAGTTCGAGCCCAAGCTCCCAGGGATGCTGCGTTATCTAAGTCGCGGCATCGGTACGCACAAAACATTGAGCCCGGACTGGTTGAGCATGATCATGTTCGAGCCTCATTATCTGGAGGCCCTGCTGGCCCTCGGTGAGGCCGATGCCGAGGCACAGATGCCGGAGATCGCGGCCGTGTTGAAGCAGACCTCATGATGACGCCTCTTGGTCTCGTCGAGGCGGTCAATCTGACAGGTGGCAGTGTAGATGAGCAGGGCAAAGATGATCTCAACTACGTCTCGCCGGTACGTTGAGTTCCCCCCTCACCCCAACGGCGCCAGGATCAGACAGCCGGCATCGAGCACAAAACGCGGGAAACAGGTGACAAACGCCCGGGGGAGGGCGGCAATTGTCGGCGCTGCTCTCGATTCCTATCCCTTTTTGATTTGCAGTTAGAGAGGTACCTGTCCGATGGCGGCCCTGTCGACCAGCCACAGGAGCTCTCCCTGCACGGGGGTGATGAGTTGCGCAGGAAATCTCCCGGAAGGGCCCTCCAGAATTTCGCTTAAAATTGCGGCCTTGTTCTTACCGGAGACCAGAAAAACCACCAACCGCGCAGAATTGATCGCGGGTGCGCTGAGGGTCAGCCGGGCAAAGTCTTCCCCCGGTTTCTGCACCGGAACGACCAGGCGGACCTTTTCCCGTAGCGCCGGGGTTTCGGGGAATAATGACGCCGTGTGGCCGTCTTCGCCCAGGCCGAGCAGGACCAGGTCGAAGCGCGGTTCGGAGCGGGGAAAGAAGTCCTGCAGCAGCGCTGCATAGGTCTGGGCCGCAGCTGCCGGATTTTCGGCACAGGCCATCAGGTGAATCTGCGCGGCAGGCAGCGGGACCTGATCGAGCAGCGCCGCATGGGCCATCCGTGCGTTGCTGCGCGGATCGCTGTCGGGCACACAGCGTTCATCCCCCCAGAAAACATGTGTCTTCGCCCAGGGGACAAGCTCACGCAACGGCGGCTTAGCCAGCAGCTGATAGCAGCGTTCCGGGGTGCTCCCGCCGGCCAGCGCGACGCAGAACCTGCCGCGTGCGGCGACCGCCTGTTGCGCCTGCTCGACAAAGAGTTCGGCGGCGCTCCGACTGAGCTGTTCGGCATCGTCGCAGATCCGGATCATCCTCTAAATATCCTCGGTATCGGTGTCATTGGCAACCGGTTCAAACCAGTTTCGTCCATCCTGGGTCAGCAGGGCTGCGGCCGCTTCCGGCCCCCAGCTCCCCGGGCGGTAGTCAGGAAAGTCGGCCGGTGGCACCGCTTCCCAGGTTTCCAGCACCGGGGCGATGACCTCCCAGGCCTTTTCGACCTGGTCGGCCCGCATGAAGAGCGTGGCATCACCGCGCATGACGTCGAGTAATAGGGTTTCGTAGGCTTCAGGCGCACTGGTGTTGAAGGCGTCCCGGTAACAGAACTGCATGTCGACCGGAGCGAGCACCATGCGGGTGCCGGGTTGCTTGGCCTGGATACGCAGGGTGATCCCCTCTTCGGGCTGAATGCGGATCACCAGCCGATTCGGCTGCCAGTTTTCGACCGCGCTGGCCGGGAACGACTGATGAGGGACCGGCTTGAACAGGATCGAGACCTGCGAGACCTTTTCGGCCAGACGTTTGCCGGTGCGCAGATAGAAGGGCACCCCCTGCCAGCGCCAGTTGTCGATGAACAGGCGCAAGGCAGCGAAGGTTTCAGTGTTGGATTCGGGATCGACCCCTTCCTCCTGGCGATAGCCGGGAACCTTTTCGTCGCCGAGGTGCCCCTTAGTGTATTGGCCGCGCACTGCGTAATGATGCACGGTCTCCGGGCGGATCGGGTGGATGGCGCGCAGCACGTCGACCTTCTTGTTGCGGATCTCGTCGGCCTCGAAAGAGACCGGTGACTCCATGGCGATCAGGCAAAGGATCTGCAGCAGGTGGTTCTGCATCATGTCGCGCAGTGCCCCGGCATGTTCGTAGTAATCACTGCGACTGCCGACTCCCACGGTCTCGGCGACCGTGATTTGGACCTGATCGATATAGCGCCGGTCCCAAATTGGTTCGAACAGGGCATTGGCGAAGCGGAAGGCGAGCAGGTTCTGCACCGTCTCCTTACCCAGGTAATGGTCGATGCGATAGATCTGTGATTCGGCGAACATCCCGGTCAGGATGCGATCGAGGGCGCGGGCCGAAGCCAGATCGTGACCGAAGGGCTTCTCAACCACCAGCCGATCGCGCTGGCAATCCTTGCACAGGCCGAGCCTGGCGAGCTGTTCTGCTGCGGTTTCGGCGAGTGCCGGTGGAATCGCCAGGTAGAAGATCCGGTTCGCTTCGACTGAGCAGTCCTGATCAAACTGCTGCAGTCGCTTGTCCAGGTCGGCGCCGAGCTGTGGCGCTGCGAGGTCCCCAGCGAGATAGACGAGACTGGCAGCAAATGGCTCCCACTCGGCGCTCTCTGTTTTGCCGCGGCGTGAGAACTTGTCGACCCCCTCGCGCAGATGCGCACGGAAATTCTGATCGATGAGTGCCTTGCGCCCGACGCCGATGACCTTAAATTGCGAGGGAAGCTTCTCGTCGAGGTACAGGTTGTAAAGTGCGGGGATCAGCTTGCGCCAGGCCAGATCGCCGCTGGCGCCAAAGATAACGAAGACTGTCGCCTGAAGGTGATTGTCGCGTTCCATGATGTATTCAGCTCCGTTTCCATTCACTGTGGAAGGTTCCTGCAGCGTCGATCCGTTCATAGGTGTGGGCGCCAAAATAATCGCGCTGCGCCTGGATCAGGTTGGCCGGCAGCCAGCCGCCGCGGTAGCTGTCGAAATAGGCCAGGCCGGCCATCAGTCCCGGCACCGGAATCCCCTGTTGGGATGCACTACTGACCACGTGGCGTAGGTCTTGTTGGCGGTCGAGAACCTTCTGCGCCAGGTTCTTATCCAGCAGCAGCTGGCCCAGCTCCGGCTGCTGACGGTAGGCGGTGCAGAGGTCACCAAGCAGATCTGCACGGATAATGCATCCGCCCCGCCAGATTTTTACCACTTCGGCCAGATTCAGATTATAGCCATGCTCTGCCGAGGCTTTATGCAGCAGGGCCATTCCCTGCGCGTAGGTCAGCAGTATTGCGGCGAACAGGGCATGCTTCAAGACGCCGATCAACTCCTCCGTATCCCCGGTCAACTGTTGCACCGGGCCGCCCAGCAGGCCGGCGGTCTTGTTCCGCAGAGGCTTGTCGCCCGACAGGTCGCGCATCATCACCGCCATGTCGATCACCGGGATCGGCACCTGCAGGCGCATCGCCTCCTGGCTGGTCCACATCCCGGTCCCCTTCTGGCGGGCGACATCGCGGATCATGTCGATGCGCTCATGCTGGCTGCGCTCATCCGCCTGAGCAAAGATGTCGGCGGTGATCTCCAGCAGGAAGCCGTTGAGTGCCCCCTTGTTCCACTGGCGGTAGATTTCGTGCAGACGCTGATTGTTCAGTCCCAGGCCGCGCTTCATGAAATCGTAGCTTTCGGCGAGCAGCTGCATCAGTCCGTATTCGATCCCGTTGTGCACCATCTTAACGAAGTGCCCGGCTGAGCGCGGGCCAAGCCAGGCAACACAAGGCTGATTATCAACTTTGGCGGCAATCGCTTCGAACAGTTTCCGCACCCGGGCGTAGGCTTCGGGAGGGCCACCGGGCATCAGGCTCGGTCCGCGCCGCGCGCCCTCTTCACCACCGGAGACACCGACGCCGAGAAACTGCAGGCCTTTTGTTGCCAGTTCACGCGCGTGGCGCTCCGTCTCCTCAAAATGCGAGTTGCCGCCGTCGATGATCAGGTCATTTGAGCTCAGGTGCGGCAGCAGCTCGCTAATGACCGCATCGACCGGCGCTCCGGCCGGGACCAGCAGCATGATGGTGCGTGGCTTTTTGAGCTGTCCGAGGAAGGCGGTGAGATTCTTCTCAGCTATGACCTGCTTCCCGGTTCCCTCCGCAGCGAGGGCGGCAACCTTTTCGGCGTCGCGGTCATAGCCTGCGACCGCAAAGCCCTGCTCGGCCATGTTCAGCAGCAGGTTGCGTCCCATGACACCGAGCCCGATCATGCCGATTTCAGCTTTCTGTTCAGTCATGCTTATTGCTCCTTGCTGATGGATCAGCCATTCGTTACATCAGAGAGAATCCCACCTTCGCCAGCGCTGTACGGGTCGTTTCGGTGCTGCGGTGGAGAATACTGTTGATTTTAAGGTTCCTGGCGACCTCGATAAACATCTCACGGTCATCAAAATATAACACCTGCTGAGGCGGTACCTGGGCCAGGTCGAGCGCCATGCGAAAAATTTCCGGATCTGGTTTGCGCAGATGCACGAAGCAGGAAGAGACGAAAAAATCGAAAATCTCGGTCAAGCCAAAGTGCTGAATGCGGTAGGCGTTCAGTTCGCGCGCCTCGTTGCTGAGCGCCAGGATTTTGAGCGGATAGCGTCTTTTCAGCTGACGAAACAATTCGAGCATCTCCAGGTCCGGCTGAGATTGGGCGAACATATAGGCCTTGAATTCCTCGCGGGAGAAGGCGCGCGCGCAGTAGAAAATCACCCGGTTAAGGTAATCTTCAAGGCTCAGATAACCTTTTTCGTAGCTGTCGAAGATCAGGTGATGGCGCTCGTTCAACTCCTCGTAGTCGAGGGCAAACTGCTGTGCTGCGGCTTTGCGCTTCGTTCGATCCCAGCCATTGCTGAGCAATACGCCGCCGATATCCAGGAACAGGGTGGTGACTTGGGGAATCGTTAGCATGAACCTATCCTTTCTTGCTGAACTGCTGCATGGCGAAGGCGGCGGCGCCGATAACCCCGGCATCGTTGTGCAGCTGCGCCGGGAGGACTTCTAAATTTTCCAGCGCGATCTGCAAAGCATGTTTGCGTACCCCCTGATCGATGTGCTTGACCAGTTCGGGGAGCCCTTCCATCACCCCGCCACCCAGAATCAGGCGGCTGGGGTTGAAGCCGTTGATCAGGCCTATGCTCCCTGCGATCAGTGCTGCGGCGACCTCGGTGACAATCTGGCCCGCCAGCGGATCTCCGGTATGCGCGGCGCGAGCAACCTGTTCGGCGCTCAGCGCATCGAGCTGATTATCAACCAGTCTATTCAAGCATGCGCCGGCGCGCGGATCTGCGGCGATCGCTTCGCGCGCTCGCCGCGCGATGGCCCAACCCCCCGCGAGCGCTTCCAGGCAACCCTGGTTGCCACAGTGACAAGTCGGACCATGCAGGTCGACCGTCATGTGCCCCAACTCCCCGGCGCTGTTGCTGCTACCCTCGAGCATCCGTCCGCCGCTCACCACGCTGCCGCCGATCCCGGTGCCGACGAACAGGCAGATCAGATCGGCGCAACCGCGCCCGGCACCGTAGAGCCATTCGGCCCAAGTGGCCGCACGCACATCGTTAAGCAGTGCGACCGGAAGCTGCAGTTGTCGGTGCAGATCAGCCTGCAGCGGGGCATCATGCCAGTTCAGATTGGGCGCAAAACGGACCCGTGCCCCCAAGGAATCGATCTGCCCGGCCACCCCGACCCCGAGGCCAAGCGGGGTCGGGGTGGCAGCCTGCATCAGTTCTTGTGCCGCGCCGACAATCTCCCGTTCGATGGCTTCAAGGCCACTTGTGACCATTGTCGCCAGTCTTAATTTTTTAAGGATGCTGCCAGTTCCATCTACCAGCGCCACTTCGATTTTGGTTCCACCGAGGTCGACCCCGATGGCACAGTCATTTTTATCCATGTCATTCCACCGTCACGAGAAAATTGGTTTCTTCCCAGCGCTGTGCGTCTAGCCAGAAGAAGGTGAAAACCAGGGACTCACCAGGTTTCAACTAATTTGTGGGGAGATCAACGAACTGGAGCCCGAAACCGCTCTCCGCGGTTTCCGTCTCCTGCACCTCGGTCCAGGCATTCAGGCTCCAGTGAACGCGAGCGGCGGTCTGCAATTCAGTTCTCGCTCCGGCGAAGCTCTCGAGTGCGGCTTGCAGTTCAACGGCCTGCTTTTTCTGTCCGGCACATAATTCTTAATGGGCCGGTTCGTTGCTCTCCCCCGGCGGCCGATTTTTGATCGCGACGAAGCCGGAGAGCGGCGAGGACGCCTCGCAGAGGTCCGGCGGGGTGACCGGGCCGTTGCATACCAGAAACCCGGCCGCAGATTGAACCATCGGCCAGAGTGCCGTCAGCTCTTCTGCACTGAGCGCCTCTTCACGCCGGGCCAGGTCAACCAACAGGATCGGCAGCGCGGTCTCATCCATCTGCACCCCGTGCCAGTAGGAGCTGCCGTCCATCCACATGTTCTGCAGCCAGTGACCGTCAGCCTCCTGGGTGGTCTGCAGGTAGCGCAGGATGCGGCGCACATCTTCGTCGGCTCCGGCAGCCAGCAGACCACCGGCCGACTCGACCAGATCTCGCGGCCAGACCAGGTGGTAGCCGCCCAGATCCTCGTCCCCCTTGGAAGCGCCCCAGGGGATGGAGAGACTGGCGATCTGACCACCGGGGAAACGTTTCGCTTCGTGGCAACGCAGCACGGCGGTGCTGGCTCGTACCAGGCGGTTGCGTGCGGCCGGGAATCCTTTCAGCAGGCTGGCCCGGGCCCGGTGTCCCGCCTCGGCCGGGCTGGTGCCGAAACCGAGCGCCAGAATAAATTCTCCGCCGCACTCGTTCAGGCGGATCTCGCCGGTCAGACCCAGATTGCCGTTCTCCGCCCGCTGGTACTGCGCCGTCAGCCGACGGTGGGCGAACAGATCCTGCCAGCCGTCGGAACTGCCGACGAAGCCCACCGAGCATTCGCCGAAGGCGGCCGAGCAGACCAGGGCCAGGGCGCTGCCGTTACGCTTGGCAAACAACATCGGCTGCCCCTTGTAGTCACCGCTCCAGCCGGTATTACCGGCACCATGGTTATCGAGGTGGGGAGCGACCTCCGAGACCAGCACCACCACCATGCGGGCGACCTCGTCCACTTCAAGGATCTGCTGCAGTGGAATCTTCTCCAGCAGATCGCTGAGACTCTGCGGATCGCTCCAGACCGCGCGGTTGATCGGTGTCCTGATCGCGCAGCTCTCCTTGCCAGGCGGCGAGAGCGCAATCAGCGTACCTGTCGAGCTGAACAGGAACCCGGTGAGCAGGCGGCGTGCGTACTTTCTTCTGTTTACGGTCGTGGGATCGTCTGGACTTTTCATCACCTTTTTCAGACAACGTTCGATCTCCTCCCGTGCGCATTTAACCGCGTTGAAGATCGCTGGGGTCGGATTAGTTTTTGTCCCTGTTGATTATACCACCCGAATTTTAATTTTTGCTGAGAGCTATCCGTATCCTGGGGAAATTCGGCCTTCTTCTTCAGCAGATAAATCATCCTGACCGTCAAACCGCCCAGGATCAGCAGGATGAAAGCCCAGAGTTCGTAGCGTTTTACATCATCGAGAAAAACCTCAAGGGTGTGGCCGAAGAGATAACCGGCAGCCCCAAAAAACACCGCCCAGGCGAGTGCTCCAAGAAGGTTGAGCGGGATAAACAACCGAAGTGGGACCTGACTGATCCCCCGCGCGAAGGGGGCGACCGTGCGCAGGCCGTAGAGGAAGCGGAAGCCGAGAATAATCGGGATACGATAGTTGCGG
>JBDNGT010000316.1:0-5634 GCA_041689145.1 Geopsychrobacter sp. | reverse complement strand
CAGTGCCGCCCACTTTTCAGATTCTTCAACGTTAAGGCCTGATTTTTCTAATAACAGTGCGAGACGCCTAGCACAATCGAACCGCAATCCATCCACAAACAGCATGCATTCCGGAGTGTTCCCTTTATCAGTGCCGTACGTGGTTTGGGGCTGTTCTTTCTTCCAGATACTTTGTAGGTAACGGGCAGAATATTCAGCCCAGGGTAGATACATCGCCCGAATTACAGCAGAGACTGCCTCAAAATTCTTGTTGCTCTCAACATACGCAAGCGCCTTGAGCAGCGCATCGTCAGCCAACCACCCTCGGGTACGATAACCCGCCGTCAGATCGGCAAGAGTTCCTGCCGCCAGGTTGTGCTGGGAGACATCAGCCAGCACCGCCAAGTGTTCCAATGCTTGCGCCAACGGAGATTCACCCAACTCAGCCCAAACCAAATCACGCCTTGATCCATGGGTCTTTTCCAGCTCAAGAACCTTCTTCCGTGCTGCGTGGGCAGGATGATTCGCGGCGGCAAGAAAGTCCGCTTGTAAGCTCATCTCTTGCGCATCATTCCACTGCGGCCAACCTCCAGTGTTTTCTGTAGTCGCAAAAAGATCAAATGCGGGTAGCTGGCATTTCCTGATTGAGCTGGAAATATTTGGATAGCGCTTTGGTGCTTCACAATACCTGTCCCAAACGGCCATCCAAGGACCCTCATGGTTGGCAAGTTTAACTCCCCCTTCAAGTTGCCCTTGATTCTGGGGGTCGAAAGCGAGTTGTGACTTACAAAGTCCGATGAACGCCTGCCATTCATTTTCACCGCGGCTCTGACGAAAAGCATCCCCCTGATCAAGCCACTGAAGCAGATCACGCGTCGGGTCACCACCGGTCAACAAGGTATTGAAGTAGTCCCTATCGAGACGCTTGCCAACAAGCAAGGAGACCTCTTCTTCAAGAAGGCGGTGCAAAGCCAATTGCATGGCATTTTTGGTGTCGTTGTCCTGGGCAACATCCAGCCCCAAGCCGCCCTGGTCTGACTTCAAAAAAGACAAAATAGTCCAGTCCTTGGAATTGATTTGCGACCAGATCATTCCACGATATTGCAATTCAGCAAGCGGTTTCAGCATTTCAGGGCAGGATTCAATGGCACGTAGATCTTGACGACTGACTCCGGGCAGATAGAAAATCGGTGTGCTTCCCGCCGGAATAGAAACCTCTTCAATCTTTCCGTCCATCACACAGCGCAACCAGATTGCAGGCCCGGTTCGCCTTTCAGGAGCGTAATCACTCAGAACAAACAGCTCCGGCAACTCACTCTGCAATAAGGGGATCACCGCTTCCCATTGATGATCCCGATCCGGCCACAAGACACAGACAGGCGCGACCTGAATTTCTGGGTTATACGCAGAGGAAGCGTGCAAGGCATCGAAAAGGTGGTTGACGACTTTACCCATTTTCATTTTTCCTGGGGAGTACCGTCTTCAAGTAGTCGTCAGTTGCCTCAAAGACCGGCTCCACTTGATTTAACTGCTTCATCAACGGAATAACCTTGGTCCGCACTCCCATCCCCCGAGAATCGACATAACCATAGTCGCGCAGGATTTCCATGATCAGGGTATTTCGTGGCGAGCGTTGCCCGGCCACCATTTTACTGATAGTCATGGAATTCTGGAGTTTTCCTGGACTAATAACTTCCAAGCGATCAGAGTAATTTGTTACCTCAATATCAACCGATCTTGTCCAGTCCCGGTGCACCAAAGCATTGATGACTGTTTCCCGAATCGCTTCCCAGGGATAAAAAAAGGTTTTCTCTCGCCGCATATTTTCATCGATGTCGGCTGCTTCCTGAGAGATGAATGGCTCTATCGCAGAAGAAAACTTTTCAATAAGTCCTTCATCTACCAGCTGCTTTTGGCCAGACTCTGTTACCTCCCAACGCCCCATCAAGGGGGCATCCAGAACCACATCAAGCAGCGCCTGGTACTCTTTGTCGTCACCGGAAAAGGCCATCACCCGCAAACCCGCCTGGCGAAGGAACCGTCTAGGGTTAATTCCAAAGCAAATCAACCCGGCAACCGAGCATACCGTGTTACCCAAACCGTCTTCAGCCATCAACCCAAGGCCCAATAGACGTTCGATCCACTCAGGGTCGGAAGTGGGGATTACCGGGTCCTTGATGATCGTGCGCAGATAATAGTCCAGCCTGTTTTTATCAATATTGGCCAATGACGTACCTGCGACCGGCAATACTTCAACACGAAGCAATCCGCCGCTTTCAAAAAGACGAAGTTGTTGTTCACGAGTCGCAAGCTCAGATCGGTCTCCCATGCGAATGTAAACTTCTTCACGGTTGTTGTGTCGCACCACGTAGGGTTTTGATATCCCCGCCGTAATCGTTATCACAGCTACTCTTACATCCTGTTCAACCTGGATCTCCTCATAGAACGGAATTATTTGAGGATGGACTTTATCTCTGAAAACATTCAGCACCCATTCCTGAGCACTTGCACGTTGAAGACCGGTAAACTGACCATTGTCTTCAACGCCTAAAAGAATTCTGCCCCCTTGAAGATTTGCAAAGGCTACGATTTCTTTGGCCAACTGCTCTGGGCGGATATCATCCCGTTTGAATTCCACGCCGGAATTCTCACCATTGGCGATAATTTCAAACAATTCAGCTTTCAGCATAAGTCACCTCAAAATCCGTACTTTGTTTTCCGTTGGTTGAAAGCCGTTTTCCCACCTTCAAGAATAATTGCGGCCATATCTCTGACTCTAGCGACATCTATTGCGCCCTGCGCCTCAGCAGGCATCTGGGCCTGGTTATTTGAAGATTCAAATACGCCAATCCATTCTGCATCGCCGAAAACGGGTATGTTCGCGTTATGGGTTGCAAAGATGAACTGACGGGCGATCTTTGCAGATCGTAACTCTTCCACAATGCGGTCAGCAATGAAGGCGTTATCAAGATTGTCCTCAGGTTGGTCCATAATCAAAGGGTCAAGGTTTTGTAACAGGAGGAGATGCAGGATTGCCGTGCATTGCTGCCCGGTTGAAAGCTTACCCATCGGCCTGAAATTTTCCTGCCCTTCATGGGCTGTATTCAGCTCGATGCTAATCAGGTCGGGCAGCTCGATCTCTTCTAGTTTGAGAATTTGCTCGGTCGCCAATCGCGTCAGGGCTTCAGCCACGGTGGGGGTAATTCCCCAATTCGCATTACGCAGAGCCTCAGCACCCTCACGGACTAGCTCGGCTAACCTCACAGGCGAAAAAGGATCAGCCTCTTTAAGCCAAGAAAGCCGTCCTTCGCCGACATTATCCAACTTGCACCCCAACAGAAATTGAATGACCGGGGTCCGGTCCGATTCCGACTTAACTTCCAATCGGAGTTTTCCATCAAGTCGTTTATTGAGTTTTTTCAGTGCTCTTGAAAATTGCGCCGAACGCTCAGCTCGCGTTTCTGACAATTCTTCCAGAATTAATTTCCGTAATTTTTGGAGCTCTGCGGATAGTTTTTGGCGCGTTGCAATCAACGTCTGTTTGGGGCGGATCTGCTCAATTTTTTTCATCAACCTCTGGAATTCGATGCCTATCTGCTTGCCGGTTTTCCCTTCGCAGGAGGGGAGATCCTTGAACGTTTTTTCAAGGGTCTCTTCCTCATCATGAATACCTGCACTCAACTCTTGACCAAGAAATTCGATATTAATTTTCGCAGCAGTATATTTACTCTGCCATTGAGTTAATAGCCCTTCTGCCTCGACTCTGAGCTTATCGAGTGCTTCTCGAATTTTGCGTAACTTGTCAGCATGGGGAAGGTTGCTGAGAGCCGTTTCACTAAGGAATACGGTATCAGGTAGACTGTCCCGCACTGTTTGGAATGCCTGATCGAGATTCGTCCCTTCCTCTTCCAGGACTCTTTTTAAAAGACGTTTTTCGGTTTCGAGAAAAGGGACGATTTTTAATTTGTCTTCCAGCCCCAAGCTTTTAAATTGACCAACCTGTTCTTCCAGTTTAGGCAGCCGAGCGACCTCGTCTTCGATGGCTGCGACATTGTTTTGTGCCTCGATTAATTTTTGTCTATTTTCCGCTAACTTACCTAGCGCTTCTTGAATAAGGGCCTCACTGCCTTGCTGATCTGATTCAAGAAACCTCGACAACAATTGCCGTATACTGGTCGGGTCCTGTGCTATTTCAAAGATTTCATTCTGACCATAAATTTCTATCTCGGGTAAAAGATCGGCGGGGATAAATGTCGATGGATTCCCGTTTTCATCTTTAATACTCGTGCTTTCGCCATAACGTCTGGCGACGGTAAAGCGTCTGCCATTCATCTTAGAAGAGCGAATCACCAACTCGACTCGGGCTCCCGATTTCCCCAGATTCTCTTTAATGATCTCCTCGTGTTGCTTCAAGGCGTTCTTGCCTATCGGTCGCAACCCCAGGACATAGCGAAGGCACTCAAGCAGAGTTGACTTTCCGGTGCCTCGTCCGCCGATGACCGCATTGAGATGTTCGGAAAAATCGATATGCACCCCGTCCAGGTAGCCGCCAGTGACTTTCAAGCTTTCGATGCGGGAGTAATATTTTTCAGAAACATCGCTATTAAGGCGTACTCGCGATTCAGGGTCCTGAAAGGCCAGCTTGAAAGAGGTGAAACAAGGAGTCGTCATTTTGATTAAACAAGAGGCTTTCGGGTTGGCTAGGTCGTCAGGTACAGCAACGTCTTTGGCATTGATGATTCCGATAGGAATTTCCCGTTTGTAATCAGGATTTTTGTTCAATAAGATTTGACGATAAGGATGACCTTCGCCATTTTTTAAATCATCCATGGTACTAGGTATCTGGGCCGCTTTTAGAAAAGAGCTCTGCCAAACATGCACAAGTTTTTGGCGCAGAATGCCGCTGTCGTCTGTAGCATGGGCGGCATAGACAAAACCGCCGAGTTCATCAACTTTGGCGAGCAGGTTATTCCCACCTAGATTGGAAGGCCAGATACCGTTTTCAGGGTTGGTCAAATCCAGGGCTCCCAAATATCGATTGAGCTGATCCTTGGTTGTGTTTTCAGCGAACAGGCAAACATAGTGTGCTTTTTCCGTGGTGGCGATTTCGAATCCAGGAAAAACGATGATTTTATGCTGATTCATCAAACTGCGAATCGCGTCGACGCCATCGACGTTGTCATGATCAGCTAAGCCAATAACCTTAATGTCGTTTTCTAAGGCAACCTCAAGGAGCTTTTTGTTGTACTGCTCCTCAGTCAACCCATGCTCAGTTCCGCGATATTCTATGTACCTGAAGGGATTCACCTGGAGCGCACATTTCCAAAACTTGGCATTGGTGTAGGTCTCAGTCATGCTCGCTCTCCTTTTTTATCGTCTCTCGTGCGGTGCGTTTCTCATCCAGTGACAAATGATGATCATTGATCCGATCGCCCACAAACAGAGGATACCAAGGGGCTGATTCAACATCTTTGCCGCGGTCTTTTTCCCACTTGATGTTGGGCTTGTCGCGCAACACGCCTGCGCCTTTTTTGCCGATATCGGGCGCGGTGAGGAAGGGGCGGATATTGAGGCGGACGCCGTCGTTGAGGTCGGGGTCCCAGCCGATTGGTTGTTGTTCGAGGGGCTTCCAACGCACGAAGATGTCGTAGGGTG
>JBDNGT010000315.1:0-8447 GCA_041689145.1 Geopsychrobacter sp. | reverse complement strand
TGGCGTTTCGCAGGTCCGTTTCGGAGAGGCGACGGGCCGCCCACCAGGCCCCCAGGGAGTTGTCGAGCAGGAAGCTCACCATGTAGGGCTCAGTGAATAACTGGGTGACAGCAGGCAGTTCACGTGCTCCGATCTTCACCTCGGAGGCGTTGACCTCGTCCTTCTTCTTCGCCTGCCAGAACTGGTAAACCCAGCCCAGCGAATCCGATGCAGTAAAAACCTCAGTCGGTAAATCAGCTAACAGTTTTTCCAACGGCAGCTGATGATTAGCCGCTAAATGAAGCTGAAAGGCCGGTGACTTAAGCCGGAAAATCTGCGGCAGCATCTTCGCCGCCAGCAGAGCCGCCAATTCCCAGCCGTTCGCAGCCCCTTCGTCAGCCGCAAGTTCCTCACATTCTTCCAGAGTGACGGCGACATCGTCATACATCAGCAGATCGTTCTCAGCCAGAAAACGAGCAAACAACATCCGGTGCCAATGCTCGTAGGCGACCTCTTCGACCAACCGATCCATGCTCTGAACCTTGCCGCCATTAAGAGCATCCCCCAACTGGCGACCATGTACCCGCAACTTGCGCCGTAAGGCCTTTTCATCGTCACTTAAATGAGTAAACGCCGCAGCCTCACCGACCCCAAGCTGCCCCAAAGCAGCCTGAGCCGCCGCCTCGGCGATCTCACGAGCCTGTTTAACGGTGCGTTCAAGTTGGTTGCGGAGTGATTTGTCGAGTGGTTGCATCTAGTTATCCCCTCTTTGCAGAATAGCGAACCGGGTTCTTATGTTTTTTAACCAGGCCATCCGCAACCGCCCTTTTCAGCCACAGGTTCAACTGCCCCTTAGCAACATCAATCTTTGCCGACAACTCATCAGCAGAGACCGGATCATCAAGATGGGGCAGCAAAACCGGCATAACAGCTTCATAAACCGTACTGGTTTGAGTTTTTTGTGCGCCGACAACAGATTCAACTTGAAGTGGTATTTGTTCCGTCGGTTTTTCTTCTGGCTGTTGTGTGGTAGACGCAGAAACATGTGACGCCTGGAAATCAAACGCAAGTGTTTCAGGTTCAGCTTCTGCCGGTTTCGGGCGCTGATCAGCCAAATCTGCAAGCTGTGTAGTCAACTCACCGGGCTTGATCGTTACAGGCCATTCCTGAGCCCCAAGATCCAGCAACTTTATATTTCCAGCCGGCACCTTTTCTCCTGTGCGCACAAACACCGCAAGCGACTTCTCCCGTTTTAGCTCTTCTTCTGCACCGGCCCAGGTACCGCCCTTCTTATGATCGGCACTGACAACCAAAGCGTAATCTGCCATGGCATAGATCAACTTGTTACGCCCCATGGCGGAACCGACCGTAAAGCGAGCGTTAGGATGATATGGGGAAAGCAGCAGCAACTGTCCTTCGGCGATGGCGTAACGGGCATGACGTTCGATGCTCGCTTTCAGCAGATTGTCAGCCATAACGCCAATGGTCTTGCCGCCAGCTTCAAGGGCAGATCGCATCGCAATTTGATCAACACCACGTGCTGCCCCGGAAACGATCGGCATTCCATTTTGAGCACATTCTTCGCCGACCTTCCGGGTAAACTCTTCACCTTCAAAGTCGACATTGCGCGAGCCGACAATGGCAAGCCCCCCGCCTTGCAGAAGAGATTTATCGCCTGCACCGAAAAGGATTGGCGGTGCTTTTTCTCTTAAATGAGTCTTATAGCGTGCTGGATATTCCGGGTCGCTTCTGCTGATAATCCAGAGGCCGCTACGCTGCCATTCCTCGATGGCAAACCCGAGCTGGACACCACGATCAAGAAGCTTGGTCAATCTATCCCGGTCAATTCCGGAACCCACGGCGACAGTGCTGAGATCACCCATTTGCAGCAACGACTCAGGTCTCAGTTCTGCCCTGACCAGCCAACGTGCCAGGGTGTTGTACTCAGACGGGGTCAGCGGGTTTGTCGCGCGATCTTTGCCAAAGATTCCGCAAAGAAGAATGATCGCCTTGGTGTCATCGGTTAAGAAACTGTCCATATATCAATCCATTCGCGGGGAATTAAGAGCTAAAGCCAAAGGATACACCGCCCGGCACCCTGACTGACGCAACAAAGCGACGGCAACGGTAAAGGTCCATCTTGAATCGACCATATCGTCTACCAGCAAACAGGGAGCGTAACTTTTGGGTTCAAGTGTGACGTCAAATACACCATCAAGATTTTTTGCCTGCTGGAAACTGTTTTCCATGAATTTCTGTTGTTGATTCTGCCTGATTTTTTCGATACAGGGCACAAATTTCAGATTGAGGGCCTCTGCAAGTCGTTGCGCAAAATCAGGAACAAGATTTGGACGATTGAGAGACGGAATACAGGTTACCCATTTTGGCGCAGGGTCTGGGTTCCATTCTGCAAGCATCTCAACGCAGGCATTGACCAGCTCATCGGCAAAATGGTCTGTCTCATATTTGCCTTGCGCGACAAGTTGCCCCCAACCGGCATCACGCCACAGACTGAGTGCTCGGCCTTCAGATGCTTGCAGCTCTGCAGAAATATTCTTTTTTTCAAAAGGATAATGATCAAACATCTCTTTCATCGGCCATTGTTTGCGCGGGGGGACCGGTTGGTAGCTTCTGCGCAAGAAAAGAGCTGCTCGATTTGCCAGACCGTCGTCATACTGCTCACTTAACAACAGCGCAGGATTACAGTTACGGCACTTGCCGCAGGCTTGAGGCTCAGGATCATCCAAAGCTTCAGCCAGAAAGGTCATCAAACACCCCTGATGAGAAATGTACGCCTGCATTTGAGCCTGTTCTTGTTTGCGAATCTCGGTAATTTCTCCCACATAATCCTGATCAATTGCATACTGTGCAGCAGCGGCGGTGACATGCCACTTTGAGTCAACCTTGGTGACTGGAGAGGGGGATTCGACCGTCAGGAATTTGATTGTTTTTTCGATCTGGTTACGACGAAGATTGAGTTGTTGCTCCATAGCAGGAACCGACAAGCCATCATCAGCACTATCCAGTGCATCAAGAATGGCAGAAACATGCTCCTGAGGAGGGAAGGCATTGCGGATAAAATAATCGGCGATATGGTCATCCTCTTCACCACAGAGCAGAATTCCGTATGCTTCATCAACAGCCCGTCCGGCGCGACCAACCTGCTGATAGTAGTGGACAACCGAAGCGGGTCTTTGAAAATGGATAACGAACCCCAGATCGGGTTTATCGAAACCCATCCCCAAGGCAACGGTCGCAACTAGAGCTTTGATTTCGTTATTCAGAAGTTTTTGCTCAAGCTCCTCTTTAATCGATCCCTTATCATCGCGGCTTTGAATACCCGCATGATATGCCACAGCATCGATCTCATTGATTCGCAACCATTCAGCTAAGCGTTCAGCATCGCGCTGGGTCAGGGTATAGATAATGCCACTGCCGTGGAGTGTCGGCACAAATTCAGCCAGCCAGGCCATCCTGGCAGCCGGGCTGGGCATGTTGATATTTTGCAGTTTAAGGCTTTCGCGCACCAGTCCCCCACGGACAAGTTGGATATTTGCACCCATCTGCGTCATAACATCGTTGACAACACGATCATTGGCGGTTGCAGTCGTTGCAAGGACCGGAACGTTTGGCGGCAAAGCTTGGAGTACACGCGTTATGCGCCGGTAGTCAGGCCTGAAGTCATGTCCCCAGTCCGAAATACAATGCGCCTCGTCTACGACAAACAAACCAATAGTATCGGCTATTTGCGCGAGTATCCCCTGACGGAATTTCTCGTTGGCCAGGCGCTCGGGAGAAATTAACAACAGATCAACTTTGTCGGCGTTGAGTTCATTTTGGATCTGGCCCCATTGATCAGCATTGGTACTGTTGATGGTTCTGGCAACAATACCAATCCTTTCGGCGGCTTCGAGCTGATTACGCATTAAAGAAAGCAGAGGGGAAATCAGCAATGTCGGTCCGGCACCCTGATCTCGCATGAGTCTGGTTGCTAAAAAATAGACCATACTTTTCCCCCAACCGGTACGCTGGACGACAAGCATTCTTTGACGAGCCAACAGCCCTTCAATACTTTCCCATTGGCCAGCACGAAATGTAGCCTGTTGATCGTTAAGTGCTGTCTTTAAAAATTCAAGTGCCGCCTGTTGCATAGTTTTCCCTCCCTCCAATATATTGAAAATTGATCAGCGCACCACAACGGGTCCATTTCCTAGCGCAGATTTAAGCTGTGTCTTCACCTCTTCTGCCCAGGCATCAACATCGTCTACCGTCTTGAGAGTCCGACGGGGAACGGAAACAAACTGGGTTTTCGGCTCGCATAATTCGGCGGCCTGTTCAAGAACTGTATTGAAACGTCCGGGCAGAGCAGCAATCTGGTCGTAAAACTGACTGAGTGCTAAACGCTGGAGACTGTTCAACACTTGCGTCGTTGTCTGGACCTCGACCTTGGGTTGAAAGGCCAGACTCAACTTCTGACCGGCAAGCAGTCGGTTCTTCTCTTCAGGCTCCAACTGCTGCCAGTTCTCATCGGCCTGCAAGCGCGACATTCCTGCGGCATGCAGTTCCTTGTATTGGCCATCGAGACGATTCAGTTCGTCGCGCAACTGCTGCGACAGAGCCTTGACCAACGGCGCGATCGAATCGGGATCATCAAGCAACATCCGTTGGTCTTCTATGTTCTTGACCTGAATCCGGTAGGTCTCTGCGTTTTGCAGGCCGTTTGACTGCCGGGCAAGCTCTTGCAACTGCAACCAGGCCGGCCAGCGCTTGTCGATCAGCTTGGCGATTTTCTCCCAGTCCGCAATGAACTGACAGAGGTCAACCCTACGGTTGTAAATCTGCAGCAGTTGTTCATTGCCGACAGCCAGGCGAATTTGCTCAATGAGAGAGGCATCCGGACTTTCAGGCTTGGGTGCTTCACCGCCGGATTTTTCGATCAAAATTTTGAGTTTGTCGATAAATGGCGTAACCGCCAGGTGCTCCTGGTTTGAGGTCGCCGAGATCCCCACCGCCTGAAACACCTTGCGGATGGCGATGCGCTGTTTGGTACTGATGGTGGTTGCCTCGACCCGAAATTGCGTGCGACCGACAGCCTTACGCTCCAAAGCCTGCGGTTCTACCGGCCGGTTCTTCTCGTCCAGCGCCCGAATCAGTCCCGCATTCAACAACGTCTGCAGTGCGCCATCGACAGCATCCTGAGCCCAACCGTAGGGGGACTCCAGAAAGTTTGTTCGCAGTTCAGCACCCGTTTTACCCGCAGCGATATAACCGAGAACCTCTTTACAAACCGGATTGTTGGCCGCTTCGCCGCTATCGCCAACCGCAACTAAAGCGTCAGGCGCGCCCTGTTTGGCCTTGGCGTAAACCTTGTCCCAGCCCGGATGGTCAGCGCTGGAGAATTTTGGATAGAGTCGCTGCAGAGAGTTTTCGGCAGCCTCAAGCACCATCTCCTGCAGAGAGTTGCCGACGATTTCAGTTCCCCCTCCCTGGTACACCTTGGCTCCGGCCAACGCCTCTTTCAGCAACTGGTCGACCCTTCCTTGCGCCGCCTGCAGAATCGTTTTCATGGCCGCGCAGGCTTCATTACCTTCCGGTGAGTTTGGCACGCCCCGGATCTGTAGTGTGGTCTCTGCAGCCTTCAAGTCAATGAGGGCGTTGCGCAGATCATCCGCTGAACGTTTGGGGATAAAGACAAACAGGGTCGGCGATTTGCTGCCGGCCTGTAAGGCTTCGGCGCGAACCGAGTTTTCATCCACACTCCAGCCATCGCGGACCCAGACGTATATTTTCTTGTCATGGTCTTTGGGCAGTTCGGCATCAAAAACCGGGCTGATATCTCGCGAAACCTTGGCCGCGCCATGGGTCAAATTCCGTTGCTTGACCTGGGCATTGAATCTCTGTTTGACCCGGTCGTCGCGCTCAGCGTGAATCCGATGATCTTCGCTGGTCAACCGCCCCTGCTGACTCAAAAACTCATTATTCCAGAGAGCACTCTCTTCGGTTTGAATCCGATATTCATCGCCAACCTTTATCAGCAGACTGCTATCATCAAGTAGTTTGGGAAGTTTGCTTCTTAAAACACTGCTGCCTGCGGTCAGATCTTCAACCAGCAGATCCGCGATAGTGTCGACATCCGCCTTCAACCCGACCTCAGTGTTGCTGCCGATCAACTTATTGATCAGAAAGACCAAACCGCAAGCACGGGCCAGTAATTTTTGCTCGGCATCGGCGGAAGCATAGCCGCTCATGGTCTCTTCGTAGACTTTACGGGGCAGGATGCAGGCCTGCTGCAGCTTCACCGCGCTGTCAAAATAGAGATAATCACCGGCAACAACATGACCCACGGGTTGATCGAGATTACTCTGAATCGCTTTATGGATCATGGTCAACTGATTACGCAGTTGACTGTCGGTGCCGGTTTGATCGAGGACGCGCAGGGTGTTGTCCCAAAACCTGCGACGAACCGGCAATATCGGGTAATCCTGCGGGAAATGAGCAATATCATCCTGGCGATGGGCAAGAGCCGACCCGGACAGGTGGCGCGAAATTTCACCGAGGTTCTGTTCCATAACATCGGCGACCGGCTTGATCACTTCAGGTTTCTTGGCCAGGATCACCTTACGGATAACCGCTTCAACATCAGTATCGGAGAGCTCAATCCGTTGGGTGAAGCGTCCTTCGAGCTTCTTCAGATTCGAGGTGCCGGTGACCGCTGTCTGGCCGGTACCGATAAACATCAACTTACCGCCGATCATTTTGCTGCAGGCTTCAACCGCTTCCTGAACATCAATTGAACGCTCGGCGCTGGTGCCGATATATTGTTGAACCTCGTCGAGAATAATCAGCGTCAGTGGGAACTTTGCATCTTTGGTCAAAGCCTGACGAATCGCTTGAACCATTTCATCGTTGCTGACATCTTTACCGGAGGGGAACTGGTTACGCAGCGTATCTGCGCAGGTTTTTTCATCAAAGAAGAGCTGCGGGCGCAGCTTGACCAAGCCCTGCCGAATCACCTCGGAAACGTGCAGGCGCTGGACTTCTTTTTCCCATGTTCGCCCCGCCTTTTCGACCTGCTCGCGCAGAAGGTCGAGTAATCCCTCTTCGGCAAGCCACATGACAAAAGAAGCCAAATGGTACTTGGCCGGCAGGCCGACCGATTTAAAGATGATGGCAAGCAAAGCACTGCGCACGCTGTTGCTGTCATCGTTGGCTTTCAGGGTGCCGGCGGCCGCATGCAGGCCGCCGTGCCTTTTGACTTCAACGCTGAGCTCCTTGAACAGGTCCTGAATGGACTGCGGCAGGGTCGCGACACCCAAGGGCGTCGCACCGTCCTTAAATCCGACGTTGCACCATAGTGTCTGCAGCATTTTAACCAGATGGGACTTACCGGACCCGTAAAAGCCGCTGACCCAGACTCCCGGCTGTTGCGGCGCCCCGCGCCGGATGTTATCCAGAAAGGTATTCAGGATATTTTCTAGCCCTTTTTGATATTGACCATCGCAGACAAAGGTCTCCAGTTCGAAACGAAGCACCTCTTCATTATGATCATTGACGTTGGCAACCCCCTCGTTGAGGAGCTTACGGGACGCAGGGTCCCGCTGATAGATCTCTTGGTTCTTCATCTTTCTCCCTCCTAAACGGAGCAATCTGCCGTAATCGGTACAGCAAGATAGTTCCAGCCATCATAGCCATCGAGCAGACGATAATTATTGTTTTCATAACTGCCCGGAAAAAATACCACCAGACGCCCCTGGATGCGTGATGCCAGCCGATCAACGCAATCTTTGATTTTCACAAACCCGAAAAGTGCGCCGACTCCCTTCAGGGCAACAACCGTCTCCTCAGTCAACGGAACTTGCGCGGCCCATTCATCGAAATGCTGCTCTATAAAATCGAGCAGTTCGTCGGGCAAAAGGTCTTGCAGCAGGTCCGGTTCGGCAAAATAGGATGCGGCGTAATCCTCTTTGGACATCCAGGTCGAAAAAGTATCTGTCAGGTCAAAACAGGCCCAATCATGCCCTTTTTGACGGGTGGCCAATTCAAATTCATCGATCTTGGCGCGAAAATGCAGTTCTTCAGCCTCATCGTAAACACAGAAGACCACCCTTTGCGCTGCAGCGACATCAGGCCGCCAAGGGATTTCAATGTGCTGAGTATAGGATTTGAGCAATCGATCAAACTTGTTCACTCACGAGCTCCTTTTCTTCCGCCGTCAGTAGCTGCGGAAATTGCACTTCAACAACATCGCCAATCGATTTAAAAATTATCCATCCGCGACTGGAAGCCTCTTCTGCGAGTTCATGAGCGCGTTCTCTGCCACAGTCGAGCAGTTTGATGTACTCACTGGAGAAGAGATTCAGTCCCCGAAATCCACAGAGGTAAGCAATAAAAAGGGCATAAGAAACAGCACCAGCACCGACCTGGGGTTTAGCACGATATTTTTTTGTTCTTCCTCTCAGATGCCCTGA
>JBDNGT010000314.1:0-2224 GCA_041689145.1 Geopsychrobacter sp. | reverse complement strand
TATCAGCTTCTATTACGTGTTCTGGGCGAGAATTTCACTGCAGGGGAGTTGATTGCCTTAAGTGACGACGATCTCATAAAACTACCCGGAATAGGCATCACAAAGCTAAATAGAATTCATCATTATATAGAATTTATTCAAGGTGAAAATCAGCAGAATCAAGACGAAGATGACGTATCTGTTGAGCTTGATGAATCCCAACTCTCCCTTCTCTTTAGCTCACTGGAGCTGTCTCAAGACTTTCGAGTGGCACGTAAGGCGGTTTTGGTCGGTCTTGGTTCCTCTACGACCATCGGTGACATCTTGTCACTTTCGAGTTCCGAAATTTTAAAGTTACCAGGTGTCGGACATAAAAAAGTTGCTGAAATTCAGGCCTTACAAAATGCCTTACAGAGGCTTGGTTCTCTCACTGATGACGAAGAATCCGAATCTGACTGTCTTTTAGATGAGTCAACTTTGACGCGGCCCTTTTGCGCGATTGCTGTCCCTTCAAAATATAGGGTTGTGAGAGATATCCTTCTTTCCGCCTGTGGCGAAGAGGCAACTATCGCTGATGTTCTTGCTGTTGATCGTACTGCATTGCGTCAATTGCACGGGGTTGGTCGTAAAAAAGTTGTACAGGTTCTGGACTTTCTCGGAGACATTCGGAGCGGGTCCTTGGTTGATCTGGACGTAGAGGACGGCTCTTTACCCTTGTCAGAATCCGGCAATAATGATGATGAAGAATCCAGTGTTCTTGAAGTGCTGGAACCTTTGCTGATTGATGCGATGGATCGCTATATCGAGGGGCTCAGCGAAGCCAAGCGTTATGTTTTTTGTCGTCGACATGGTATCGACAGCGAAACTCTGACGCTGGAGCAGGTGGGTGAAACCTACCCGGGTGGTGTCGTGACCCGAGAAAGAGTTCGTCAGGTGCAGAAGTCTCTCGACCGTGACTGGCCCCTGTCGATGGGATTATCTCCACGCAAACTCTGGTTCAGTGTTCAAGAACATTTAAGTCTTTTGCATGAGCCCGCCTTACCCGCCTTTAAAAGCCGATTTCATATTGAGAGGGATTTCTTTTATTTTCTGGCCCTAAGTTGCGGAGTAGAGACGCGGCAGATCAGAAATATTGTGTTCCCTAAGTTAAGTCCGCGAATACTTGATAGATTCTGGCTGAACCATGCCTCCCCGACCCAACTTGCAGAAGCTGTAGAGTATCTGGTTGAGGAGACTGGGCAGGAAGTAGCTGTTGTTGAAAATATTCTTTACCGGCTTAACGAGTCTGGAAATGTTCGTATCAATGGTAATCAGGTTTGGCCACAGAACTTGGCTAAACCCTTGGCTGTTGCCCATATCATGCTCAGGATGCCGGGCGGTGCCACCTGGGAAGAAATCCATAAAACTATCAACGATTGCGGGGTCTGCCGGGCGGAATGTTCATTGGAGAGGATGGACCATGGCATTAATGATTCGGTGGAGAGCGGTTGGATTTATCAGAGTGGACGAGGCAGTTACCGTCATGTGAATTTTGTAGTTATTTCTGATGAACGGATCAATGAACTTCTCAAGAATCTCAAGCAAACTCTTATAGAGGCTAAAAATATCGGCCGTGATGCTTTAACGCTGATGGTCGACTTTTTTCAATATCAGTCACTGCAGGAAGACTATTTTACGGTTCGCCATTGTGCCCGAACCTATGGTGAAAGAGAGGGTGTTTTTTTTAACGGGAAGTCCGGCGCGGATACAGTTAGTCTGGATGCTGAATTTTCTCTAGTTTCACAAGAGCAAGCCATTGTTGAGTTTATAGCCCATCAGAAGGGGGCAGTTAGTGTCGACCAGATAGCATCTATTATCCGAAGTCAATCCCATGGCCATGCTTTTTTATATTGTGAAAATTTATATGCAAATGGGCGAATTGCAAAAGTTGGGGTGGAATCTTATGCCTTCCCCGAAAGGGCACTTTTTGGGTTTGAGATACCAGCTATTGTTGCCGAAGCAGCGAGCATTATTGAGAACGAATCTAGGATCATTGAAATTGATATTTTGCGCAAACGTCTGAATCGACGTTTGGACTTGCAGTTGAATAGACATCTACTTCTATTCATACTTCAGCATGAAGCTAAAAAGTTTGGCTATAACTGGCATTGTACTGCCGACCTTATTTCAAAAAATACCATGGTGTACCCTGGTATCACAGCAATCATCCGGAATTTAATTAACCAGGGGTATGATGAAACCAGCT
>JBDNGT010000313.1:0-6094 GCA_041689145.1 Geopsychrobacter sp. | reverse complement strand
TGGTTACCGATGAAGTTGTTATCGGGATTGTGCGTGAGCGACTTCAGCAAGAAGATTGCACAGATGGTTTTATTCTAGACGGTTTTCCTAGAACCCTGCCACAGGCTGATGCGCTGAAGTTGACTTTATCTGACCTTGGTAGGGATCTTGATGCTGTTGTCTCGCTTCAGGTTGATATTGATGCCCTGGTAGAACGGCTGACGGGTCGTCGTACCTGTACTGATTGCGGGCGTGGTTTCCACGCGCGCTTTGATCCTCCTGTTTGTGAGGGTGTTTGTGATAGCTGTTCTGGGGTGCTTTTTCAGCGTGAAGATGATCAGGAAGCAACCATTCGTAATCGGATGAGTGTTTATCACAGTCAAACGGCCCCGTTGGAAGAATATTATCGTGAATCTGGCTTACTCAAGATAGTTGATGGGATGGCGTCGATCAGTGATGTCCGTCAACAAATCCTTGATGTACTGAAGGCGATCTGAAATGATCGTTGTTAAGACACCTGCTGAACTGAAGCGAATGCGATGTTCTGGCAGAATGGTGGCCGAAGTTCTAGAGTTGCTTCGCAGTAAGATTGCTCCTGGCGTTACTACCCTTGAGCTTGATAGGTTTGCAGAGAGCCAATGTAAGAAATGGAAAGCTAAACCGGCATTTAAGGGTTATGGTGGCTTTCCCTATACGATTTGTGCATCTCCTAATGATCAGGTTGTTCACGGATTCCCAAACACTGTACCGTTAGTCGACGGAGATATCATAAGCATAGACTTTGGTCTGATTTATGATGGCTTCTATGGCGATTCTGCTGTGACCTTGGCTGTCGGTGAGATTGATTCTAAGACGCGTAAGTTGCTTGAAGTGACGAGGCAGTCGCTTGAAGATGGTATCGCCGCTGCCCTCGCTGGCGGTCGCTTGTCGGATATATCGCAAGCGGTTCAGGCGTGCGCAGAGGCTCATAACTTTGGTGTTGTTCGTGATTTTGTCGGGCATGGTATTGGTCGGGCGCTGCATGAAGATCCGCAGATACCCAACTATGGTCCTGCCGGGCGCGGTGTTCAGCTCAAGCCGGGAATGACTTTAGCCATTGAGCCGATGATTAATTCCGGAAGCCCTGCGGTCAAGGTTCTGGAAGATGGCTGGACAGCCGTAACTCTAGATGGTGGTATGTCTGCTCATTTTGAGCACACAATCGCTGTCACTGAGAACGGACCAGAGATTTTGACCAAACTTTAGGTTAATGATCATCGCGTCATTCGAGCGTTGGTCGTTGATGGTTGTAGCAACATGATTAAGGAATAGGATCTCAGGATGAAGGTTAGATCTTCAGTAAAAGAAATCTGTGACAAGTGCAAAGTTGTTAAGCGAAAAGGGGTCGTGCGGATCATCTGCGAGAATCCCAAGCATAAGCAAAGACAGGGATAGACCCTAGGAGGACAGGAAATTGGCACGTATTGCTGGAGTCGATTTACCACGCAACAAACGCATTGAAGTGGCAATGACCTATGTATATGGTATTGGTCGCACCTCATCGCAGAAGATTCTTGCGTCTGCTGGCGTGGATCTGAATACCCGAACTGACGATCTGACGGAAGCCGAACTGGCTAAAATCCGTGAGATTGTTGATGCGGATTTTCGAATTGAAGGTGACCTCCGTCGTGAGGTGACCATGAATATCAAGCGGTTGATGGACTTGGGTTGCTATCGCGGCCTTCGTCATCGTAAAGGGTTGCCTTGTCGAGGTCAGAAGACTAAGACCAACGCACGGACCCGTAAAGGGCCCAAGAAGACCGTTGCCGGCAAGAAAAAGTAAGCGGGAGATACCATGGCTAAGTCGGGTAAAAAAGTTGTCAGGAAGAAGGTTGAGAAAAAGAATATTGCACGTGGTGTTGTGCATATTCAGGCTACCTTCAATAATACCATTGTTACCATCTGTGATCCTGCCGGCAACGTAATTGCCTGGTCGACAGCAGGGTCAAAAGGTTTCAAGGGCTCACGTAAAAGTACTCCTTTTGCTGCTCAGATGGCTGCTGAAGATGCAGCTCTCAAAGCAAAGGAACATGGGATGAGGACTGTTGAGGCCTATGTGAAGGGACCGGGTAGCGGACGTGAGTCTGCACTGCGCGCACTTTCTCTGGCAGGTCTGACTGTGACCATGATCAAGGATGTTACCCCCATCCCCCATAACGGTTGTCGTCCGCCGAAACGTCGTCGCGTTTAAGCGGTAAGGAGGAAGAAGTTGGCTAGGTATTCCGGAGCTGTCTGCCGTCAGTGCAGAAGAGAAAGTGCAAAACTGTTCCTGAAGGGGGACAGGTGCTATACCGATAAATGTGCCATTGAGCGCCGCAATTATGCTCCAGGGCAGCACGGACAACGTCGCACCAAGGTTACAGAATATGGTGTTCAGTTGCGTGAGAAGCAGAAGGTGAAACGTACCTACGGTCTGCAGGAAAAGCAGTTCCGTCTTTACTTCTTCAAGGCTGATCGAATGAAGGGTGTGACAGGTGAAATTCTGTTGACTCTGCTCGAGCGTCGCTTTGACAATATTGCTTATCGTCTTGGATTTGCTGTTTCTCGTGCTCAGGCGCGTACGATGGTTCGCCACGGTCATTTTAATATCAATGGTCGCAAGGTCAATATTCCATCTTATTTGGTTCGCCCAGGTGACGTGGTTGAACTTCGCGAGAAGAGCCGTGAAATCGTAACTTTCAATGAGTCACTTGACAGTGTTATGCGTCGCGGTGTGCCTTCTTGGGTAGAAATAGACCGCGAGAACTTCAAGGGGACTATCAAGGCAATGCCGGTTCGTGATGAACTGACTACGCCGGAATTTCAGGAACAACTGATTGTCGAACTGTATTCCAAATAACAGTTTTTGAAGTCAGGGTTGCCTTGAGAGGGAGTGCACGATTATGTATAAAAACTGGAGAGATCTGATCAAGCCTTCACGGCTGCAGATCGATGCAGATACGCTGTCTGATTCGTATGGTAAATTCGTTGCTGAGCCTCTTGAGCGCGGATTCGGTACTACACTCGGAAATTCTCTGCGCAGGGTTTTGCTCTCTTCTTTGCAGGGGGCAGCAATCACCTCGATGCGAATTAAAGATGTTCAGCATGAGTTTTCGAGCGTCTCGGGTGTAACTGAAGATGTGACCGATATCCTATTGAATCTTAAAGGGGTCAAGGTCCGCTTGCATGGTCATGAAACACGAAACATCCGTATTGTCAAAAAGGGTGCCGGTGTTGTCAAGGCTGGTGATATCATCACCGACGGTAACGTTGAAATCCTGAATCCTGATCATCATATTGCGACCTGTGGTAAAGAAGCAGACTTCGAAGTAGATATGACTGTGTCTATGGGCAAGGGCTACGTTCCTTCCGAACGGATTCGGGATGAGGACTTTCCTGTCGGTACGATCGCTCTTGATGCGATTTTTTCGCCGATTCAGAAGGTCAATTACACCGTTTCGCATGCTCGTGTCGGTCAAATGACTGACTATGATAAATTGACTCTTGAAATCTTCACTGATGCTAGTGTACGACCTGAGGATGCTATCGCCTATGCGGCTAAAATCCTCAAGGAGCAACTCCAGGTTTTCATTAATTTTGATGAGTCAGATGAGCCCAAAATTGTAGAAGTCGATGAAGTCGGCACGCGCATCAACGAGAATCTCTATCGTTCGGTTGAAGAGCTTGAGTTGTCAGTGCGTAGTGCAAATTGTCTAAAGAATGCCCAGATCAACATGATCGGTGAGCTGGTTCAAAAGTCCGAAGCCGAAATGCTGAAGACTCAGAACTTTGGTCGTAAGTCGCTCAATGAGATCAAGGATATTCTGTCTGAAATGGGTCTGACCCTTGGCATGAAGACCGAAGGTTTTCCTGATTCAGAATATTTGAAATTGATCCAACAGGGTCAGGGCGAAGAATAACGTCTCCCTGTGGGGTTACGAAAGGATTACAAGTAATGCGTCACAATAAGATCGGCAGGCGTCTCGGGCGTACCCCGGCACATCGCGTGCACATGATGCGCAACATGGTCACCTCTTTTCTGGAACATGAAAAAGTGACAACAACGGTGACGCGCGCAAAAGAATTGCGTCGCGATGTTGAACGTATCATTACTATGGCAAAGACTGATGATCTCCATTCGCGCCGCCAAGTTTTGAAGGTGGTTCACGATCGTAAGATTGTCTCTAAACTATTCGAAACAATTGCGCCGCGCTACCAGGACCGTCCCGGTGGTTACACCCGGATTCTGCGTCTGAACCCGCGTGTGGGTGACAACGCACCGATGTCGATCATCGAACTGGTCGAGGAGGAATTTATTCCTAAGCAGAAAAAGTCGACGCCTAAGGCTGAAGAATCCAAGCCGGTGGTTGTGGCGGAGGCTGTTGACGAAGAGGTTGTGGCTGAAGAAGTGGTTGAAGAGACCACTAAAGAGGTTGTTGAGGATAAATCAGCCGACTGATAGACATGCTAAATTCGTTTTAAGCGGGGCAGGGAGTAATTAACTTCTTGCCCCGTTTTTTTTTCAGAACCCGGCACTGCGTTGACTCATTTGAGGTGCGATGTTAGTGTCTCGCGTCAGATTCTGCACTCTAAATCAGCGGTTATACATTAACGGAGGTCGTTATGCAGGATCAGAGAATGCAAATTCTCCTCGGGACGGTTCAGAAACTCCTCCGCCGTGGCGCAAATGCTAATCTCAAAAATGTTCTCGCTAAAATTCATTCCGCTGATATCGCCCACCTGTTCCGCTATCTTGATTTAAAAGATCAGACCTTACTGCTGAGTCTCATTTCAGACAAATCACATGCAGCAGATGTCCTTTCGGAACTCGATTGGTCGGAAGGGGCACATCTGCTTGAAACAATCGATCGTGAAACGATTATCGCCATTTTGCAGGAAATGGCCGATGACGACAGCGTCGAGTTGTTACGGAATATGCCGGACGAACTAGCTGATGAAATTCTTTCAGCTATGAAATCGGAACACTCTGAGGAGATAGAGCAGCTCCTTGGCTACGAGGAAGACACAGCCGGCGGTATTATGTCGACCGACGTTTTTTCCCTTGATCAAAAACTAACCGTTCAGCAGGCAATCGTGGCTTTGCAGGATGCAGAAGAATTTGAAATGGTCTTCTATGTCTACGTCACGGATGAACATAATCACCTGGTTGGTGTGCTCTCTCTGCGCCAGTTGCTGACTGTACCAGCAACGACCTGTCTCAAGGATGTAATGACCACGGATGTCTTGCGGGTCCGGACTGACATGGATCAGGAAGAAGTCGCAAGCTTGGTCGCAAAATACAATATTCTCGGTATCCCGGTTGTCGATGAAATTGGTAAGTTGATGGGTATTGTCACTGTAGATGATGTCATTGATGTCATGCGTGATGAGGCCAACGAAGATATTTTTATGATGGCTGGCGCCAGCCAGGAAGAGCTTATGTATGGCAATAAGTCCTTTCAGGTTGCCCGCTTGCGGCTTCCCTGGTTGCTAACCACACTCTTTGGCGGTGTTGCGACCGGCTCTTTGATGTGGGTATTCCGAAGCACACTTGAAGAGGCGATCGCCCTGATTACCTTTATTCCGGTTATTACCGGAATGGGTGGGAATGTCGGAGGTCAGACCTCGGCCATTGTGGTGCGCGGTTTTGCCACCGGCCGAATCGATTTCTCAATTATTCGGAAGATCTTTTTCAAGGAGTTGCGCGTAGGATTGATCATGGGGTTGGTCTGCGGCCTGGCTATTGCGGTTATCGCCTTCTTTTGGCATCATAATTTATATCTCGGTCTGGTCGTTGGAGTCGCCATGGCGGTTGCCATTTCGGTCGCCGCCTGTATGGGGGTTTTGGCTACTGCTTTTTTTAAGAAGATCGGGATAGATCCGGCGATCGCGGCCAGTCCCTTCGTGCAAACCGTTAACGATATTACGGGGATTCTGATCTATTTTTCCACGGCAACTTTTTTTCTGGCACACCTGACCTGAGGTTGTGTGTTCGTTCGCAGTAACAGTTTAATATCTCACGGGTTAAAGTCCCGTCCGGGGAGTTGTTCGTACGCCCCGGTAGCTCAAGGCATCTGTGACAGTGCGATTTTGCACC
>JBDNGT010000312.1:0-4182 GCA_041689145.1 Geopsychrobacter sp. | reverse complement strand
GTTGTTTCTTCAACTTTATTGAGAGGGACAAGTTCTACCTCAAACCAGCGCAATGTTCCTGTTTTGTGGTAGTGACGTTTCGCAAGGATTGGCTGAAGTCCTGCTAGATGTTTTAGTTCTTGGAAATCAATTGACTGCAACTCCTCACTGGCTTTAGCTACAGCATCGTCAATATCAAAATCACTTCCAGCATAAATGGAAAAAGCATTTAAGTGCTTTTTGAATATGATTAAAGAACGACTTTTCAGCTCAGCCAAAGCTTTCGTGATGTCTTCCTGTTTGGAATTCTGGCAGCATACATAGAGAAGGTCGGGGCTGGCGCTAAGCCCAGAATTCCCTTTGAATAAATCGATAAGTGCGATTGACTTAAGTAGTTTCGAATGGAGATCTTCTACTATTTGGCTTTCACAGCGCTCGATTGCGTCAGCAGCATGGGCCCATCTATGACCATCGGGAGAAGCCAATATCGAAGATTCTAAATTCAGTCGAAGGTAGTCCCATAGAATTTCTAAAGTATAGAGATCTGTATCTTCGGCAGAGGATAAAAAACTCTTAAATGCAAAAGGCTCTGCAGAATTTAAAAACCCAAATAGACTTCTTTGGTTTTGACCGAATCGACGTCTAGAAATTGATCCTAATAGATTTGCGACTGCCGGATGTAAAGGCCAGCAATTAGCGAGAAGTGTTGATAGGGACGATGATACTCCGCGCTTATTTTTATTAATTAGCTGGGTTGTTTGTTCAGATAGTCCAACGGTTGTTGTCTTTTTATGAGTCACAATTGCGCGCGAAAGCAGGTCGATTTGTTCCTCACCAGCAACGTTAATTGGTAAATCTATAAATCGGCCTTGTATTTTAGACCATTCGTCACGCATCTCACGGGATACTTGATGAGCATAATCTTCAAATGCTTGATGTAATATTCCGACAATGATTAGTCGCTTGTTGCTGCGGGAGGCAGCCTCTGCCAGCTGTTGGAAGAGATAAATGTCAGACTTGTCGTGGGCGGCACCCTCAAGGAATTTACCCATTTCATCGATGAACACTAAAAGCCCGCCGTGCTTACTAGGAGAGTCCTGGGCAATTTCCAGCAGGGTGCTAATGATGCTTTTTTCGGACCATTGGTTTTGATGATCGACTGAAATTAGCTTTGAGTTTTGAATCGCTTCACCGATAACTTCTATAGGGTTAGATCTACTGCCAACAATCGGGAGTATTTTCCAGCCATTTTTTTGCAAGGGTAATGCTTTGAGGATTTCTTCAGAATCCACCTTCCCGATTGCTTTGGTTGCAGCTTTTCGATGCTCAGTATCACCACAAAGCAAGCTTCCAAGGGCAACGACAAGGCTGGATTTCCCACTGCCGTAGGGACCAGTCCAGGTGAATGCACCTTGCTGTGTTTCTGATATATGACGTGTCATTGCAAGCAGGGCGTCGGCCGATGATTTTGGGCAAATAAAACCATCGATTGCGCTTGCTGAACCGAGATCGCTGTCGATGCGGATTGCGCGTTGAAACCTTGGTGTGATTTTTACAGATTCATTCAATGGCATGATGAGACCTCTTACTTGTAATCAGGTGTAATGTAAAAAAGAGTGTCTTCTTTGAAATATCTTTTGGGCTTCTTTATGATGCCTTTGATGCCGGAAGTTTCTGACCAGGCCAAAGTTCCATGGGAAGTTTCTTCAATGTCCATCAGTCGATCAGCAAGATCATTTTCATCCAAAAGAAAGACTCGGCCTGGTGAGCCTGGCGATTGGAAAATCGCTTCGAATGGAAGCTGGTTGAGTCCTTTGTATGTGGAATTCTGCCAGAAGTCGACTAAGGCAAACAGAAATACACCTTGGCCAAGGGTGGGCTTTGCTCCACGAACTAATCTAAACCCGTCTCGCTTGCCTACCGATTTGATCAATCCAAGTTCTGCAAGAGGAGATTCTAGATTGTCTTCGGGGGTCGTTTTGCTTGTAGCAGGGCGAGTAGCATAAGTGCGAACAAAACACTCAACATCGCGTTTAATAGTTGTTGGTGAGGTTCGTACCCACTCACGTGCATAGGCAAGTTTCTCTAGCCCTTCACATATTTGTTGTCTTTCAAAGAAGTCACTTGGGTAATGATTGAAAGTCCAATACCAAGTTGTTTTGTTGGGGCGTGAGCACAATTGCCAATGTATTAACCAAAGTGTTGAAGGGTTTTCTAGGTAAGGATCTGGCTTCATTAGCCCTAGCCCATCAAAGATGAGTTGGCCAAGAGTACAGGGTTCGATCCGCCCGGTTTCTTGATTGTCCGAAAGAACTCCAACCGCGGTAGCCCAATGCCGCATTGACGCTACCATGTTTTTCCCAACGCCAAAGCGAGCAATGGCATCGTCATTTAAAAAAACTGAACGATTATCTGGAAGTTCATGTGATTCAACAATCGCATCAAAGGCTTTTTTTAGCCATCCGTAACGCAAAGGAAAGGTTTCATGCCCCGAGAAATGAGGGCGATAAGTTTTATCGTGAAGTGGTATTTGATACATGCAGGCTCCCCTGGAAAGTAGTTCCAGATCGACAGTACTGAAACAGTATGATATTGTCAATCTTCTCCTGGAACCTCGCTCCAGAACTAATCAGAAGTAATTATATTAATTACGGTGAGTAATATTAAATCGCAGGTGATCTTATGGAAAATAGCAAAACAATTTATCTTGATTATCAATCAACAACTCCTGTAGATCCAGATGTTTACGCTAGTATGGAGCCATTTTTCTCGCGAGAATTTGGCAACCCACATTCAGTGGAGCATGCTGCAGGGTGGGCTGCAGCGAAAGCAACGGATCAGGCAGCCATAAGTGTTGGAAGACTTATCGGGGCTGACCCTGATGAAATCGTATTTTGCTCAGGTGCTACTGAAGCGAATAATTTAGCAATATTAGGTTGTGCGCGGAAAAGTAAAGCCCGTAAGCGTATTTTGGTGAGTTCTATTGAGCACAAATGTGTTCTTGAAACAGTACGTTCCTTAGTGCGGTTTGATGACTTTAACGTTGAGCAAATACCTGTCGATCGATTTGGTGAGCTCGATCTAGAGTGGTTATCGGGTGCTATTGATGAGGATGTTCTTCTTGTTTCTGTTATGGCAGTGAATAACGAAATTGGAACCATTCAACCCCTCGATAAAATTGGGGAGATTACATCACTCCATGGTGCCATATTTCACTGCGATGCGGCACAAGCTCCTTGCTCCATTGATATTGATGTTTTTGATAGCAATATTGATCTGCTTAGCTTGTCTGGTCATAAAATGTATGCGCCTAAGGGGATCGGTGCACTGTATATTCGAAGAGATTTACAGGACAAGATTGAGCCTATTATTTATGGTGGTGGGCAACAGAATGGCTTACGTTCTGGAACATTACCGGTGCCGCTATGCGTTGGCTTTGGCATAGCTGCTGATCTGCTGAGCGCAAACAATAGAGGCGGGGAGCGGAAACGAATCGCTGGGATGAGGGACCGGTTTATTGAAGAGATTCAAAATATCTATGAACGAGTGACAATCAACGGACCTTCATCGACCCTGCGCCATCCAGGGAATGCGAATTTATGTTTTCAAGGCTACAGTGCACAGGATATTCTTGCTGCCTTACAGCCTGCCTTGTCGGCATCTACGGGTTCGGCTTGTAATTCAGTGATGACTGAGCCGTCATATGTTTTGAAGGCGATAGGTCTTCCCGATGAGTCCGCCAATGCCTCTATTCGATTTAGTTTTGGGCGTTTTTCTTCTGATGAGGAAGTTGATCAGTCCGTAGAACTGATAGCATCTGTTTTAGATCGTTTAGCTTGAGGTGTGAAATCCCGATGATGGTTTTTTCTGTGGACCACTGGTGGACCACTGGTGGACCACTTGCTCGCAAATATGGGCAATAATCACTAACAAGACACAACATGATAAATTTATAACTAGCTGATCTCATTGTTGTATTTTGTTGTGATAATTTTTAAGTTGCTGAAATTACGACTTAAAACCCCCCGGGATTCCCGGGGGATTCAGGCTCTACACCTTGGCCTTCTTCTTATCCTCGACTACTTCCAGTTCCGGCTTTTTCTTCAGCGGGTTTTCAAACCCACGAGGTGGCCGGTAATCCATCCCCATTGACGCGCAGATCTCGGCGTTAAGTGTGTTCATCTCCTGGCGCAGTGTTTCGTT
>JBDNGT010000311.1:0-5086 GCA_041689145.1 Geopsychrobacter sp. | reverse complement strand
CTCGTCTTCCCCACGCCCGTGGGGGTGTTTCTTAGCAGGGACGCCGGGACAACGTGGACGGGCGGTCTTCCCCACGCCCGTGGGGGTGTTTCTTAGGAGATTAAGGCTATGATCGACGAGGTTTAGTCTTCCCCACGCCCGTGGGGGTGTTTCCTCAGACCCTAGCGCAGTACCAGGAGCAATTCTGTCTTCCCCACGCCCGTGGGGGTGTTTCTATGTATATCACCTCGCTGGAAGTCACTCGCGACGTCTTCCCCACGCCCGTGGGGGTGTTTCCTACTGTGCGCCCTATGCTGACCGCTGGTTTAGGTCTTCCCCGCGCCTGTGGGGGTGTGTGTCTTTTTCTGTCATTCGTGTGTGTAAATCTGAATTATGGGGTCGCTGGTATCAATAGAAAGGAAGCGTATGCTTGGTAGATGGCGAGACAAAACAGATAAGCCTCAGGTTCAGCCAGTTCTTGATTTAGCTGAATACTTGGCGAAGACCTATACCCTGCAACAGGGCACCATTTTGCCAGGAAGGACCGTTGCCGAGCATTGTCAAATTGTCGGTGAAGTTGCACGGGCGTTATTGTTGCGACTGCCAAAATGGTTGCGAGATGACCTATTCCCAGAGGGGTCCGAACTGATTGCGGCGTCCCATGATATTGGCAAGATCAGCCCGACTTTTCAAAAGAAAATTTCTGATGCGATTTTACATCAGAAAAAAGTTTATTCAGAGATAGAAAGTAAATGGGGTGGTCATGCGGGGGTCAGTCAATTAACAGCGGAGGCGCACAATACGGGAGCCTATATCCCGACAATCCTTGGACAACATCATGGTTATTCGCCCAACTTGGCCAACTATCAATCAACCAGTTCGCCACTTGGGGGTCAAAACTGGCACCTCAAGCGCAGCGAATTACTCGCTCACCTCAAACAAGTCATGGGTACGGATTTCCCAGATATAAAGGACCCGCTACAAGCCCTTGTTTTATCCGGCCTAACTACGGTTTCTGATTGGATAGGCTCAGGCTTCTTATTTGATGATCCACAACAAGATTGGCGGCCAAAGATCGAGCAGGCTCTTGACCTTGCAGGCTTTATCCGCCCCAAAATAAAAAAAGCTTTGGGCTTTTCCGATATCTTTCCCTTCTCTCCAAATCAAATACAAATCCGGCTTATTGAATCGGCAAAGCAACCCGGCGTGTATGTACTCGAAGCGCCTATGGGTATGGGTAAGACGGAAGCTGCCCTTTTTGCCGCTTACCTGTTACTGCAGAACGATATGGCATCAGGTATCTATTTTGCCCTTCCAACCCAGTTAACGAGTGACAAAATCTACGCTCGCGTCAATGACTTCCTAACCCGTGTTCTGGATGACCAATCGCCACACAAGCAGGCCCTTCTTGTTCATGGCAGTGCTTGGTTGACGCATTTTGATATGGGCAAAGAAGCTGATCCGGGGCGATCTTGGTTTGCTCAAGGCAAACGCGGCATCTTGGCCCCTTTTGCTGTAGGAACAATCGATCAGGCGTTGATGGCGGTCATGAATATCAAGCATGGGTTTGTCCGCACCTTCGGCCTGGCTGGGAAAGTTGTGATTCTTGATGAGGTGCATTCCTATGACAGCTTCACGGGTACAATTTTAGACGATCTAGTAAAGGCCCTTCGCAAGCTGAACTGCACAGTCATTATTTTAAGTGCAACGCTTACCCAGGACCGGCGAGCTAAATTACTTGGGACTTCTCTTAAGTCAAACAGATATCCCCTGATCACATCGCAGCCCAATAAGGGAAAACTCCGTGAGGTGAAGGTTGAAAAAATCAAAGATGTTCCCGTTGCGGTTGGTCATCATTCGGAGATTGAGGCTATTGAAGAAGCCTTACTACGTGCCGAGAATGGGGAGCAAGTTTTATGGATCGAGAACACCGTCAGGGAGGCACAAGGCATCTATCACTCGATTGCGGCCCGTGCCAAGGAAATGGATATTTCCTGCGGATTGCTACACTCACGTTTCACTAAAAAAGATCGCGCCAGCAATGAAGAAATATGGGTGGACCATTTTGGCAAAAGCGGGTCCAAGACCCGGCAACAGCAAGGCCGCATTCTTGTTGGAACCCAAGTCCTAGAGCAATCCCTCGATATCGACGCAGACTTTCTCGTAACCCGCATCTCCCCCACCGACATGCTCCTCCAGCGGATAGGTCGATTGTGGCGGCATAGCGATACCTGTCGACCACGGACAGCCAAGCGAGAAGTTTGGCTTATTGCCCCTAAATTGGATATCGCGATTGATGCCCCAGAAGAAGCGTTTGGTGCGACGGCAAAGGTTTATGAGCCATATATTCTGTGCCGCAGTCTTGAGGTGTGGCAGGACGTGACCAGAATCAAACTACCCGGCCAAATTCGCGGATTAATCGAAGATACCTACCGTCAGAAGGTCAATGAAAGTGAAGCGATGCAGAAACATCTGCAACAGGGGGAAAAAAAGAAGAACACACTGGAACGCTTAGCTTTACACGGGTTGTCCTCAGTTGGCTCAGCTCCCTCCGATGAAAACGCCCAGACTCGTTATAGCGATCAGATATCGGTTGAGGTGTTATTGATTCGAGCGTGCCAGCAAGATCAACAAAAGAAGGGTACTTGGGTGACGTTGTTGAACGGTGAGAAGCTTTGGGTACCTTTTGATGGACGATCTTTACCCCGGAACGAATGGCGCAAGGTCACGGCCACCCTCATACAAAGCACCGTCAAGGCGGCTAACTATCTTGCCCCCAAAGCAGTAAGCAAAAAAGAGATTGATTGGCTTGAAGATTATTTCTATCTGGGGCGGGGGAAAGACGATGAGATTGCCAGTCTGCGCGTGGCTCTTGTGGCTGAAAGCGGACTACTGAAAACCTTCGACAATAGCGTGATAAACGACACATACCGTCTGACCTACGATGCAACGCTTGGCTATCAGGCTATCAAGAGATAAGGAGCGCATAGAATGAAAGAAAATCACTTCAATCTGATTGATGAACAGTGGATTCCTATCGTGGACGTGGGGATCGTTAGTCTGAGGCAGATATTTAGTCACATAGAATATCGGGCCTTAGGAGGCAACCCTATACAGAAAATCGCGCTGACCAAACTTCTACTGGCTATCGCACAATCAGCGTGTACTCCCGCCGATGATCAGGATTGGGCCACCCTGCAGCCGCAAGGCCTGGCTGAAAAATGTCTGGAATATATGGATAAGTGGCATGACCGTTTTTTTCTTTATGGAGATAAGCCTTTTTTACAAATGCCTTCTATAAGTATCGCCGCAGAGAGAAATTATGGCGATGTTCTGGCTGAAATTTCATCAGGAAACGCACCTGTGTTGACTCAGGGTCAAAGGGAAAGGGTGTTAACTGATGCTGACAAGGCCGTACTGGTAGTTCAATTGATGGGGTTTGGTTTGGGTGGTAAAGCAGATAACTCTGTTTGCCTTTCTGAAGGGTACCAAGGCAAACGGAATCCTAAAGGAAAACCGTCTGTAAGTTTGCCTGGACCCTCACTAGGGAGAGGAGGATACCTGCATAGCTTTTTACAGGGAGAATCATTGCTGGGAACCTTGTGGCTCAACCTATTTACTCTGCAACAAATTTCTTTATTGAGAGTTTATTCCCAAGGGTTAGGCACAGCGCCTTGGGAACTGATGCCCTCTGGGGAAAACGACAAGGTAGCCAAGAGACACAAAGCCAGTCTCATGGGGAGATTGGTGCCAGTTTCTCAGTTTTGCTTGTTGACTGAAAAAGGCCTGCATTATTCCGAGGGCCTGGCTCACCCTGATTATAAAGAGGGCGGCAGCGATCCCAGTATCGCCGTGAATTATTCAGGGAAGGACCCAAAGGTGATGTGGGTTGATCCTGATAGGCGACCTTGGCGGATGTTGACCTCTTTGCTGAGCTTTTTTTCACAGACAAGCACCAACAAATTCGACTGCGTTCAACTCCTCTTTGGTATTGAACGCGCCAAAGCGCAAGTACCTTCGTTCGGACTTTGGTCAGGGGGGCTGCGAGTCAGTGGTGGGATGACTAACAAACAATTCATCTCAGGTGCGGATGACTATGTTGAATCGGTGGTTACACTCTACAGTTCAGATTTAGGAGAGCCGTGGTTTGTAGATCTCCAAATAGAAATGGAGGAACTGGATAGGCTATCCAAAATGGTTTATGGAACAACCATCTCCTACCTTAAAGACCTAAAAATGGAGGGTAAGGGGAAGGCGGCTCTAGCGAGCAATCTTTTTTGGCAACTCTGTGAGCGGCGGTTTCAGGAGTTGACGCTCGCATGTGGCAACGCTGAAAAAACACGCGCCATGCGACCGGCTTTCGCAAGTTTCGTCCATAAAGTCTACGACATCTACTGCCCCAAAGATACCGCCCGACAACTGGATGCGTGGGCTAAAAATCGACCCAATCTTGGTAAATATTTGAAACTCTCTCATAAGGAGGAGGCCGCATGAGCGTGGAAACTATTGGAACAACACATAGCGACAAAAAAACGGTCAGCAAAGGACATGGGTTTGTCAGTTATGCCATCAATCGCTGGCAGGACAATAATGGGATAAGGGCCGCACTACCGAGGGCCGATAACCCGGCCACTGAATATCAAAGCTGGGAAGTTCTCGCAGGGTTTAAAGGTGTTAACTTGGAGGATGAGGATAATCGGCTACCTTATGCGACTATCGGGGCGGCTATAGCCCGTGCGAAGGCCCAAAAAAACGGGTCCGTCTCAATCGGTCAGGCCATCGCCCGATGTTATCAGGATGGCAATACCGATGACCAGGCCAAGGCTAAATTTCGGCGGTTGTTGGCCTGTCATTCGGTTGCTGAGGCTTGCAGAATCGTCCGTCCCTTGTTGAAATTGGTTGAATCCAAAGGGAACTCCGGCGTTAATTATGCCAATCTGTTAAACGACCTACTCAAGTTTAGCCGTCCTGAGAACCAGACTGGCATTAAGGCGCGTTGGGCGCAGGATTTTTATCGAAAGAACACAGCGGGGGGGGAACTATGAGTCAATCCAACTTAGCCTATAAGAGTCTCCTACTCCTCAGTCGAGCGGATCTAAGTGTTCTG